>JAAYGG010000146.1 GCA_012727895.1 Bacillota bacterium
AGACGGAAGGGGAAGGCGAGACGGAGAGGGATGGAGAGACGGAGGAGGAATTAACCGGCGTGGTCGTTCAGGGCGATACTACCTGGATCAAAGACCGGCAAGCCTTTTTTGTCACTTCCGGCCAGAAAGTCGGCGACCCGGCGGCACTGGTCACGCCCGAGAACCCCAGGGAGGAACTGCTCGCCGCCCTGGAAGAAGCGGGGTCTCTCCTCTCCCAACTCCATGACCTCCAGAACCTTTCCGTCCAAGCGGAGGCCGTTTTAACAACGGCGGAGACAATTCAGACCGCCTTGACTACAGTGGACTCGGTCTTTTCGGGACCGGAGGGGAAGACCGCCCGGGAACTGGCCAAACTGGCGCATCTTTTTGCCGGTATTGGTGAAGAACTGGAGATTATGGCCAATACCCTGGCCAGGCTGCGTTATTTTGAAAGGCGGCTGGAGGAGGCGGTTGCCGGCCTGGAAGGCCTCCACCTTCTGGTACGTTTGGGGATTATCCCGGAATTACCCGGGATCTCCGGTGATTTGGGGCGGAAAGTCAGTGTCTTGGACGGGCAGATGGAACAGGTCGTTGAGAAGCTGCGCCGTCATGCCCGCGCCCTTGACGATTTTATTAACCGTTTCAACCCCCTGGTCCAGACATTGATGGCCTGGCGCGAGCGGTCGCTGGCCCTCTCCGAGAGCCTGGCGGTTTTTAACGGGTTGGCGGGGGAGGATGGCGCAAAACTTGCGGACCTGACCGCCGAGAGCCTGGAACTCTTTGCCCAACTGGACTCTTCCGGCCTGCGGGCGGAGGTTGATGCCCTGGCCGGCGGGTTGGGGGGGGAGAAGATTGATTTCGGGATGGTCCTGGAACAACTGGAAGCCTTCAAAGAGGCCTTGCCCAAGATGGAGGATGAGGAGATTGGCCGGACCCTTTCCCTGCTCGACGGGTACCTGGGGGGAGAGGCGGCTTCCGGAGAGACGATCCGGGTTTTTGTCAATTCCGGTTACAATGAAGCAGAGGCCCGGCAAGCCATCGAGGAGTATTTTGCCGCCGGCCGGGTGGAGATGGAGGTCTTGCCGGCCGGTGTCATCCAGCCGGATATCCGCGGGGAACTGACCCGGCTTTTGCAGGATATCAGGGGGGTTGTCGCCGCCCTTTTGGTGGTTATCTTCGGGTTGTTAACCCTTCTGCTGGACCAGGCGCCGGTAATGGCCCTCTTTCACCATATGGAACTGGTTGTCCCCCTGGCCACCGGGGAAAAAACAAAGGTAAAAAGGTTCTTTTATCACCGGTTGTTACCCCGGTTCTACGCCTTGACCGGCAGCGGCCTCTGGTTTTGGCTGGTTTACCGCCTTTCCGGCGCCCATATCCCCTATCTCTCCGGCAAGGACTTTCTTTTGGCCGGGGCCCTTCTCGGCTGCGGGTTCTTCCTGGCCGCCGAGAAATTCCACCGCCTGAACCTGGAGGAGATCATTGCCGGGTGCGCGCTGGGCCTTTCTTTTACCGCCATCATGCGCGAGATCGTAATCCCGGCCGGGCGCCCGGGTTTGCTGCAGTTTCTTAACCGCTGGAAGATGGTGATGAAATGAAAGAAGAACGGGATAGGCCATTGGTGGAGATCAGGGGTTTGACCAAAAGCTACCGGAAGAAGCCGGTCCTTTCCGGGGTGGACCTGACCATCTATCCCGGGGAGACGGTGGTCCTGATGGGCCCGAGCGGGTGTGGAAAGTCGACTCTGGTCCGGTGTATCAACCGTTTGACGGAACCGGACGGCGGTGAGATTTATTTTGAGAACCGCCTTGTTACCGCCCTCTCCGCCCACCAGTTGGCTGCGATCCGCCGGAAGATGGGCTATGTCTTTCAACAATTTAACCTCATCCAGAGGTTGAATGTGATCGATAATGTCACGATGGCGCTGCGGGTAAACGGGGTGCCGCCGGCAGAAGCCAGGGAGCGGGGGATGGAAGCCCTCGCGCTGGTGGGGATGGACGGGAAGGCCACGGAGTACCCGGGCGAACTCAGCGGCGGTGAACAGCAGCGGGTGGGGATTGCCCGCGCCCTGGCCCAAAAACCCCGCTTAATGCTCTGGGACGAGCCGACGGCGTCGCTCGATCCGATCCTGGTGGGAGAGGTCCTTGAGGTGATGGAAAAGGTGATCAGGACAGAAGAAACCACCATGCTCATTGTCACCCACGAAGTCGACTTCAGCCGCAGGGCGGCGGACCGGATTCTTTTTTTGGCGGGGGGAAAGATTATTGAAGAGGGCCCGGCAGCTGAGGTTTTGGAGAATCCCCAATCGGAAATTGGGAAGAAATATAAGAATCTCTTAAAAAAGTAACAGAAAAGTCGCAAAAAAAGATAGAACCCCTTAAAAAAAGGAGAGAAAGATGTTATAATGGAACAGTTAAAGCAAGTCTTACGGGGGTGACCCGGTGGAAGAGCGGCAGCAGACACTGAAACAATCCCTCACAATACAGGGTGAGGCCTTGCATACCGGGAAGATGGTGACCATGACCCTGATCCCGCAGCCGGAGGATACCGGGATCCGGTTCTGCCGTTCTGATCTTCCGGGGAAACCCGTCCTTCCCGCCCGGCCGGAGCATGTGGTCGACACCTACCGTTGTACAACGATTGGCAACAACACCTGGCAAATAAAGACCATCGAGCACCTGATGGCCGCTTTGCATGGTTTGGGCGTCGACAACCTCCTGGTGGAGGTGGAAGGGGAAGAATTGCCGATGGGTGACGGCAGCGCCTGGTTCTTTGCCCGGGCCATCCTGGAGGCCGGGTTGGTGGAACAGGAAAAATCCAGGCGGAAATGGAAGATTACCACCCCCGTTTGGGTGGAAAACGGAAACTCTCCCCGCTCATACCTGCTGGCTTTACCCGGCGACCAGCTTCATATCAGTTATGTCTTTACCTCCAACAACAGCAGTGTTGGGAACCAATTTTACCAATTGAGAGTGACCCCGGAAACCTTCCAGGAAGAGTTGGCTTCAGCACGGACCATTGCCTTTACTTACGAAATCGAGGCGTTACGCCGGCAAGGACTGGCCCTGGGCGGTAACCTTGACGTGGCGGTGGTAGTAGGTGAAGAAGGGTACTTGAACGATTTGCGGTATCCGGACGAGATCGCCCGTCACAAAATCCTGGACATCCTGGGCGACCTGTACCTGCTGGGGCCGGTAACCGGCAAGATCATCGGGATCGGGTCGGGGCATAAAATGGATTTGGAATTGGTATTAAGATTAAAAGAAAATTTACGATAAATATAAAAAGGAGGGGAGTACATTGGATATTGGCCGAATAAAAGATATCTTGCCACACAGGTTTCCCTTTTTATTGGTCGACCGGGTACTCTCTTTTGAACCGCGGAAGAGCATTGTAGGGCTGAAAAATGTGACGGTGAATGAGAGTTTTTTCAACGGTCATTTCCCTCAACATCCGGTGATGCCGGGGGTGCTGATCATTGAGAGTATGGCACAGACCGCCGGTTTGATGATGTTAAACGAGGAGGAGCATAAAGGGAAGATCCCGTTTTTTACCGGGATCGACCATGCCCGGTTCCGGCGGCCGGTTGTTCCCGGGGACCAACTCCGCATGGAAGTGGAGGTCTTGAAGATCAAAGGAAATGCCGGAAAGGTAAGAGGCCGCGCCACAGTCAACGGGGAACTGGTGGCCGAGGCGGAGTTAATGTTTATTCTCGGTTCCGTTCAATAAAAAAGAACATTTCAGGTCTTTATAATTTTAAAAAATATTTTATGTTTTGCCATTTAAAACTGGAAGGGATTACGGGTTTTTTGGTGAATCGCAATTCAAGGGACTAGAGGGATCCCGCTTGCCCCGACTCCTCGTGCGCGGGGATGAACAACGGCGACGGTCTTTGGTTTATAAATTCCGCCACCTGACCCGACTCCTCGTGCGCGGGGATGAACAACGGCTGTTCTTGGCCGGCGGGTTGTGAAACGCCGGAAAACGCCGGAACGCTTGAATGATATGGGAGGTTTTTTGAGATGGAAGTCGTAGAAAACAAAACCAGGAAAAAAGTTGTAACCCTAAGACAGATTCATGAAACAGCCGTTGTCCACCCGAAAGCCGAATTGGGGAAGAATGTGGTCATCGGTCCCTATGCGGTCATCGGCGAGAATGTGGAGTTGGGGGATGGATGTATCGTCGGACCCCATGTGGTCATCGACGGTTGGACCCGGATTGGCTGCAACAACAAGTTTTATCACGGGGCTTCGATCGGCTGCGATCCGCAGGACCTGAAGTTTAAAGGCGAAAAAACCTTCCTGGTTATCGGCGACAACAATATCTTCCGGGAGCACGTGACGATCTCCCGGGGAACCGGTGAAGGGGGCGGGGAGACGCGCATCGGTAATAATAACTTCTTCATGGCTTACAGCCATGTGGCCCATGATTGCCGCGTCGGAAACAATGTAATCTTAACCAACGCCGCTTCCCTTGGTGGTCACGTCATCATTGAAGACCGGGTGAATATCGGCGGGCTCAGCGGTGTTCACCAGTTCACCAGAGTCGGAAAGATGGCGATGATTGGCGGGTGCACCAAGGTGATCCGGGACGTCCCACCCTTTGTCATCGTTGACGGGGTTCCGGCCCGGGTGGCCGGGATCAACGTGGTGGGCTTGCGGCGCAACGAAGTTCCGCCGGAAATCAGAGATGAGATAAAGAAGGCCTACCGGATTCTCTACCGCTCCAACCTCACCATTGCCCAGGCGATTGAACAGATGGAACAGCAGTTACAGGGATATCCGGAGATCGATCACTTCATCCGTTTCCTCCGCAACGTGGAACGAGGAATCTGCCGTTAACAGCTGGGGAAAAGCCTTCCAAAAACTAGACGTTCCCGTCTAGTTTCATTTTTTATATAAGAAGAAAGTGGTGGGAACTTGGAAAGATGGGGATTGATAGCCGGCCGGGGATTACTCCCTTTGGAAGCGGCAAAAGGCATGAGGATGATGGGGATTTCCCCTGTGATTCTTGGGTTGAAGGAAGAGGCCGACCCGGCGCTGGCGACGGCGCTTTCTGAGGCCGGGTTGCCGGTGACCTGGGAGAGCCTGGGACAATTGGGGGCGATCCGCCGTTTTTTCCAAGACCGGAAAGTGACCAAGGTTGTGATGGCCGGTAGCGTAGGAAAGAAGGTTGTTATTACCGGACTTGAAATGGATGAGGATTTAAAAGGCGTCCTGGCGGGGCTTTCGGCAAAGCATAATGAAGCAATCTTGCTGGCCTTGGCGGAATACTTCGCGAAGCACGGCATAGAAGTGGAAAAGCAAACCGTTGTCCTTTCCCACCTGTTGCCGGGGAAAGGATGCCTGACCGGACGGGCCCCTACCGCCCGGGAAGAGGCGGATATCCGTTTTGGCTACCGGATGGCGAAAGAGGTCGCCGCCCTCAACATCGGCCAGAGCGTAGTGGTGAAGAACGGGATGGTGCTTGCGGTGGAAGCAATGGAGGGGACCGATGCCACGATCCGGCGCGGCGGGGAACTGGCCGGCGGGGAAGCGGTCGTGGTGAAGGTGGCCAACCCCCGTCAGGATCTGCGCTTTGACATACCGGTGATCGGCCCGAGTACGCTTGCGGCGGTGATTGAAAGCCGGGCCACGGTTTTGGCGTTCGAGGCTGCCACCACTTTTCTCCTGGAGAGAGAAGCGACTATTGCCCGGGCAAACAGGGAAAATCTTTCCCTGGTGGCGGTGGAGGATGATTCTCTGAATTGAGAAACACCGCAAAAGCAGCGGGCAGCGGTATGGGCCACGGCGCGGGAAGGTTAAAAGAGAAGGGGAACTACGCTAATGAAGGTGAGAATGGGGGTTATTTTATCGGCCGGGGTTATTCTTCTCTCGGTGCTCCTCGGCTATCTGCTTTTCACCAGCTTTCAACCGGTATCCGACGTGGAGCAGTTTCTCTCCCCGGCGCAAAAGGAAAAACCCGGCCCCGCCGGGAAGCCTTCCGGGGAATCTTCCGGGACCTCCTCCCCGGCTTTACGCCTGGAGCATGCCGAGGTTACCCTGGTGGATCAGGATAACCGTATCTGCTGGCAACTGCAGATCCGGACGATGGAAAGAGAAGGAACCATCTTTGCCCTGGAAGAAGTGACCGGCGAATATTTTACCCCCGCCGGGGAGGTATTCGTGGTCCGGGCGGAGAAAGGTACAGTTAGTGATGATTTTTCCCGCCTCTGTCTGCAGGAGGTGGTGATCACCGGGGAGGAACTGGCCGTTAACGCCGGGAAAATGGAATGGACGGCGGCGCCGGGCGGGATTCTTTCCGGGGAAGAAATAACCATGAAAAAGCAGGGGATTGAGGTTTATGCCACCCGTTTCCGGGCGGATCCCAGCCTGGAAAAGGTGGTTTTCGACGGCCATTCCCGCTGGAAATTTCCTACCAGGTAACAGGTGGGAGGTGCATTACGATCCTGGCATTCTTGGTTACCCGGCGACTATTAACCATAAAAACGGCGCTAAAGAGAAGACCCGTTTATCTTAGCGGGCTGCTCCTGTTGGCACTGGCCGCGGCGGCCTTGAGCCCGGCCGTAGGCTCGGCAGAGGGCGGGCCGGAGGTGGAGATTATCGCGCCGGAGGGCAGCGATATCGACCTGAAGGAAGAGAGTTTTTCCTATTTTGGCCGCGCCGGGCAGCCGGTAATCGCCCGGACTCAAGAGCTATCGCTTACTGCCCGCCGGATTGATTATAACCGGAAAGAGCAGGAACTATCCGCCAGGGGCGACGTTGTCTTAATTGGAGAGGAGATAAAACTCCAGGCCGGGGAAGTCCTGGTCGATTTGGAAGAGGAATCCCTCATCGCGACGGGGGGGTTCACCCTGACCAGAGGGGAGATGGAACTTGCCGGCCGGGTGCTCACCGCCAGCCGCCCGGAAGGGGTCTTGACCGCCACCGAAGAGGTGAAATGGCATTTCCGCGATCTGCGGGGGGAAGCGGAGGAACTGGTTTACCGGGAAGACGAGGGAAAGGTCTACCTCTCCGGATCGCCGGTGGCCTACTGGGGAGAGAGCTATATGGAAGGGACGAAGATGGTTTTGCACCTGGAAACAGGGAGGATTATCATAACCGGGCCGGTTAAGTCAAAAGTGCAGCCGCAAGGGGGGGAAACCGGTGGCGATTGAAGCCAGGAACCTGGTGAAAGAGTATAATAAACGCCGGGTGGTGGATGGCGTCAGTCTCCGGGTGGACCCCGGTGAAGTCGTGGGTCTGCTGGGGCCGAATGGCGCAGGGAAAACCACGACCTTTTATATGATCGTCGGCCTCGAACGGCCGAAAAGCGGTACCATCACCATTGGCGGGCGGGATGTCACCAACCTCCCCATGCATATGCGGGCCAGGTTTGGCGTCTCCTACCTGGCGCAGGAGCCTTCGGTTTTTCGCCGCTTGACAGTGGAGGATAATATCAAGGCCATTTTGGAATTGCGCCCGGGGAAAAGGACGGACAGGGACGAAAGATGCAAGCAATTATTGAAGGAGTTCGATATTTACCACCTGCGGGCGCAGAAAGGATATATGCTTTCCGGCGGAGAAAGAAGACGGGTGGAGATTGCCAGGGCGCTGGCGATGGAACCCTCCTTTGTCCTGCTGGATGAGCCCTTTACCGGGGTGGATCCCATCGCCGTCGCCGATTTGCAGGATATTGTCAGGCGATTAAAGGAGAAAGGGCTGGGCGTCCTGATTACCGACCATAGTGTGCGTGAGACTTTGGCCATTACCGACCGGGCCTATATAATGTATGACGGTAAGATCCTGGTTTCCGGGGAAGCACAGCAAATCGCCAATGATGACACAGCTCGCCGTTTTTACCTCGGGGACCGGTTCAATATATAAGAGTATGGGGCTCCGTCCGGACGGTACCGCCCTTGGCTGGAGAGGATAGGATGAGGATTGTTACCCGTTATATACTCCGGGAATTGCTGGGACCATTCTTCTTTGGGTTGTTCCTTTTTAGCGGGATCCTGATTGGGAATATCTTTGTCAACCTGACCCAATTTGCCCAGAATTATGGTTTACCCCTTTCCACCGTCTTGCGCCTCCTGGTCTACCAGATCCCCGAAAACCTGGCTTACGGCACGCCCATGGCCATGCTGCTGGGGACGCTGATCGGGTTGGGAAAGATGACCGGGCACAGCGAAACCATAGCTATGCAGGCCGGCGGGGTCAGCTATTTCCGGGTCGCCTTGCCGGTTCTCCTCACCGGCTTACTCGTGAGCGGGGCGACCCTTGTTCTTAACGAAAACGTGGTGCCGGTGGCCAACAGGATCTACCGGGAGGAGCGGGCGGCGTTGACGGGCTCCACACCCAAAGGGGTAATCCGTCACCACTTTATCACCGATTCCAGCTCCAAGGTGAAAAGGTTGCTTTACGCTGAAGAATATTACCCGGCGGAAGAAAGAATGATCAAAGTCTTTATACAAGAAATTAAGAAGGACCGGGTAGTCCGGACCATCCAGAGCCAGGAGCTCTTCTGGAGTGAAGCGGACTACGGCTGGTTTTTCCGGGAGGGGCAGATCTACCAGTACGAAGGAGAACAGGTCTTCCCGATCCGGGTGGCGGAGGGTTTTTCCGGCTTGACCCGGCCCCCCCGCGAGGTGAAACAACTGGCCCGGAGGAAACCAACGGAGATGTCCTGGTCCGAGTTGCACTGGTATATTAAGAACAACCCCCAACTTACCGATGATGAAGTCCGTAACCTCCAGGTGCAACTCCATTTAAAAATCGCCGTACCCTTTGCCTGTTTCTTCTTTGCCCTCCTGGGCACGCCCCTGGCTTTGCAGCCGCAGCGCCGGACCTCTTCCGCCGGTTTCGGTTTGAGCTTTCTTTTTGTCTTCATCTACTACCTCCTGATGGGGGTTGGCAGTCTTTTGGGGCGGGCCGGGACAATGCCGCCGGCTCTTGGCGCCTGGTTCCAGAATATCCTCTTTGGGCTTTTCGGCGGGTGGCAACTGCTAAGAAAGGCCAGATAGCAGAAAGGTTGAAGGGTGAATGAATTGTACGGCTTTGTCTTAATCCTGACCATCGCAATTTTGGGCGGCCTCATCGCCCTCCTGGGCGACCGGCTCGGAATGCGTATGGGCAAAAGGAAGCTGAGCCTTTTTGGTTTGCGCCCCAAGTACACGTCGATGGTGATTACGGTCATTACCGGGCTGACCATCTCCGGTCTCACTTTAGTGCTTATGGCGGTGGTCTCGGAGGATGTCCGGACCGCGTTATTTCATATGAAACAGATCCGGCGGGAATTGACCGTCCTGAAAGCCGAGTACCAGGAGACAATGGAGAAATTAGGGGAAGTCCTGGCAGAACAGAAGAAGACCGAAGAATTGCTGGCCGCCACAGAGGCCTCCTACCGGGAAGCCGCCGCCACCCTTGAGCAGGCCAGGAAAGAGCTGGATGAGAATAAAAAGGAACTGGCCTATAACCAGAAGCGCCTCAATGCCTTGGAAGAGGTAATTCAAGTCCTTGAGGAGACAAAGGTCAGTTTGGAAGTGGAGAAGGAACGCCTTCACAAAGAGGTGCAGGTCTTGGCGGCGGAGGCCTCGACGCTCCGGGACAACCTGGAAACAACCAAAACCGGGCGTTTGATCTTTTTGAGCGGGGATATTCTCGCGGCCCGGGTCGTTGAGGGGGGAAGAGACCCGGAGGAGATTATCACCGGGGTCTTCTACCCCATGTTGACTGAGGGGAACAAAATCGCCCTGGAGCGGGGGGCCCGGCTACGGGGGAAAGAAGAGTATTCGCTCAAGGTGAAAAACGACCTTTCCGCACTGGCAAAGGAGATTGCCGCTTTGGAGGGGCCGGCGGTTTTACGCCTGGTGGTTGACCATAATACGGTGCTCTTTGAACCGGTCTATACCTCTTTTCAAGTTTTTCCTGATGAATGCATCTTCCGCCAGGGAGAGATCATCGCGGAAGACCGGATCGAACCGGACCTGGAAGAGGAGGAGATCCTTGACCGGATCCTCCGCCTCCTCTTGGTTGTCCGGAAAAAGGCTTTAGAGAAGGGAATGATCTCCGAGGGCCAGTATATAGGGGAAGTTGTCTCCCTGCAGGAGGCGCCGGAGTTGATCAAAAAAATCCGGGAGGGAGAGCAAAGGGTCACCGTGCAAATGGTGGCGGTGGAAGATGTTTGGAGAACCCGCGGGCCCTTGAAAGTCGAGATCAAGTTGGAGGAGGAAAACCCGCATGTCGCAGGTGATTATGGCCGTTGACCCCGGGCGCCGGAAATTCGGCTACGCGGTACTGGAAAAAGACAAAAGCAAGCGGGTTTCCGTTTTACGCAAGGGAGTTGCCCCGGCTGAAGAAGTGGAGCAGGTGGTCCAGGAGATCTGCACCGGTTTTCCCGTGGCCGCGGTGGTGGTCGGTGATAAAACGGGCAGCCGGGAGATGCTGGCCCGGGTGGTTACAGCCCTGCACGGGCAGGCGGCTGTGGTCAGGCGGATCGATGAGGCCTATTCAACTCTCGAGGGAAGACGCCGTTACCTCCAGGAACACCGGCGGGGCTGGCGGAGACTGCTGCCCTTGGGCTTGCAGGCCCCGCCTGAGCCCTATGATGACTATGTCGCGGTGGTTCTGGGTGAACGTTTTTTTGCCAAAGAGAAGGCGGCGGCTCAGGAATGACGAGGCAAAGGGGCAGAGGATGATGGCGATGAAAAAACTCCTTCCTTTTCTGGCGATTTTCATCTTTCTCTTTTCCCCCTTAATCATGGCGGTGGAGGGGCTGTTTCTCCCTGCCGGCCACAAGGCCTATGAAGACCTGGCCGAACTGGCCCGGGGTGGTTTATTGCCGGGATACCCCTGGCAGTACATAAACGAGCAGCAGAAGGTTTTGACCAGGTACGAAATGGCTTATTATCTAAAAGGCCTTATTGTCCGTTTGGATAATGAGTTTTCACCGCCCGTCCTTACCGCCAGGGAGAAATACATATTAAAGCGTTTGGTCCAGGAGTTCGGGCGGGAGTTGACAACCCTTGGCCTGAGCATGGATGAATTTGAGCGGCTGGCCCCGGTGAAATTGGCATCGGTCTCCGGTTTTGCCGACGGTTACCTGGAGTTGGACCTGATCCTGCGAGCGAATAGGACTGTGCGCCAACAAGCGGAAACCCTCGCTTTTTACAGGGATTTAGAGCAAGGACCGCCGGGGGGAGTGGCCGACGGCGAGATGGTGCAAGCGACCACGGGGATCCAGATCGGCAATTTATCCCTGGCTACCGGTTATATCTACAAAAACCCCTATTCAGGTTTAACTGGGAGAAACTGGCAGGGCGAGAACCTTTTCAGCGGGTCCGGCCCGCTCCGGCGGGAAAAGGAAACCGACGGGACGGAGGATCACTGGCACCTTGACCTCCAGGGGAGGGTCTCCCTTTTTGGAAACACCTCTGTTCACGCGGGTTTACAGTGGAATTTTCCTCAAGAGCGCGACCATCAATTACAATTTCTCCTCTTTAATCCCCGGGTGAATGCGGGTGTTTCATTTCAACTCAGCGATTACCTGCGGATGATCGTTGATTACCAATGGTATAACGAGTTCACCAGCGGGGAGCGGGTTTTGCAGACCATGTTGGGGCTGGAATGGGGGAGTCATGCGCTTTTGACCCTGAAATACCAGGCGCTTTTATTGGAACCGGCATTGATCAAAGGGGAACTGACTTTCCGGTTTTGACCGCACCTGCCAGTGGGTAACCCTGGGAGAGAGTTTGTTAATGCTTGTGGGGGGATTTAAAAATGAATGTCCCTGAAAATCAGCGGAATACATACAACCGTTCGCAGAGGTCATTTTCCGCTGTTTAAAAGAGGAAAATTACCTCAAAAACCTGGATCCTGATAATTTCAGTAAGAAAACCGATTATTATTTCAGCGCAATCAACGAACTTCACCCGTTCAGGGAAGGAAACGGAAGAGCGCAGAGGGAGTTTATCAGGCAACTAGCGCTTAATGCCGGTTATATCCTGGATTTTTCAGAAGTAACAGCCAGAGAAATGCTGGAAGCCTCCATTAAAAGCCATTACGGGTTAAATGGCTTTGAAAGGCTGATCAAGCAAATCTGCCGCCCGGTTGACAACTGCTGATAAACCTCATTTTCATCGTGCCCGCGAGGGCGCCCGTGCGTATGCGCGGGCATTTTGTTTTTTTGTCACCAAACCTCCGGGGATTTGTCTACATACTATGTAACAAACCCTTCTCGTGGCAGAGGGATGAAAAGGAGGGGGCTATGATGTCAACAAGGGTTGTTGCGGAGGCGCAGGCTCAGGTTCTTGTCGATGATACGGTCGACCTATTTACACCGGCGGAGAAGATTGACGAGATCCGGGCGGTGGTTGAAGACCTCCGTTGTCATATAATTCCGGGAAAAGTAATCTTCCAGGGGATTCTCCATAAACAAATCTTCTTCGTGAATAAAAGAAATACCGTCGTCCACCAACGGGTAGAGATCCCCTTTTCCGGATTTATTGATATTGCAGGGGCTGAGCCGGGGCAGGGATGCCAACTCATCCCGGAAATCGTTTTCTTGGATTTTGAGTTACTCAACGGGGACCGCCTCCGGGAAAAGGTAGTAATCGATCTGACTGTTCGCTTATTCAATTCACCCCCTTTTGACCTGATAAACCCGGCGGGAACGCGGAATATTGTCACCTTCCGCGGAAATCCCCAACCATTTGTCGTCCGGGGCGGGGGAAAACAGGGTAGCGGCCGTATAACCGGTTAATAAAGAACCGGGAGGTTTTCTCCCGGTTTAAATTTTTAAATATTTATAACAAGTTTGGTATAGAATAATAATAGAATAATTATAGGCAAGGATGGGACTTGTTATCCGGTGTTAAAAAGGAGGGTTTGGTATGGCCGGGAAGACTGCTCCCGAGGCCAGAATGGCGGTGGCCTTCAGTTATCTTTTCCCCCCGCTTGGCTTGGCATTTGTCTTTACAAAACTACGCCGGGATTATTTTCTGCGCTACCACGGCAGTCAGGGAGTTGCCTGGGGAATTTTCCTCTTTTTTCTCTGGCTAGCCCTGCAACTCGTGGTTTTATTGGCCGGGATCATCCCTCTCCTGGGAAATATCATCGCTTTCCTTGCGAAGGTGGTCTTCTTCGGGTGTTTTTTGGCATCGGTTTATTTTTTCTACTTGACACTGCGGGGGGAGAAATTTAAAATTCCTCTGGTTTATGATATACTAGGGCCTAAATAAAGAGATTTCTTATAATTACCGCAAGAATATTAGAGGAAAATTTCTCATAAAAACGAAAGAATTAGGGAAAAAGACCAAAACCCATGAATTGGGCGTGAAAGGATGACAAAGAAGCAATGGACAACCCTAATCCCGCCAAGACAGAACCGTTCTTTTCCCGCCAGGTTCTTACCAGGTTTCTCATGATAGTTTTTGCGCTCAGCGCGCCCTTGGGCCATGCCACAACCGGCCTTGGCCTCTTTTTTCTGGCGTTTCCCTTAATTTACTGGCAGTATAAAAAAGAAGACCCGTCCTTCTCCTTTTTCGGCCAACTTTTACCGCCGCTCGTTGCCCTGATCCTTGCTTCTTATTTAAGTGCGCTTTTCGGAACCCATCCCCAAAAGGCGCTTCCCTTCACCACCGGCCTGGTCTTGATGGCCGTGACCGGGATCGCTGCCGGCCGGGTTTACGTAAAAGATAAGAAGTTCTTCTTCACTTTTGCCATGCCGCTTTCTTTGGCCGCCATTGGCTTGTCGGTGTTTGTCGCCATCGGCCAGTATTTTTTCTTCGACCCGGGCTCCCGGGCGGCGGCCTTCACCGGACACCCCAACCGCCTGGGGACGCTCTTCCTTATTTTTGTCCTCTTGGGCATGGCCTTTATTTTCGACCGGGCAAAAAAATACCAGTGGCTGGTTATTCCCTACGCCGTCCTTATCCTGCTGGGCTTGGGGACCACCCTGTCCCGGGCAGCCTGGTTGGGGACGGCGGGGGGGTTTGTTCTCTTCTTCCTCCATTCCTTCCAGAAGAACTCCAATAAAAAGCTGTTATTCTTCATTCTCATCATTTCCGTCCTGGCCTGGGGTCTTTTTTCCCTGCATCCCCAGTGGTATCAGCGTTTTCTCAGTATCTCCGATCTTCAGAACAATATTATCCGGATCAATTTGTGGAAGGCGGCCGGCCGGATTTTCCAGGACCGCCCCTTGACCGGTACCGGCCTTGGCAATTTCCCCGAGGTCGTACTGGATTATGCCGGAGACCTCCTGAAAAAAACCCAAGCGACCCCCCATAATATTTTCTGGAGCATCCTTTCGGATCTGGGGTTGGTGGGTTTGGCGGCTTTTTTCTGGTTTATGTGGAAAGCCGCGGCCATGGCTTTCCTCCTCTGGCGCCATGGCGATCTTTTCGAAGCGGGGGTGGTGATCACCCTGGCAGCGCTTTTCATCAATGAACTTTTCACTCATAACCTTTATACCAGCCAAATCGGGGCTATCATCTGGTTTTTATTGGGGGCCTTGAGTATGCTCGCAGAGGAGCGGAAGCCCCGGCCGGTTCCAGGAGATAAAAATTAACCTCCACCGCTTGCTTTTTGGGACCGGATCGTTTAAAATAGAAAGGCAGGCGCCCGTAGCTCAGGGGATAGAGCACTGGCCTCCGGAGCCAGGTGCACAGGTTCGATTCCTGTCGGGCGC
>JAAYGG010000147.1 GCA_012727895.1 Bacillota bacterium
CCATTTGCTGGTTTTTACGGGTACCAGTTACCGGCTGAAACACTCTACCATTAATTGCTAATTATGGAAATGAGGGTGCTAGAAAAATTATTTGCCGAATGCTAGATTTTCTACTTGCCAAATACATTGTATTCGAAAACCGCTTTCTTTTTCCAGTGGCCGATGAGTAAGGAGGTAAAAAATGATTGATGAGAAAATTTTGAAAAAGTATTACGAGCAAATAGCCGGAAAGCTATATGAAATGGTCCCTGGACATTGGAATAGAATAGTGATGTATGCAGAAGAAACAGGAAATATGAGTTCTGCATGCTTCTACTATTACACAGATAAATATAGAAAGGTCCATCATAGTGGTGATATTCCTGAAAAATATAATATTGATAAGAATATTTGGGATTCACGATTATTAGAATTAACAGGTATTATTAAAGATTTATGGTTGGAATTCAAAAACGCCGGTGAAGAACCTTGGTGTACATTTACATTTGATTTTGATAAAGGCGTCCGGATGTATAAAGTCAAATACGGTTATGAAAGAGACACGGAAATTAGCCCACGGGAAAGGGAAATAAGATGGGCCTATGATGAATTGGGGATAATACCAAGGGGGAATTTTGGGAAAAAACTGTTGGATGAATATTTGGAAGGTAAGAAATCATCGGGAACGCCTGAAGAAGGGGAAGATTGGACAACACCGGTTTTTATGGACGAAAAAACAGCGGAGCTAATTGAAGAGCATATTGAAAAATACATAGGAAAAACAGATATAGTTTTTCATGAACTATTGTCAGACACAATTCATATTGATATCTATCATGTGAAACCGGCAGAAAATCGCAATTACCATACTTTAATTACAAGCGGGATGAGTGCTCTACCAATGACGCCTCCGGAGAAATTTAAAGAGTGTAAGTACGCAGAGCTTTATATTTGTTTACCCGCAGATTGGGATTTGTCCGATGAGGGGATGAGAGATGGAAAAAATTACTGGCCTATCCGGTGCTTAAAAGCATTAGCAAGATTCCCGCATGAATATAAAACATGGTTGTGGCCCGGGCATTCTGTTCCAAGTGGGAACCCTCCAACTCCCTTTGCTGAAAACGTAGGTTTTTGCGGCATAATGTTATTACCTCCAATTGCAATGGATCCGGGCTTCCGTGAACTGCAGATTAATGAAGAAAAGACAATCAATTTTATAGCTGTTATACCACTGTATGAAGAAGAGATGAATTATAAAATAAAGCATGGATGGAGAAAATTAGCTGATAGATTCGATAAGTATCAGATAAATGAGATTGTGGATATCAATAGGAGAAACGTATGTAAAAGGAGTTTCTGGCCGTTTAAGTGAAACAGTTCATGAGAGGATAAAAAAGAGGCAAATGGGAACATTTGCCTCTTCTCTTTATTAAGAAAAACAACAAGATCCTGGCTTAAGACTCTCGTCTGTTGGTATGTATAGAATTATAATTTGTTATGTTGCTTTAATACCCAAATTGCGGCCGCGATTTCATCAGGCCCATTACATAACGATTTTGCCGTACTTAGGCTAGTCCAGGAATAACCGTTAGGTTTTTCAATAGTGTTGCCGTTGAGCCGGCCAAGGGTGTTTTTGGCTGTATCTTCAATATTCCATTTACTGCCTTGCTTTTTAACAAAGGCAATGGTGTAGCTACCTTTTTCGATCCGGTACTCGCTGGAGGAAAGCTTTTTTGCGTAACCCCAAAAACTTCCATTTTTTTCGATTTTTTCGCCTTTACATTCAAATTCAGCGGCAAATACTATCCCCGTTATTACCAAGAGCAAAATAAGACAAATCACAATATAACGGCTTTTTTTCATAGTTTTATCCTCCTTGATAAATAAACTAAAATTGTGAGAATCTAGATTGATTATATTAGAACTGGAATGCGAAGTCAATATTTGTTAGATAATTACCTATTGTATATTTTTTAAAGGAAAATGTGGAAATCCGATGAAATATAATAAACGTAATTGACTGTTTTTTACCGGAAACAGGCCGTCCGGCTAGAAAGGGGAACTAGTAAATGATCTTTGAGCGTTTGGTAGAGTTGGAAAACCCGGTTTTGCGGCTGAAAAAAGCCGGCGATATTCTCTATGCCATATCAGGCAAGGAGTTCGTAAAAATAAAAAGCAATACGGGCCAGATCATACAAAGGGAAGCAGTTTTCCCAAAGGACAGCAAAACCAGAAAATTTGTAATTGATAAAGACGCCATTTATTGCCGGGATTTTTGCTTGTTGTATGAGATTGATATTGAAACACTAAAGATTAATAATACGTGGGAATTGGGGACTGATTTAAGCTCTGATATATGCGCCCTTGGCTATGATGAAACCAATGTCTATGCTTCTATTAGAAATGGAGGTTTTGCGGTTATTAATAAAGCCACGGGTGAAGTGAAGGTCTATTCAATATCAGAAAGCAGTATATGGGAGATGATAATCAGCGAGTACATTTATGCCGGGAATGTCGATGGGGAATTTCTTGTTATCGATAAACCTAGTATTAAGGTTGTGAAGAAAAAAGCCATTCATAAGAAGAACTTAAAAAGTCTGGTACTGGCAGGAGATGTGATTTACACGGCTTCACAAGATCTTTCCATTGCAAAGGTTGATAAGAATACCCTCGATATAATCGCCAGCCATAAACGTTGTCACAAAAAGATGTTTTATTTCGCTGGAATCTGGCAGGATTTTCTGTTTACCGTGAGCCCGCCCTGCGGTGAAATGAAAATTTGGAACAAGTCCAATTTATCGTTTTATAAGTCTATTTGGAGAGGTACATGGGGTTCTTTCATTGATGGGGATATATTATACGAAATCGATGGAAACACCATTTTCTGCTCGAATCTGAATGATTTAATTGCCGAAGGCTAGGCGCGCCGTGTCGTTTTTTTATTACGTAATAAATAAACGGCGGATTTCGAAGCGAAATTTTAAATGGAGGAAGTGAACTTGATGAAGAAGGTATTTGAAACATCTTATTCATTAGTAACTGAGGAAAACGGGGTTGTCTATGTTAAAGCAAGGACGCGATCAATCATGGTTACCGCCTTACTTTTGCTAATCTTCGGGTTGTCGGCATATCTTTTGTCCCAAGTACCCCTTACTGAAGATGGAGGAATGGAGAAGTTTTGTTTTTGGGCGGCAATCATTATCCTGCCTTCAGCAGGGTTGCTCTTCATAATCGGATTTCTCCAGAGTTTAAGTTCCACGACCGTCTTTGATTTTAACTCCGGGAGAATGCGAAAAGGTTCTAAAGTATATGATCTTTCGCAAATTCAACGGATTGCTCTGGAGAGGAGGCCTTTTGCCGATAGGGAAATATTCTTCTTAACCGCAGTTGTCAACGGTGAATCCATAAAACTTGCCTCAGAGACAACCCAGGATCCTCTGGAAAAAGTGGCTGGTTTCTTAAATCAGCAACTTACGAACTCTGCGGCGGCTACGGCCGTAGATGTTTATCTGCCGGCGCCGTCATGGGTGGGACGGCATTTTATCGGAATCTTCCTTATTACTTTGGGCGCCATCTGGTCAGGTACTGGTTACTTTTTCCTCCAGGATCTCATCTTCATCGCGTCGGTGAATGGGCACGGCCCTTTAGTTTGGCCGCTGGGTATTTGGATCGCCGGGCTGGGTCTGGGTGATCTGGCCGGGATTCCCGTGGGCCGGTTATTCACAAGAGATTCCGGG
This sequence comes from Bacillota bacterium, assembly GCA_012727895.1. Lineage (GTDB taxonomy): Bacteria > Bacillota > UBA4882 > UBA10575 > UBA10575 > JAAYGG01. Next base: position 3,717 of record JAAYGG010000147.1, read on the forward strand.
CGTTCGAAAACCGGTATTTTCATTTTGCTTTTATATTTCGCCACTTATTTATTGCTCTGCTGGCGCTGATTGGCTAGGGGGTGGACAGGGGACGGTTCCCTGTCTCGCTCCCTTGCCTCCGGGGTGGACAGGGAACGTCCCCTGTCTTACCTGTCTTAGGAAGAGGGTTTGTACTGTGATTAAAACAAATATAAAAGGCGTTGATTTGGTTTTTGAAACAAGCAAAAGCCTGTTTTCTCCCAGAGCTATTGATTTGGGCACTTTATCCATGCTCTCTGTTGTGGAGTTCGGAGAAAATGAGAAGGTTTTGGATTTAGGCTGTGGCTATGGGGTTGTCGGCATCTTGGCCGCGAAGATTGTTGGGGAAGAAAACGTGGTCATGCTCGATATTGATGAAGAAGCAGTAAAACTGGCGCAGAAGAATGCATTATTGAATGGTGTTCCCGGGGTGAAAACCATCCAAAGCGACGGCTTTACCAACCTGGACGAGAAGGATTTTACGCTAATATTGTGCAACCCGCCGTACCACACGGATTTCTCTGTGGCGAAAGTCTTTATTGAAAAGGGGTTTAACCGGTTATGCATCGGCGGGAGAATGTATATGGTAACAAAGAGGAAGAAATGGTACAAGAATAAACTCATTGCCATCTTCGGCGGGGTGCAGATTTTGGAGATCAACGGCTATTATGTTTTCATGGCGATAAAAAAATCAAGTACATATGCAAAAGTGAGTAAGGAGAAAGGGAAAAAAGACAGAAAGGGGGGTTCGAAATAAATGAAACTGAGTATTTGCGGGTTGGATTGCGAGAGTTGCAATTTTTATCAGGTTGATTGTGAAGGGTGCAAGGAAGTAGAGGGGAAACCGTTTTGGACGGAGACAGGTTGTGAATTATTTATTTGTTGCTCAGAGAAGAATTTTAACAATTGTGGCGATTGCGATGAATTGCCGTGCAAGATGTTTATTGAGTTGAAAGACCCCAATATCAGTGAAGAAGAGCATTTGAAAGAGACCGAGAACAGGGTGAATAGGTTAAAAGGGGAAAGATAGGGTTTGGGATAATCAAGCATTAAGTATAATTGAGGTTTTACCCTAGAGTGTGGGGTTTATAAAGGAGGTTCGCGGGATATGAAGGACATTAAAAACAGTATTGGTGTGCGAATCGTTATTATTGGGGTGTTGATTTTGGCACTGTTGATCCCTTCCGGTTTCATCAGGGCGCTTGTTCGTGAACGGGCGGACAGGCGGCGCGAGGCGATCGAGGAAATCACCTCCAAATGGTCGACAAAGCAAACCATCGGCGGCCCGGTTGTTACTATTCCGTATACAGAAACGTGGAAAGATGAAGAGGGAGAAACCAAAACAGTCACAAAATATATTCAGGTTTTGCCCGAAACATTGAATATTGAAGGAGAACTCCACCCGGAGATTAGGTACAGGGGAATTTATCAGGCTGTGGTATATAATGGGCGCTTGGATTTGTCAGGGGATTTTGTTTTTGAGGGAATACGAAGAATGAATATAGATCTGGATCAGTTGTTATGGGATGACGCTTTTATCTCCGTAAACATCTCTGATATGCGCGGTATTAAGGAATATGTGGAGCTGCAATGGGGGGAGCAGGCAATTCTTTTTGAGCCTGGGATCAAGCGGGGAAACAACCTCTTTGAATCTGGGATCAGTGTTCGTATTCCCATTGCGTCCGGCAATCTTTCCGATGGGGTGGACTATGCTTTCCAGCTTATTTTTAAGGGTAGTGAAGCCCTCAACTTCCTGCCGTTAGGAAAAACAACGAGGGTAAGCCTTAGGTCATCATGGAGCAATCCCAGTTTTGACGGGGCGTTTTTGCCCGTGCAACACCAGATTGACAGTAACGGCTTTTCCGCCGATTGGCAAGTTCTCGATTTAAACAGGAACTACCCGCAGATCTGGGTGGAAAATGTTTCGCAAAGGACGGTTTTTTCCTCGTCATTCGGGGTGAACCTTTACACGCCGGTTGATATCTACACCCAGACAACGCGGGCGGCCAAGTATATGATCATGTTTATCGGCCTCACTTTCCTTGTCTTTTTCCTTGTAGAGATATTCAGTAGCAAAAAAATCCATCCCATCCAGTACCTCTTAATCGGGTTTTCCCTTTGTATCTTCTATCTTCTCCTGCTTTCCCTTTCGGAACATATCAATTTTGGCCTGGCCTATTTGCTTGCCAGTCTCAGCGTGGTCATATTAATCGGCGCCTATGTCCGCAGCGCGCTGGAGAAAAAGGTGATACCCCTGATCACCGTGGGGATGCTGGCGATCCTCTATGGGTTCCTCTATATCCTGCTGCAAAACCAGGACTACGCGCTGTTAATCGGGAGCGTGGGGCTGTTCTTGATTCTCGCGGCGGTCATGTACTTGACCAGAAATGTGAACTGGTACCGGATTGACCTGAGTAATACTGTTGAGTAAGATCTAGCATATAAGCAGTCAGCGGTGAACAGGAGGGAAGAGGGTGCGCCGGATTATCCATCTGGATATGGATGCTTTTTACGCGGCGGTGGAGCAGAGGGACAACCCAGCCTACCGGGGGAAGCCGGTCATTGTCGGCGGCAGCCCGACTGCCCGCGGCGTGGTTTCCACCTGTTCTTACGAGGCGAGGAAATACGGCGTTCGTTCCGCCATGCCACTGCGGGAGGCCGGCCGGCGCTGCCCCCACGGGATTTTTCTCCCGGTGCGAATGAAGAGGTACCAGGAGGTCTCGGCGGAACTCATGGCCATCCTCCATGATTACACCCCACTTGTCGAACCCATCGCTTTGGATGAGGCCTTTCTTGATGTCACCGGCTCCGAGAAGCTGTTCGGCCCGGCGGAAGAGATTGCCCGGGAGATCGCTGACCGGGTCGAGTCGGAGCTGGGGTTAACCGCCTCGGTGGGGGTGGCGCATAACAAGTTCCTGGCCAAGGTGGCATCGGATCTCCAAAAACCCCGCGGTTTCGTGGTTGTTGACCCGGATAAAGTGGAGGCCTTTTTGGCGCCACTGCCGGTCAGCCGGCTGTGGGGGGTGGGCCCGAAAACCCTGGAAATCCTCGGGGGATTGGGGATAAAGACCATCGGCGACCTGCAGGCAACTCCTTATGAGAGCCTGCGCGGCCGGCTGGGCGAGGCGGCGGCGGAATCCCTTTCCCGGTTGGCCTTTGGCAAAGATGAGAGCCCGGTGGTGCCGGAACGGGAACCGAAGAGTATTGGGCATGAGGTAACTTTTGACGAGGATACCGCCGACCGGAATTTTATCGAGGCAGTCCTCTTGGAACTCTGTGAAAAGGCCGCCCGGCGGTTGCGGAAAAAAGCCCTGCTGGCCAGGGGGGTCACCCTGAAGCTCCGGGACGCCGGGTTTAAAACCATTACCCGGCAGATAACACTGGCTCCGCCCACGGATTTGGAGGAGATTTTCTTTGCCAGCGTCCGGAAACTCTTTGCCCAGGCAAAATGGGACGGGAGGCCGTTGCGCCTGGTGGGGGTGAGCCTTTCCGGGCTGGAAAGGAAAGAAAACGAACAGGGGCGGCTTTTCGCCGGGAAAGAGGAAGAATTACGCCGCCTCCACCAGGCGGTTGACCGGATCAGGGACCGCTTTGGCGAGACGGCGGTAACCCGGGGCAGGTTGCTGCACCGTTACGGACGGAAGGAACAGAAAAAAAGGAAAGAGGGCGCGCGCTAGCTGTTGGTATAAAAATACGCCGCTTATAAACTATAGTGCGGCGTATTTCGTGGGTTACATGGCATGTGAGATTAGCGGGCGTGTGTCTGCTACACACCTAACGCAGTTTTAATGAGAGAAGTTTTTCTTACCCGTTGTAGCTGCTGGCGCCGGGCGCGGAAGGACCCTGGTCCAGGATCCGGCCGAGGGCGTAGGTGATCAGTTCAATTTTGGCATATTCCTTGATCCGTTCCAGGTCCCGGTCGAGAAGGGCCCGGCTCAAGTCCCGGGTAATCCCCAGGTAACCGGAGAGGGCTTCCGCCAGCCGGTCGCGGCTGACCAGATCAAGGTACTGCCAGTCCTGCATGAGAATGGCTTCGGCTTCCGCCGGCGTGAGCCCGTAGTTGAGCATCTGGTTATAGAGTTCGCCGGTTAAGGCATCCTTAACGCTCTCCCAGTCGCCGGCCAAGATAGCGGCGATCTGTTCGGGGGTCAAGCGTTCTTTCACCATTGCACTCAGCCTGCTCAGGAGGTCGTTCTGGGTGACCTCCCCGTAGGCCTTGACAAAGACCGGTTTATCCTGCGGGTTAAAGAAGACCGTCAATTTATCGCCGGCCAGCACCTGCCCGGCCTTGGCGCTGATGTTGTTGCGCAGGAGGACCGTCTCATCCCCAACCAGCACCAGCCTGGCCTCTTGCTTGCCTTCTTCCGGCTTGACGGTGAGGAGCCCCGAAGCCTCATTGGTATCAAGGACCGTACCGCGGAGGGTTTTTATCTGCCGGAGGCGGCTGATCATCCAGGCGATATCCGCCCTGCTCGCCAGGTAGGAGGGGTTGAATTCCTGCTGGTAGTAACCGGGCAGAATGCCAAGGCGTGAAGCCAGTTCAATCTCGGCAAAGCCCGCGGAGTCTTCAATGATATCGGTGAAGGAAGGCGTCACCTTCAAGGTATACTCTTCCTCCGGGTGCTTGATATTAAGCAGCCGGGTGAGGATGGTGACCGCCTCCTCCCGGGTGACGGGCCGCTCGGGATGAAAGGCCCCGTTCTCCGGGATGATGATCTTCTTATCCACTAGTGCGCCGGCATACTCTTTAGCCCAGTGATCGGCCGTGTCGGAACAAGTCTGCCCGGACGAGGGCTTCAGGTTGAAAGTGACGGCAAGGATTTTTGCCAGTTCCGCCCGGGTGATGCTTTGGTCGGGCCGGAAGGTCTTGTCCGGGTAACCGTGGAGGATCTCCAGGCGCACCAGGTTGCGGATGGTCTCTTCCGCCCAGTGCCCCTCCAGGTCGGAAAAACCGTGGGCCGCCGGGGCGATCAGGAATAATGAGAGCAGCAAAAAAATGGGGAAGAAAAGGCGACGGTAATGGAACATCTATATTCCTCCTTGAAACAGGGTGGGTCTTTTTACTCTATATCTTTTCGTATATCTCTGATTCGCGTATACTGTTGGAACTCCTTTATGTAAATGCTGGTTTAGCTGGCAGGAAAGTAGGCTTTGCCTTAAGCGGGGTAACCGCAGGCGCCGGATTATTTCTACCGGAGGGGAAATCATGGCAAAAATCTATACCGTTTCAGAACTGACCGGGTATATCAAGGCGCTGATCGAACGGGATGCGGCCCTGGCCGGGGTCTGGGTGAAGGGCGAGATCTCCAATTTCACCCGGCATTCTTCAGGGCATATGTATTTTACCCTCAAGGATGAACGGGCCCGTTTGCGCTGTGTGATGTTTCGCACGGAGAACCGGTTGCTCCCGTTTGAACCGGCCGACGGCATGGCGGTGCTGGCTGCCGGCAGGGTGGCCGTCTACCCCAAAAGCGGCGAATACCAGTTGTATGTGGAGCAGATGGAAGTTGCCGGTATCGGCTCGCTTTACCTGGCTTTTGAGGAATTAAAGAAACGCCTGGCCCAAGAGGGCCTTTTTGACCCGGCGCGGAAGAAACCCCTACCGGCGTTCCCGGCGAAGATCGGGGTGATCACCTCGCCGACCGGGGCGGCGGTGAGGGATATCATCCGGATTGCCAGGCGCCGCTTTCCCAGCGTGGACCTGCTGGTCATCCCCGCCCAGGTCCAGGGAGATCAGGCGGCGCAGAGCATCAGCGCTGCTTTGCACCTGGCCAATACCCTTCCCGATCTTGACCTTTTAATCGTCGGGCGCGGCGGCGGCTCGATTGAGGAGTTGTGGGCCTTTAATGAAGAAATTGTGGCCCGGGCCATAGCCGCCTCCCGGTTGCCGGTCATCTCCGCCGTCGGGCACGAAACGGATTTCACCATCGCCGATATGGTGGCGGATTTGCGGGCGCCGACGCCGTCGGGCGCGGCGGAGGTTGCCGTCCCGGAACTGGGGGAATTGCGCCGGCGATTACTGATGATGACGGAGAGGTTGAGAATGGCCGGCCTGCGGGTACTGGAACGGAAAAGGGACCGCTGGGCTGAAATGGCCGGCCACCCGGCTCTCCTTAAGCCCCAGCGCTGGCTGGATATTAAAAGGCAAAGGGTGGACGAGGCGGAGGAACGTTTGGCCAGGGCAATCCGGAACCTGCTGGAAAAGGCCGAAGCGGTTTTCCATAAAGAACTGGCCACGCTGGATGCCTTGAGCCCCTTGGCCACCTTGCGGCGGGGTTATAGTATCTGCCGGAAGGAGGACGGCCGGGTGGTGCGGGAAGCCGGAGAGGTTGCCCCCGGGGAGAGGGTCAGGGTGATCCTGAGCCGGGGGGAACTCTCTTGTACAGTGAATAGAAGGGAGGAGACTCTGGATGAACCAGGCGGAACTGAAGGAAAAGAGCTTTGAGGAGGCCATCGCCAGGCTGGAGCAGATCATCGAGTTACTGGAGAAGGGCGAGCTGAGCCTGGAAGAGAACCTGAAGCTTTTTGAAGAAGGGATCGCCCTGGCGCGCCACTGCCGTAACCGGCTGGATGAGGCCCAGGGAAAAGTAGAGATTCTTCTCGGGGTCGAGGAGGGAGAGGTGAAGACCGGGCCTTTCCAGGCGGAAGAGGAGGAAAAGACAGGGGAATAAAGGCCGGGCTAAGAAATAAGGCCCGGCCGTGGCGGGCGCTTGGCGCTTTCATCTAAAAATCCCGGTTGATCATGAAGTCGGCCCATTGCAAGAGTAAATCCTTGTATTTGGAAGCGGGGATCGGGTCCAGGCAAGGAAGGGCCTTTTCGATGTAGGACGCAGCCAGTTGCCTGGTGTGGTCGATACCGTTGAGTTCTTTAAACAAGGCGATGACCTTGTTGATCTCATCCGCACCGGCGTTCTTGTTGCCCAGGACATGCAGGATGATTCTTTTTTGGTCTTCATCGGCATTGCGCAGGGCTTCATAGAGAATGGTGGTTTTTTTCCCTTCCCGGAGGTCCGAACCCACCGGTTTGCCCAGGGTTTTTTCGTCGCCGAGGACCCCCAGGAGGTCGTCTTGGAGTTGGAAGGCGATCCCGCAATACCCGGTGAATTCTTTGACCGCCTTCACCTCGGGGTCGTCAAGATCGGTGGTGCTTTTGGCGATCATTGCCCCGGCCATCCCGGCAAATTCATATAATACCCCCGTTTTCAACCAGAGCATCTTGATGATATCGTCTTCGCTGAAATTCAACCCGTTGGTAATGTCGGTGATCCCCAACTGTACGTCGAGGGCTTCGCCGCCCAACAGGCTGCCGGTGACATAAGACTCCAGCCAGGCAATGAGCTTTAAGGCAACCCACGGGTCGAGCTTTTTCTTGAAAGCCAGGTCCGCAAAGAAATTCACGGCCCATCCGTGTTGCATGTCGCCGGCGAGAAGGGCCAGGTTACGCCCGTACTCTTTGGCCGTCTCCCCGTTCAGGCCCAGGCCGGTCCGGCCCGCTTCTTCCATCAGCCGGTGGGTGGTGGGGGCCCCGCGGCGGAAATCGTCATTGTCGATGAGGTCATCATGGACCAAGGTCCAGGTATGGAAGAGTTCAATCCCGGCGGCGGCCGGGATCGCCAGTTCTTCGGCGCCGCCCAGGCAACCACAGGCCATGATGAGCACCGCCGGGCGCAACCGTTTTGCCGGCCGGAATATGTAGGCCCTTACCGCATCGTAGAGGTCTTTGGGCTGGATATACTTTTCTACCTCACTTTCTCCAATAAACGCCAGGACTTCTTTCTCCTTTTCCTTGAGAAAAACTGTTAGTTCGGCATGCAAAGAAAACCCTCCCCGGCCTTATTTTGTTTTAAAACTAGTTTATCCTAAGAGAGGGGATTACGCAAGCGCCACGATTGGCGCTCCCTAAAATTTATGCTATAATAATAATTGACCGGAGGATGGTGTAGTATCCTAGTCAGAAACCTTACTGCGAAGACGGGCCTAAAAATCCGTCAAGGGCACATCGATGAAGTCTCTGGTGCCGGCCGCTGACGCCCAGTCGGGGGCTGGTGCTGGGGGTTAAGGTAAGGGGGCGATCTGCAAGGGCATGCAGGCGTTGACCCCTTTACCGCGGAGACCCAAGTGCGTGGGAAGAGTTCCGCTCGGACTACGGCTTGGGATTGAACCTGCAATCGGTTGAAAAAAATCGGTGCAGTGTAGCCTGCCTTGAGGTGAAGCGTGGAGGAGAACGGGGACCGGGGCGATATTCCCCAGGCCAGGGAAGACCGCCCTTTGCCGTTTGAAACCCGTTTTGCAAAAGAGGCTAGCAGTAAACGGTTTCTGCCGGGGAAAACCCCTAGGCTATTCCCAGAGTGGGACACCTGTTGGGGATTGCGGTATGAGCTAAGTGGTGATCCAGTTTTACTTGAGGCGACTCGGTAAGACGGTCATAAAGGGAAACCGCCGGAACGGCGACGTTCCGGAGACCGCCGGGAAAACCTACTGGACCTTAAGCCATAATGTTTACCCAGCAGGTGACCTCCTCCCTACCTTATTGCAGTTTTTTTTGCAGGGGGCCGTTGCTTTTGCTCTTTCTTACGCGCCGGGTATTTGGGGTCGGATTGCTGACCTTTTTTTTATCCGTGGCGTTTTCAGCCTTTTTCCGGTTGACCCGTGCGGTGGTGCCATTCTGGATTTCCACCGGTGTTTTATTATTTGTGGTCTTGTTGGGGATAATCTTTGATATTGTCGGCACCGCGGTCACCGCCGCGCAGGAAGCGCCTTTTCATGCGATGGCCAGTGATCGTGTTACCGGCGCCCGGACAGCCATTGCCCTGGTGCGGAATGCCGACCGGGTTGCCAGTTTTTGTAATGATGTGATTGGTGATATTTGCGGCACTGTGAGCGGGGCGATCGGTTCCGCCCTGGTGATCGATCTGGTTTTACATTACGAGGCTTACCGTTTTGAGGATCTAATCTCCATAGTCATGGTCGGCCTGGTTGCCGCTATGACCGTGGGCGGTAAGGCCTGGGGCAAGGCCTTCGCGATCCAGGAGGCCAACTTCATTATTTTGCAGGTGGGAAGGGCTCTGGAAAAAGGAAAAAGGCTGTTGGGTTTGGAAGAGAATAATAGGAACAATAGGAGCTATAAAAGCAATAAAAGCAACAAGAAGAAAAGAGGATCCAGAAAAAAGTAGGGGTAAAGGCGGGGTTTTGATGGACGACAAAGGTGCAAAAAACACTAATCTCCTTGGCAATCTTCAGCTCCCCGAAGGCTTGAAGGAGTTGTCTTATCAAGAACTGGAGGTGGTCGCTGCGGAGATCCGGGAGTTGCTCATCTCCACCATTGCCAGGACCGGGGGGCACCTGGCCCCCAATCTGGGCGTGGTGGAATTAACCCTGGCCTTGCACAGGGTCTTTAACAGCCCGCAGGATAAGATCATCTGGGATGTGGGACACCAGTCTTATGTCCATAAACTGCTGACCGGGCGCTTTTCGCGGTTCTCCACCCTCCGGCAGTTGGGCGGGATCAGTGGGTTCCCCAGGCCGGAAGAGAGCGAACACGACGCCTTTGCCACCGGTCACAGCAGCACCTCCATTTCGGCGGCTGTTGGTTTGGCAAAAGCCCGGGACCTCTCCGGGGAGCGCCACAAGATCATCGCCGTGATCGGCGACGGTTCGATGACCGGGGGAATGGCGTTTGAGGCCCTAAACCACGCCGGCCATTTAAACCTCGACCTGATAGTGGTCTTGAATGACAATGAGATGTCGATCGCCCGGAATGTCGGGGCCCTTTCCGCCTATTTAAGCAGGGTACGGATGAACCCGGCGATTAACCGCTTAAAAGAGGAGATTGAACAATTGATCCAGGGGATCCCGGGGGTGGGGGAGAAGACCGTCAGGTATTTGGAGAGACTCAAGGACAGCCTCAAGTACCTGGTGATCCCGGGTATCCTCTTTGAAGAACTGGGCTTTTCTTATTTCGGCCCGGTCGACGGTCATAACATCCGCCAACTGGTCCAGGTTTTCCGTGATGCCGCAGGGCGCAGCGGGCCGGTGCTGATTCATGTCTTGACGAAAAAAGGCAAGGGTTACTTGCCGGCGGAGGAGGACCCCTTAAAATACCACGGGATCTCCGGTTTTGAACTCCCCGGCGGCCGCCCGCGGGAGCGGTCGGGACCGCCCACCTATACACAGGTATTTGGGGAAACCCTGCTGGAAGTGGCTAAAAAAGACGAGCGGGTGGTGGCGATTACCGCCGCCATGCCGGAAGGAACAGGCTTGCTGGAATTTGCCCGTGTTTTCCCGGACCGCTTTATCGACGTGGGCATCGCCGAACAACACGCAGTGACCATGGCGGCGGGCCTGGCCCGCGGGGGCAAGAAGCCGGTGGTCGCCATCTATTCCTCGTTTTTGCAGCGGGCTTACGACCAGATTCTCCACGATGTCTGCCTGCAGAACCTGCCGGTGGTCTTTGCCCTGGACCGGGCGGGTGTGGTTGGTGAGGACGGCCCCACCCATCACGGCCTTTTTGACCTGGCCTATTTACGCTCAATCCCCGGGATCACCATCATGGCGCCCAAAGACGAAGATGAACTCCGGGAGATGCTCCACCTGGCCCTGGCCATGGAAAAACCGGTGGCCATCCGTTACCCCCGGGGGCAGGGGCAAGGGGAGAACAAACCCGGGGAGCCGGTTCTCCCCGGCCGGGCGGAGGTACTGTGCCGCGGGGAACAGGTTGCCATCTTCGCCCTGGGACCTTTGGTGGCGGAGGCGGAAAAGGCCGCCCGTCGTCTCTCGCTGCTGGGAATTGGCTGCGCGGTGATCAACGCCCGCTTTGTCAAACCGCTGGACCGGGAGACTATCCTGTACTGGGCCCGCCGCGTGCCGCACCTGGTTACCGTCGAGGACCATAATTTGGCCGGGGGCTTTGGCTCCGCTGTTCTGGAACTCCTGGCGGACGAGGGGGTCCAGGAGACACGGCTGACAAGGCTGGGCTACCCCGATCGCTTTGTGGAGTTTGGACCCCAGCAGAAACTGAGGGATCTCTACGGTTTGAATGCGGAGGGCATCTGCCGGGCGGTGACCGGCCAGCTTTTGCCGGTGGCGGATGCGGGCAGCGGCCGTTAGTCTGCTTGCCGGGAAAGGATTTGACCTTATCCCGGTTTAGGTGTGGGCGGAAGAAAATTTTATAATAAAGCAACAGCTTGAAGGGTTTTCTTTTTTTTTGTCGAAAATTCAAGATTATATCAGGCTTTTTACCAGCATCGTTCTTCCCAGGAATTAAGAATTGGATAAAATAGGAGAATTGCTCGATGCAAAAATGGGTACAGCCGATAGCCTTATGGTTTAAAAAAGAGCTGGATCTCGACGAAGAAAAGACAGAGGTCGTGGCCTATGCGCTGACATCTCTCTTTGTAATCCTTCTCGATCTGGCTTTACTCGTGCTGGTCTGCGGGTTGCTGGGGGTGCTGAAAGAAGGACTGGTCGCCGCCTGCACCGGCGCTCTCCTCCGTATGTTTACCGGCGGCGCCCATCTTTCTTCACCGTGGCGGTGTGCCATCCTTTCCTCATTGTTGCCCGCGTTTTTTGGCTTGTTCGGGAAATACACCGGACCCATGCTTGTCCCGGAGTTTTCCCTCATTCTTCTTCTTTCTGTTCTTGTCTGGGGCGTTATTATTGTCAGCAAATACGCCCCGGCCGAGGTGAAAGAACGGCCAATCAGACCGGAGAAGAAAGGATTTTATAGAAAAGCCGGAATCCTCCTGGTTGTTTTGTGGGGAATTCCGGCGGTTTTTTTTCTTTCCACCAACCGCCCGGAGCTTTTTCTCGCCGGCTCCTGCGGGCTTTGGTGGCAAACGGTGACCCTGACGCCGCCCGGTTTTACCATATATCGTTATCTTTCTGATTTGGGTTCAAAAGAAAGGAGGTAAAAAGCATGAAAAAAATCGTCGCCGGGCTTCTCTGCTCCCTGTTGACACTCTTTGCCTTGGCCACAGCAGTCTCTGCCAGTATTGTCATCGGTTATCAGCCGCGCCTGCCGAAAAGCCTGCAATAGATCGATATTCCTTAAAAACTAATACTTATACTTAAGAAATAATCCTGATAGGCGGCGTCAGGGGCAATTATATGCTGAGGGTGATTGAGATACCAATAGCTGCAAATGCCGTGAAACTACTGTGCTATATTCCCGAAGCCTTTGTGGCGGGATTGGCCTGTCTGACCTTTGTGGGGATAAGACCGGCATGGAAAAGGATGGCTCTTTTCGGGGTTGTTTACGGATCCTCCATCTTCCTTTTGCGCGATCTTATCCTGCCCTGGCTTGGCTCCCCCCTCGGTGTACATACTGTTATCCTCTTTATGATCAATGCTTTTTTGTTAGGCCTGTTTTTCGGCCTTAATCTGCCCGGTTCGTTAATCTGTGCTTTTCTGTATTTCCTGGTTTTAATCATTACCGAACCGTTCGTAATACTTTTATTTAATAACCTGGTCGGTATTACACTTGCGACAATACTGGAATCTGTATGGTTGAGCATCTTGTTCAACTCTTTGAGCCTGAGCTTGGTCTTTATCTTTGTTATCCTGCTCAGAAAAGGCAATTTCACTCTTCTTCCTATTACAAAACTGATCAGGGATGAGAAAGATGTTTAAGTCTAAAAAAGAGGAACAGATTTTACTCCTGGAAATGGCTATTTTTGGCGTATTGAGCCTGTTTCTTTTCCTTATAGAAGCCTATTTCTTTTTATGGAGACCGTATGTTGAAAATAGTAACCCTCAACAGCATTATTTTGGTTTTTCTTTAATCTTTTTTGCGATGATCACCTGCATGCTCTTTTTTTTCCGCAAGAGCTTGTTGCTGCTGAATCTGGAGATGGAAAAACGGTTGGCAATGCAAAAGGAACACCTGGGGCAGTTGAATAGGACCTGCGAAGGGATCCTGCGGGCGTTGAATTATGCTTTGGATTACCGGGACCATGAGACCTGGGGGCACTCCGCCCGGGTGGTGGGGTATGCCGTGGCCATTGGGCGGGCAATGGGTTTAAGAAACGAGGAACTGACCCAACTGGCCTGGGGCGGTCTTTTACATGATATTGGGAAGATCGGTATCCCCGATGCCATCCTTTTTAAAGCGGCCCCCCTGGATATTAAGGAGTGGGAGATTATAAAGCGCCACCCGGTCGTGGGCCATGAGATCGTGAACCAGATCGATTTTTTGCAGGGGACAACGGAGATCGTCCTTTATCACCATGAACACTATAACGGTAATGGCTATCCCCACGCGCTGAAAGGGGAGGAGATTCCTCTGGCGGCCAGGATCTTTGCGGTGGCGGATGCCTTGGATGCCATGACCAGCAACCGCCCTTACCGCCCGGCCCGCAGCTTGGACGAGGCGCTGGCCGAGATTACGCGGCTCTCCGGGGAACAGTTTTGCCCGCGGGTGGTCAAAGCCCTCCTTTCCATTGGGAAGGATAAGTTAAAAGCCATCCAGGACCAGGTGAGCAAGACCGGCAGTATCGGGGCGTTCGGGGAGGAGTTGGCCTGTTTTCACCTTGTTTAGCCGGATAAAAAAAGTTTTTTTGAGAAAGAAGCCCAAAAAACGGGCTTTTTTTTGTCATTGACGGCGAATGGTATAATATTATTATGAAAAAGAGCCTTTTGCAACGGGGAAAACGATGGCGGCGCCTCTACCTTTACCTTGTCCTGGCGGTGGTCTTCATCAGCGCCGGGGCTTACCTTTATCATACCGCCGTGAACAAGCCCCTCTATAAAGAGGCGTTTCTCTTTGGCACTTTAATCCGGGTCACCGCCTACGGACCCGGCGCCCGGGCGGCGCTGGACCGTGCGTTGACGGAGATGGCCAGGATTGAGCAGGAGATTGCCAAGGCGGTGGCGGCCGTCAACAGTAAAGCCGGTGAAGAACCGGTAGAAGTGGACGCGGAGTTTTTTGCCCTCCTCGAGGCTGTGCTTGGCCGGTCCGGGGAGACGGGCGGTTATTTTAACCCGGCCATCGGGCCGCTGGTGGAAGCCTGGGAGTTCGGACCGGGGGGGTCCGGGCGCCTGCCTCCCCGGGAAGAGGTTGAACAGGTGCTGCCATTACTGGATGCGAACGGGATAATACTGGACCGGGCAGCCGGCACCATTTACCTGTCCAGGAAAGGCATGCGCCTCGACCTGGGCGGGGTGGCGAAGGGTTATGCCGTGGACCGGGCTTGGGAGCTCCTGGCCGGCGCCGGCGTCCGGGGGGCGTTAGTGAACGCCGGCGAGAGCAGTATCCGGGTTTTGGGGGAGCGGCCCGGGGGCGGCCCTTGGCGCGTGGCGGTCAGCCACCCCCGGGAAGAGGAGTGGCTTGGTATCCTGGCTTTGCCGTCCGGGGCTGCGCTGGGAACTTCCGCCGATACCCAGCGTTATATAGTGGTTGACGGTAACAGGTATTCCCACCTGCTTAACCCTTTTACCGGTTACCCGGCGGCGGAGTTGCTCTCGGTCACTGTAATCACAGGGAATGCCTTTGACGCTGATATCTTTTCCACCGCGCTTTTTGTGGCCGAAGGCCGGGACAGGCTGGAACTCCTGGACCGGTGGGGCGCAGAGGGGATAATGGTGACCGCTTCCGGGGCGAGAGTAGAAACCCCCGGACTGGCAAGGTATTGGTATGAAGGGAACGGCCCCCGCTGACCAAGGCGGGATGAGATAGTATCCGGAAGGTGGTAACGTAAAACAGAGAGGAGGTGGCGGTTGTGTCCAGGTTCGAAGAGCTCAAGGCAACAATCAAAAAGGGCGTTGATAAAGGGGTTAAGGTTGTTAAGAGCACGTCCCGGAAGATGCTGGCCATTACCCACCTGCACAACGAGGTAAGACTTTTGCAGCAGGCCCGGGAAGAAAAGATGAAAACCATTGCCGAACGGACTCGTGCCCTGGTACAGGAGGGCAAGATTACCCTGCCGGAGCTTACAAAGCTGGTGGAGGCGCTTACCAAGACCGAGGAGAAAATTGCGGAGATGAAGGAGGAAATCGCCCAGGTGCGCCAGGCTGACGGGGATTTGACCGAAGAGCAACTGGCAAAGATCCGGGAGAAACGGGCGTCGGTGGAAGAGTGCGACCACGAGATCCCGGAAGGAGCAAACTTCTGTCCTGTTTGCGGCAGGAAGGTATAGAGTGCGGCGGAATAGGGTGCCAAAACGCGTGGATTCCCCTTTCATGCCGCGCTTTTTTTATCTGCTTTTTCAAGCAGGAATAAAAGAGGATAAGAGCCCAGGCAGGGATCAAGGGTTCTTGCCGCGAAGATCCTTTATAAGCTTTTCTGCAGGAGGCAAAGATGCAAAGGTCAAGCGTTACCCGGGCGTCCACTGAAGAGGAGCGCCGGCAACGGATGTACATAATCGAAACGGAACTGCGGCGAGCCGGGTACAAAGTGATCGCTGGGGTGGATGAGGCCGGGCGGGGCCCGTTGGCCGGACCAGTGGTGGCGGCCGCCGTGGTTCTTCCGCCGGACGTGGCCATCGAGGGGATTGACGATTCGAAAAAACTCTCCCCGGCCCGGCGGGAGCGGGTTTACGCCCGGATACGCAAGGAGGGGATCCCCTTTGCAGTTGGCGCGGCTACTGTGGAAGAGATCGACCGTTTTAATATCCTGGAGGCTTCAAGAATGGCGATGATGCGGGCAGTGGCAAAGCTTCCGGTCAGGCCTGATTTTTTGTTGATTGACGGTTATGCCTGGCCCGGAATTAACCTGCCCCACCGCGGATTGATCGACGGGGACGCCCGTAGTCTTTCCATTGCCGCCGCTTCCATTGTTGCCAAGGTGACCCGGGACCGGCTCATGTGCCTGCTTGACCGGAAATACCCGGGTTACGGGTTTGCCAGGCATAAAGGTTACTGCACCCGTGAACACCTGGAGGCCCTGGCCCGTTTCGGGGCTTGTGCCATCCACCGGCGGAGCTTCCGGGTGCGCGGTTCTGCCCCCGGCGCCCAGTTGGCCCTGGCCTTTCCGGGAGAGGCAGGGGGGGAAGAGGGATGAATCTTTCTTTCCCTACGGGCATCCCCCGGTTGCTCCGCGGGCAACTGGTCAAGGGAGAAGAAGGCCGGCTCTTTCTGAAGACGGCAAAAGGGTTTTTCCCCGTCAGACTGGAGGGGGAGCCGATTCCCCTGGGCCGGGAGTTCACCTTCAAGTTTCTCCGGTACGAGCCCGGCCGGGTGGTTATGGCCCGGTTGACCCCCTGGGAATACTGGCAGGAGTCGCTCCCGTTCCTGAAAGAACTCCCGGGCAATGAGGAGGAATGGCAAAAGCTGCTCCAGGCCGCCCTCAGGCAAAACCTGCCTTTAGAAAAGGAGATCCTCCTTTCCCTCAGGAGATGGGTTTTAACAGCAGAGAAAAAGTGGGGGGTTGACGTCGACCCCGAGGCCATTGCCTTTCTTTTAAAAAAGAACCTGCCGGTTACCCCCGGCACAATTCTCGCCGCCCTTTACCTGCTCTTCCCCAGGGTGCAAAAGGAGATCTGGCTTAACGCCCATGCCTTTCCCGGCAAGCCCCCGGGAGGGGAGGAAGAGGAAGCAGGGGAACGCCTGCTCTCCTTTTTCACCTCAGCCCTGGCCAAGGCGGCCGGGAAGGGGGAAGACGGGGAGGGTTTGCGCGGGCTCTGGACCGGCCTGCTCCGGATGGTAAGCCGGTTCCTGGCTGCTCAAGCCGGTCAGGACGAAGCCCTCCCACAGATGGTGGTCTGCCTCTCTCCCGGGCCGGAGAAAACAGTGCGGTGGGAAGGGCGGGGCCCGGAGGCAGGTGAGGAAAGGGAAAAGGGCTACTCTTTCCGGCTGGCCTGGAATTCCCGGATTTTAGGGCCGGTGGAGGTTGCCGGGGTGGCAAGGGAGGATGAGGTGGAGTTGCTGGTGGCCGTGGAAAAGACCAGGGTTGAGGCGCAACCGGAGGCCTGGCGGGATTTGCAGGAACTCAAATCCTACCTGGAAGACAGGGGCTGGAAGGTTAACCAGGTACTATTCTCGCAAATAACGGAAGGGGAGGAGAAGGCGGAACCCGTACCTCCCCGGGTCGACGGGTGGGTGTAAGATGGACCGGTGGGATCTGGAGGATTTAAAGGCTGTCGCCTTGCGTTACCGGGAGAAAGAGGATTACGCCCCGGTGGTGCTGGCCAAGGGCCGCGGCTACCTGGCGGAGGCGATTCTGGCCCTGGCCCGGCAGGCGGGAGTCCCGGTGCTGGAAGAACCGGAACTCCTGGCCATGCTGGAAAAGGTGGAAGTGGGCGAGTATATCCCGCCTGAAGCCTATACCCTGGCCGCAGAGGTCATTGCCTTTCTCATGCGGTTGGAAGGCCGCTTGGAGCGGGGAGAAGGCCGGGGCTGAGCCAATCCATCCGTGAGCTTTTAAAAAAAGAGAAACCCCTTTGCAAGGGGTTTTTTCTTTAGGGTTCTTTCTATTCAACCGGTTGTTTTTCTTTTTTGGGCCGGTTGTTTTTTTCAGTTGTTTTCTTCCCGGCCGGGCGCGGCCAGCCGTTGTACCTCTGCGGTGATTGCCTGGAACTCCCCGTCCTTGCGGTGGAAGCCCATTTTTTCCGCCAGTTCCAGGAGGATTTCCCAGTTTTCTTTACCGCCCGGCGGGGTCAGGGCCTGGGCCGTCCACTGGAGGCGTCCCTCGCTATTGAGATAGCTCCCGCGGGTCTCCGGATAGGCCGTTCCCGGCAGGAGGAGCCCGGCGGCGGCCAATTCCTCCCGGTAAAACGGGGTGATAACAACGGTGAAGAGCCCGGGGCGGAAAAGGGAGGCGGGCAGCTTCTCTTCGTCCGCCACTACCAGTAGTCCCTTACACCCGTCTTTCCCGGTGGCAGCCAGGACCTCCGTGAAGGCGGCCTGCGGGTGGAAGAGGGCGGCCACGGGAGAAAGTTCATCAGACCGGAGTTCCCCGGAGTTGCCGGCATTGCGTCCGATACCCATTTTCTGCAGGCCGTAGATATTACCCCAGGGGACCAGCGGCAACAGGGTGGCTTCCTCATGGGCGGTGAGGAGTTCCTGCAGTTGCCGGAGTTCCTGCCAGGTCAGGTCCTGGGTGTCGCAGAGAATGGCCGGTTTTTTTGCCCGGCGGAAGGCAGCGGCAAAGGCCGTGAATTTCTTGCGGAAACGGCCTTCCACCTCCGGGAGCGCTGCTCCTGCTCCGGCCCGGGCGAGGGCCGCCAGCAGCCGCAGGCAATCCTCCCTGTCCGCCCGGAGTACAGCCCGGGCTTCCGGGTCAAGGGCGGTGGTCCGGTGGTGCATGATTCCCAGCCAGGAGCCGTTTTCAGCCGCTTTCTTGACTAACCGGGCCAGGACCGGGTAATCCGCGCCTGGTGTCACCCGGTACAAGAGGATAAAGTCGCTCTCCGCCAGGGTGTTAAAGTCGCCTCTCCGGCTCTCCAAAAAACGCTGCCAGCCGTCGCCCGGGATGGTAAAGAGGTTGCCTGTCCCGAGGTCGCGGGCAAGGGCGGCGGTAAGGAGGGCCGTCTCATTGGTAACATTGGGGGCCACGAAGAAGGCAATACTCTCCGGCCCGTATTTTTCCGTCAATTCCGTGAAGGTCCGGGCGGCTGTGGCCAGGGCCTCCTCCCAGGTGGTCTCCTGCAAGGTCCCGTCCACCCGGAGCAGGGGAGTGGTAAGGCGTCTTTCTTTATGGGCGGCGCTGAAATGGTAGGCGCCTTTCACGCAGAGCAGGCCGCGATTCACACCGCCGGTGGCCGGGACGGAAGTCTCCATGACCCTCCCGCCGCTGCTGTGTAAGGTTAAGGAACACCCGACCCCGCAGTGGGGACAGATCACCGGGGTTTTCCGGGTCTTCCACGGGCCCGGCTTGGTAAAGGCCGGGACCCTTTTGTTGCTGAGGGCGCCGGTGGGGCAGACCACCACGCACAGGCCACAGCTTTCACAGGCGGCTGCCGCCGGAAAGCGGCCGGGGGCAAGGATCATGGTTTCCAGGCCCCGGTGGAGGAAGTTCAGGGCGTTGCTGCCCTGGGCCTCCCGGCAGGTGCGGACGCAGAGACCGCAGAGAATACATTTGTTCGGGTCATAGGCGATATACGGGTGGGAGAGGTCTAGGACAGGGAACCGTCCCCTGTCTTGAGATGGTCTTAACTCTCTCACCTGCTGCTCATCAATCCCATAGGCCGTAGCCAGTTCCCGCATACGGCACGTAAAGACATCGCTGCAACCGCAGGAAAGGCAGCGCTCTGCTTCGTACCGCGCCTGTTCGGGTGTGAGCCCCGCCTGGTAAGGGGTAAAGCCCTTTTTCCGCTCGGCCACGGAAAGGAGGTGCGCCGGTGTCACCCGCTCTTTCTTTTCGAACTCTTGAAACTCCGCTGGGTCCAGTTCTTCCAGGCTGCCTTTCCGGCAGTTGTAACAGGCGGCCTTGCCGGTCACCGGTTCGTCCCGGAGGTACTGGTCAATGGCAAGGGCGGCAATTCTGCCTGCGGCCACCGCTTCCACGACCGTTGCCGGGCCGCTGACACAGTCGCCGCCGGCAAAGACCCCCGGGACCGGGGTGGCCAGGGTTTCAGGGTCAGCCTGGATCCACCCGCCGTCCAGCGGGAGGAGGCTTTCCCCGGGACCGTTCTGCCCGCTTACCGCCTCAGGCCGGAGCGAGGTTTCATCCAGCACCTGGCCGATGGCGAGGATAACGCGGTCGGCGGGGAGGAGAAACTCCGAATTTTCCAGGGGGACCGGGCGCCGGCGGCCGCTGGCATCCGGCTCGCCCAGGGTCATTTTGATTAATTCCAATTGTTTCTCAGCATCGAGGTAACGGGTGGGGTTGGCCAAAAACTGAAAGGCTACCCCTTCCTCCTTGGCTTCGGTAATCTCCTCGACAGCGGCGGGCATCTCTTTCTCCGTCCGCCGGTAGACGATGGTGACGCTCGCCGCACCCAGGCGGACGGCGGTCCTGGCGGCGTCAATGGCGGTGTTCCCGCCGCCGACCACCACCACCCGGTCGCCGGCTTTGACCAGGCCGGCCCGGGGCTCCTTCAAAAATTCCAGGGCGGAGCAGACCGCGGGCGACTCCCCGCCTTCCAGCCGCATCCCGCGGCCCAACTGGGCGCCAATCCCGACAAAGATGGCATCATAGCCCTCCCGGCGGAGGGTTTCGATGGTAAAATCCTTACCCATCGCCGTTTCGAGGCGCAGGTCGATCCCCAACTCCAGGATCTCTTCGATCTCCCGGTTCAAGACCTCTTTCGGGAGGCGGTATTCGGGGATCCCGTAGCGGAGCATACCGCCGGCTTCCTTTTTCGCCTCAAAGACGGTGACCCGGTGTCCCATAAGGCGCAGGTAGTAAGCGGCGGTCAGGCCGGCGGGGCCTGCGCCGACAACCGCCACCCGTTTGCCGGTCTCCGGGAGGGGGGTGACGGGGTTGGATTCTCCGGATCCAGCGTCCTCGTCACCGGCGTATTGTTTTAAGGCGCAGATCGCCACCGGTTTATCCACAAGGTTGCGCCGGCATTCATCTTCGCAAAAACGGGGACAGACGCGCCCGACCGAAGACGGGAAGGGGAGTTTCTCCCGGATTAGCCGGGCCGCCTCCCCGGGGTTGCCGTTGGCGAGATGGGCGATGAAACCCTGGATATCTATACCGGCCGGGCAGGCCAGTTGACACGGGGCGACACAGTCGCCGTAATGATAAGCAAGGAGCAGTTCCAGGGCAAAACGGCGCAGCCGGGTGATGGCTGGACTACCGGTCCGGACCACCATCCCGTCGGTTGCTTCGGTGGTACAGGCAGTAACGGGCTTGGGCGCCCCTTCAATCTCCACAAAGCAGAGACGGCAGGCGCCGAAAGG
>JAAYGG010000024.1 GCA_012727895.1 Bacillota bacterium
GTGGCAACGATTTTACAGGAGTAAAATTTTTAACGGTCAACGCTACTGTTTGCCTGCTCACCTTCAGTTCAGGATTATAGCTGCTTTCTTGCACCGTGGCTTCTTCGTAGGACATTTTACTGGATGCTTCCAGCAAGGCGGCTTTGAGATTGGGCCCTACTCGTGCATGAGGGGTAATCCCTATTTGCGCGTCTACCAAGTACGCATACTGCTTACTTTCTTTATGCTGGTGATAGCTCCGTTCATAGGTCAGTTGACCAAAAGGGGTCAATATCGCTTTTTGGTCTCTTCTCCGTACGACTTTCCAGTCTCGTTTGCGCTCTTCGCTTTCGTGAATCTTTTCCTCAAGAGTCTCCTAAACCAGTTGCAGCAGGTCACGGCCTAAACTGTCAAGCTCTTTCTTTAATCGAACCTCAAAGGTTAGATAGTCAATCTCGCCTTCGAAAATTTTCGATATTACGTTCACTACCGAAAGGATTTTCTCTTCTACTAAACGAATTAGATCCATGAGGAACCTCAGCCTCCTTGGGGGGGGGTATTCATTCATCGCTGAATGTGAGGTTCCTCTTCTTTTTTCCATAAGTTATTTCCTGCAAAGACCTACAGTAATTTTACACTAACTGGTAGCAGCCGTAGCAACCATATTCTTTTTTCAACAGGTAAACATGGAGATAGCAAGAGCAAAAACAAAAGGATCAAAAAGAGACCCCGCGAGCCCTTCAAAAGGCGCGAGGTCCCGTTCTTATGAAGGATGAAGGTTACTATCTCCTCTAGAAAGCGGGAACGATATCTCCCTGGTAGTTTTCGAGCAAATAATCCTTAACCACGCTGCTGTTCAGAGCTTTCGCCAGCTTCTGCAGGGCCGGATCGTTCTTATCTTTTTCCCGGACCGCCAGGACATTGGCATAAGGCGACTCGCTGCCCTCAATGAACAAGGCATCCCTGGTCGGAACCAATTTGGCCGGGAGCGCATAGTTGGTATTGATCACCGCCAAATCGACTTCGTCCAAAACCCGCGGTAGTTGCGCAGCTTCCAAGGGTCTGACCTGCAGGTTCTTCGGGTTCTTGGCAATATCCAGCTCGGTGGCGGTCAACCCGACACCCTTTCTCAACTCGATTAACTGCGCCTGCTCCAGAAGTAAAAGGGCGCGCCCGCAGTTGGTCGGGTCATTGGGGATGGCAACAACAGCCCGGTCCTTTAATTCCGCCAGCGACTTAATTTTTCTTGAGTAGACACCCATCGGCTCGATATGCACTTTGGCGATGTAAGTTATGGCCAACCGGTGATCCTTGGCAAACTGTTCAAGATAGGGAATGTGTTGGAAAAAGTTGGCGTCCAACTCTCCCTCCGCCAAGGCCAAATTGGGCTGGACGTAATCTTGGAACTCGATAATTTCGAGTTCAATACCCTCCTGCGCCAAAATGGGTTTAATCACAGCCAAAATCTCCGCGTGGGGTGTGGGCGATGCCCCTACTTTCAAAACCTTGGCCCCAGCGGAAAAGAGGGACGAAAGGCCCAACAGCCCGACCAAGAAAACCAAGCACAATACCAATAACCTTTTTTTGTTCATCTCTTCCCCTCCCCTTTTTTTCAACATTTTATCGTTTTCTCTGTCCCACCGCAACGTTTGATTTTTGCCGGTTGGTGCCAGGTGAAACCGCTTTAATTGTAGTCAAGCCAGCAGGCTAGCGGCGGTTCAAGCGGGCGGCCAACCAACTGCCGCAGGACTGGAGCCCTTGGACAATGGCCACCAGGATCACCACGGTAAAGAACATGATATCCCCGCGGAAGCGCTGGTAACCGTAGCGAATTGACAGGTCCCCAAGCCCGCCGCCGCCGACGGCGCCGGCCATCGCCGAGTAACCGATGAGATTAACCGCCACCATGGTCAAACCTAAAATCAGCCCCGGTACGGCCTCCGGGATCATGACCTTGGTAATAATCTGGCTGGTACTGGCCCCCATCGCTTGGGCCGCCTCAATCACTCCCCGGTCAATTTCGAGCAGGGCCGTTTCCACCACCCGGGCCACGAACGGGATCGCACTGACCGTTAGAGGGACAATGGCCCCGGTCGTCCCGATGGAGGTCCCCACCAACCAGCGGGTAAAGGGGATGATTGCCACCAGGAGAATGATAAAAGGCAGGGAGCGCCCGATATTAATGATGGTCGACAATACTTTATGAATGAGCGGCGCCGGTTTAATATGCCGCGGCTCGGTGATTACCAGAACAATGCCTAATGGGACTCCAACGAGGGCGGATAAAACCAGGGAGGCCCCAACCATATACAGGGTTTCCCATAAGGCCCTAAGCAGTAGGTTCCACACCACCGTTCAACACCTCCAGCTCCAACCCCCGGTCTTTTAAAAACTCCATGGCTGCTTCGATCTTTTGATTCTCGCCCATCAAATCGATGATCAGGGAGCCAAAGGGGGTATTCTTAATATAGTCCAGGTTGGCATAGAGAATATTGACATCAACTTGGAACTTCTGGATCAGGGAGGAGATCACCGGTTCGCCGGCCACATCCCCGACAAAAGAGATCCGCACGGTCTTCCCGCCCTGTTTCCGGTCGTCCATCCTTAAAGCCCGCTCTTGGATTTCCGCGGGAATCTCCGTCGGCAGGACACTCTTCATAAAACGGCGGGCCGCCGGGGTCCGGGGACGGGCAAAAACCTCCACCACCGGCCCCTGCTCGACGATGCGCCCGTCTTCGATTACGGCTACGGTATCACAGATCTCCTTAATCACATTCATCTGGTGGGTAATCAGGACAATCGTCAGGTTGAAGCGTTGATTGACATCTTGCAGCAGCCCCAGGATGGACTTGGTGGTTTCCGGATCCAGGGCCGAGGTGGCCTCATCACAGAGGAGCACCTCCGGATTGCTGGCCAATGCGCGGGCGATCCCCACCCGTTGTTTTTGCCCGCCGCTTAACTCCGCCGGATAAGCGGATATTTTATCGGAGAGCCCGACCAGGTCGATTAGGGAAAGGACCCGCTCTTTGATCTCGGACCGTTTAACCCCGGCAATCTCCAGGGGGAAAGCAATATTGCCATAGACGGTACGGGAGGAAAGGAGGTTGAAATGCTGGAAGATCATCCCAATCTTTCTCCTGGTCTTCCGCAGTTCTTTCCCTTTTAATCTCGTGATCTCTTGCCCGGCAATGGTGATCGTTCCCGCCTGGGGAACCTCCAATTTATTAATACACCGGATCAAGGTGCTCTTCCCGGCGCCGCTTAACCCAATGATCCCAAAGATCTCGCCTTTCTTAATCTTTAAACTTACATTATCCAGGGCAACAACCCGTTTCTCGCCCTGCCCAAAAATCTTTGTAACATTTGCCAGCTCAATCATGATTTGTGACATCTTCGCCCACCTCTCCGCAGCTATCCGGCTGGCGCAACCGGGAAAAGTATCCGTGCCTCCGGGACCTTTGACCGGAATAAAGGCTGCGGTTTGTTCTATAGTTCTATAGTTCTATAAACGAAAACGTATTGAGTCAGGGTTATTGTACCTGATCCATCCCCGCGCTGTCAATAACAGCAATTTTATTGTAGTTACGGAGGAAGGTCTTGGTTTACCAGGCCACTTGCTAGTTTTTGACACGCGCCTTTCCTCCGGTTTTCTTTGCATTTTTTCGATAAATATGCTATAATTTTTAAATTAATATCTTAAGTACGCAGGCACAGAACAAAGAGGAAAAAACCGGTTACGAGCGGTGAATTTTGCACACAAGCGCGAAGTGAGGAGGAGCCGACATGACCCACCAAGCTATCAAAGCCTATCTGGAAAGGACCAACCCGGATAAGGTTGAACCGGGATTTCTAGCTTATATAGCCGCCCTGACCGAAGTGGCCAAGATTTCACCGGAAACCGCCGCTTCGATCGTCCATGAACTTGCCGCGCAAAGAGAAAACCTGAAATTAATCGCCAGTGAAAACTATTCCTCCCTTAACACCCAATTGGCCATGGGCAACCTTTTAACAGACAAATATGCCGAGGGTTACCCGGGACACCGGTTTTACGCGGGATGCGATAATATCGACGCCATCGAGGAGTATGCCTGTGCCACCGCCTGCCGGCTCTTTGGCTGCGATCATGCTTACGTCCAGCCCCACAGCGGCGCCGACGCGAACCTCATTGCTTTTTGGGCAATCCTCAGCGCGCGGGTGCAAACCCCGGCCCTGGAGGAACTGGGTGAAGAGAACCCGCTTAAACTCTCTGCTGATGATTGGAACAGGATCCGCCAAAAGATGCATGCCCAGCGTCTGGTCGCCCTGGATCTTTTCTCCGGCGGGCACCTGACCCATGGTTACCGGCACAACATCTCCGGTTCCCTTTTTGAAACATACAGTTATAATGTGAACCCCGAGACCGGCCTCCTCGATTACGACCAGATCGAGGAGTTAGTCCTCAAAGTCAAGCCCTTGATTTTGCTCGCCGGATACAGCGCTTACCCCCGGGCCATCAACTACCGGCGCCTGCGGGAGATCGCCGATAAAGTCGATGCCGTCCTGATGGTGGATATGGCGCATTTTGCCGGTCTGGTAGCAGGCGGGGTCTTCACCGGTGATTTGAACCCGGTGCCCCACGCCCACATTGTTACCACCACCACCCATAAGACCCTCCGTGGCCCGCGGGGCGGGATGATCCTCTGCACCCGGGAGTTTGCGGATTATGTGGATAAAGGCTGTCCCTATGTGATCGGCGGCCCTCTCCCCCATATGCTGGCCGCCAAGGCGGTCGCCTTGACTGAAGCCTCCAGCCCGGGCTTCCGGGAATACGCCCATAAAGTTGTGGAGAACTCCCAGGCCTTGGCTGCCGCCTGTATGGAAGAGGGAATGAAGGTTGCCACCAACGGCACGGACAACCACATGCTCTTAATTGACGTCTATACTTCCTTTGGCTTAACCGGACGCCAGGCGGAGAGTGTCCTGCGGGCCTGCGGCATAACCCTGAACCGGAATGCGCTGCCCTTTGATCCCCACGGCGCCTGGTACACCAGCGGGCTCCGTTTGGGGACCGCCGCCATTACCACCTTGGGAATGGGCGAGGCGGAAATGCGGGAAATAGCAACGGTCATCAAATATGTCTTGGCCAACACGAGCCCTAAGACGGTGGAGAAAGGGAAAAACGCCGGTAAACCCAGCAAAGCCCTTTATCTAATCGATGAAAAGGTGGCGGCCACTGCCCGCAGCCGGGTCCGGGACCTCCTGGAACAATACCCGGTCTACCCCGAGATCGACCTCGCTTTTCTCCAGGAGTATTTCGGGGCCGGTAAAAAAGAATAATCACCCGTTAACGGGTGATTATTTCCATCCAAACAACTTTTCCCCATATAAACGGTTCTCCATTAATAATAAAATAATGTAGTTATTGCCGCAGTCATTCACTGCGGCTAAATTTTTCCCAGTGAAGAACCGCTTCCAGTTCCCGCTTTGGCGGCCCGGCGACCTTGCCCTCGGCCGGGTAACCGATGGCCACCAGGGAGATCAGTTTGTAGCCCGCAGGGAGACCCAGCAACTCCCGGACGGCTTCGGCATACTCCTTTTTGTCCCCCGCCACCCAGCAGGAGGCAAGGCCCAAGGCATGCGCGGCGATAAGAGCGTTTTCCGTTGCCGCCGCCCCGTCTTCCAGGTAGTATTTGGTCTCCTTGCAGAAGACCGCCAGGCAAGCCGGGGCGTCCGCAATAAACCGCCCGTAATCAGCGAGCCGGGCGATCTCTTGCCGGAGGGCTGGCGTACGGACGACCACAAACTCCCACGGCTGCTCATTCCGGGCGGTGGCCGCCAGCCGTGCGCAGTCGACAATCTCCCGCAGGTGCTCTTCAGGGACTTCCTTCCCGGCAAACTGCCGGACACTACGGCGGGTCTTTAATGCGGTCAAGGCATCCATCATCGCTTACCTCCTTTTTTCCATCTCCACCCTTTAGTTTTTTCCGGGTGCAAGACGCGCTACTGCTCTTCCTTCTTGTTTATGATCTCCAAGCGGCTCTCCCCGGTCCGGCGGTTAATCGCCTTGGCCAGGAGGGCAACTTTATTCTCTTCATGGAGAAGCTCCCAGTAATACCGGGCTGTTGTCCGGAGATCGTCAAAGACCTTGACGGTAAAGGGCTCCCCCTGAAAGGAGGGCAACGGGTTACCGTTGCCGGCATAAGTATGGATGCAGTGGCCTATTCCCGGGATCCCTTTTTCGTAGTAAAAATACTGCCTGGTACAAGACTCCGGGGAACCTTCCACCGTTTTGACGATCGCCAGGCGGTAGGCGCATTCCGCGTTATTGAGCTCCACCAAACCGGAGATCCGCGGCGTGTAATGGGGCGGATCAGGCTCAAAGGTCCGGGTGGCCAGAGCCTCGGCAAAACCTGCCCCCTTTTGCAGGGCTGAATAGATGGTATCGGTCTGGTCACCATTGCTCACAATATGGCTTTCGTCCCAGTGTTTCACCGGGTAATACAGGAGGAGGGAAGGGTCCCCCGCCTGCTCGCCCCCGGGAACCGCCGTTTTGACAAACTCCCCTTCGGGTACCAGGATCCGGTTGCGGCTGGCCGCGCTTCTCCCCATCAGCCAGTACACCTGAATAAAGTTCTTTCCGTCCGGGCTGAGGCCGATAATAATGCCTCTTCCCGGGTATTCATTCCCCCGCAAGCGGTCAATATTGGCTTCCAATGTTTTTTCCCAGTCCATAACCGGCCTCCTTCTTACTTCTTTTAATTTCCAACCGGATATTCCGACCCCGGCGGTGAAAGCGGGTTTTTCTTTATGTAAAAACAAGAGGCCCATCGGCCCCTTGTTTTCTGCTTTCTCTTTTCCTGTCTCCAGCTGCCTTCCTTACTCAACGCCACATTTCTGCAGCAGCTTTTCCCATTCGGTGTCGATATACTCCTGGACCTTGGCCAGCAACTCTTCGTTACCGGGCTTGAACAGGTGCCGGAAACGGGTTTGCTTTTTCAGCCAGTCCACAACCGGTTTTTTCTCCTTCGGTTTGTAGGTCAGCTTGTAAACGCCGTTTTCCACCTCGTACAAGGGCCAGAAGCAATTCTCCACCGCTTCCCGCGCCAGTTCAATCGTGTCCTCCGGCTTAAAGCCCCAACCCAAACGGCAAGGGGAAAGGACATTGATAAAGGTAGGGCCAGGTGTATCCAACGCCTTTTTGACCTTGGTGACCAGATCCCGCCAATGGCTGACGGAGGTCTGCGCCACATAGGGAATGTTATGCGCCACCATGATCGCGGTCAAGTCTTTACGGTACTGTTTCTTCCCGGGGATTACTTTCCCGGCCGGGCTGGTCGTGGTGTGCGCCCCCAACGGGGTAGCGCTGGAACGCTGGATTCCCGTGTTCATATAGGCGTGGTTGTCATAGCAGATATAAAGCATCTGGTGGCCGCGTTCCATGGCGCCGGAAAGCGACTGCAGCCCGATATCATAGGTGCCTCCGTCACCCCCAAAGGCAATGAACCTGACCTCTTTATCGTATTTCCCTTGCCTCTTCAGGGATTGATAAGCGGCCTCAACCCCGCTGACTGTCGCCGCGGAATTCTCGAAGGCATTATGAATAAACGGGACTTTCCAGGCGGTATAGGGGAACAGGGTGGTGGTCACTTCCAGGCAACCGGTGGCACTGCCGACCACTACCGGATGCTCCGCCGCCAAGAGGACCTGACGGACAATGATTGGCGCCGCACAACCGGCGCAAGCCCGGTGTCCTCCGGTCAAAAGGTCTTCTTTGGCTGCCAGTTGTTTCAGATTGGCCATTGCTGCACCTCCTTATTCCCGAACGCCCAGATACTGAATGGTCTCCTGTACCTGGCCGCCTCCGGATATTCTCTGCAATTCCCGGTAGATTCCTTCCAGATCCTCCACGGTGATGTCCCGGCCGCCCAATCCGTAGATATAGTTGACGATCGCCGGGCGCTCCGGCAGGTCGTAAAGGGCGGAGCGGACATCCGTAAAGAGCGGGCCGCCGGCAGTAGAAAGCGAATCCGAGCGGTCCATGACCGCGATGGCTTTCAGGTGCTTCAAAGCTTCCGCCAGTTCGGCAGCGGGGAAGGGCCGGAAGACCCGCAGTTTCAACAGGCCGCACTTGACACCGGCCGCCCGCAGTTGGTCCACGGCCACCCGCGCTGTGCCGGCGGTGGAGCCAAGGAGGACCAGGGCGATCTCAGCATCTTCCAGCTTGTACCCTTCAAAGAAACCGTAACTGCGGCCAAATTTCTCGCCGAATTCCCGCCCTACGTCAAGGATGACTTTCTTGGCGTTCTGCATGGCTTCCGCCGTCTGCCGGCGGTGCTCAAAGTAGAAGTCGGTGAAGTCCAAGCCGCCGACGGTAATCGGTTTTTCCACATCCAAAAGGGAATAAGCGGCTTTATAAGGCCCGATAAAATCCTGGACTTCCTTATCTTCAAGCAAGCTGATGGCTTCCAGGCCATGACTGATGATAAAACCGTCCGTGGTCACCATAACCGGGAGGCGCACATCCATGTGTTCCGCAATCCGCACGGCCTGGATCATATTATCGTAGGCCTCCTGGGAGTTCTCGGAGAAAATCTGGATCCAGCCGCTGTCCCGGACACTCATTGTGTCACTGTGGTCACAGTGGATGTTAATCGGCGAAGACAGCGCCCGGTTGACCTCAGCCAAAACGATCGGGCACCGCAGGCCCGCCGCGATATAAAGGATCTCCGCCATCAGGATCAGACCCTGTGAGGAGGTACCCGTCATCACCCGGGCTCCGGCGGTCGAAGCTCCCACGCATGCGCTCATCGCCGAGTGTTCGCTCTCGACGGTAACAAATTCCGTATCGACAAGTCCGTCCGCAACATACGCCGAAAAGAGCTGGACGATCTCTGTGGCGGGAGTTATGGGGTAAGCCGCCACGACATCCGGATTAATCTGCCGCATGGCCTCGGCCATGGCTTCATTCCCGGTCCGGGCGACTAACTCTTTGGTCGCCACTAACTTCTCCCCCTTTCAGTCTCTTCATACCTGACCTTGAAAAAGAATAGCCTTAACCAAATACTCACTCGAACTCACTTTCATCCACCATCTCGATGGCCTTCACTCTGTCCGGGCACTCCCGGGCGCAGATCCCGCACCCCTTGCAGTGGGCATAGTCAATCCCCACTACTTTCCCGTCTTTGACAATGATGGCGGAATCGGGGCAGTAGATCCAGCAGAAAAGGCAATTTATGCACTTTTCCGGGTTATGCACCGGGCGGAGGTTACGCCAGTCTCCGGTCTCGTATTTGTGGGCGTTACCGGCCTCCGTAATCAGGCCGCCTTCCGGCAACTCTTTCCAACCCTTGGTCATTCACCGCGCACCTCCTGGTAAGCCTGTTCAATGGCTTTGATATTACCATCTATCACCTCAGGCTTGCGTTGGAATTTCTTAGTCAACGTCTTCCTGGCATTGGCGATCAGATGATCATAATCGACCAGCCCGGTCACTTTCACCAACGCACCCAGCATCGGGGTGTTGGGTATGATGCGGCCAATCGTTTCCTGGGATATTTTGTTGGCATCGATCGTGAAGATCTTCCGTCCGGACAGGCCCAATTGTTTCCGGACCTCTCCGGGGGCTTTCTGGGTGTTCACAATCAGAACACCCTCCTCAGGCAAGCCTGCCGTAACATCAACCTTCCCCAACAAAGTGGCATCAAGTACGACAACAACTTCCGGATTGGTCACACCTGAATGAATGGAAATGGGTTCGTCGCTGATTCGATTATATGCTCTCATCGGCGCGCCCATCCGCTCCGGACCGTAATCAGGGAATGCCTGCATAAATTTGCCGGTGTTTACCAGTACCTCACCCAATAAAAGGGCGCCGGTCTTGGCTCCTTGCCCCCCACGGCCGTGCCAACGGATCTCCAGAAGTTTTCCCAACTTTGTTACCTCCCTTCTTTCTTCCAAGTTTGTGATTGAAAGCACAAACTAATCCTTTCTTATGAGGGATGGACGCTGGCCGCGAACCTCCCTCTTCCAGCATAGCTTATTTCAACTGTGAGGAAAAGGAGTTTTACCAAAGCTTAACCTCTCTCGCAAGTTTCCTGCAGAGAACGGCGCTTCCGCAACCCCTTTTACCCTCTGCCGGACATACGCTCCGCCGGCCCCAGGCTGGCGACGGAAAGCCCGGGCATGGCGCTGCCGAGCCCGCGCGATACTTCCGCCAGGACTTCCGGGTCGGCAAAATGCTTGGTTGCCTTGACAATGGCGCGGGCGCGGGCGGCGGGGTTCTCCGACTTGAAGATCCCCGAACCGACAAAAACGCCGTCACAGCCCAACTGCATCATCAAGGCGGCATCAGCCGGGGTCGCAATCCCGCCGGCGGCAAAGTTCATCACCGGCAGCCGCCCCAGTTTCTTTACCTCCAACACGAGTTCTTCCGGTACCCGCATTTCCGCGGCTTTGGCCTTGATCTCCGCGTCGTCCATCGCCTGCAACTCGGCGATCTCCCTGGTTACGGTACGGACGTGCCGGACCGCTTCGACCACGTCGCCGGTGCCTGCTTCCCCTTTGGTTCTGATCATGACCGCGCCTTCTGCAATCCGGCGCAAAGCCTCCCCCAGGTTGCGGGCGCCGCAGACAAACGGGGTCTTAAACTGGTGTTTATCTATATGGTTCTCCTCATCCGCCGGGGTCAAGACCTCACTCTCGTCAATATAATCAACGCCCAGCGCTTCGAGGATCTGCGCTTCCACAAAGTGGCCGATGCGGACTTTGGCCATAACCGGTATCTCCACCGCTTCCTTAATCCTGAGGATAACCTCGGGATCCGACATCCGGGCCACTCCACCTTCCGCCCGGATATCCGCAGGCACCCTCTCTAAAGCCATCACCGCCACCGCTCCGGCGTCAGCGGCAATCCTCGCCTGTTCCGGGGTGGTGACATCCATGATCACGCCGCCAATTAATTTTTCTCGCAAGTCTTTTTGCATCGCTGCACCCCCTCCTCTTGCCCGCGCGTTGCAGCTTGCCCATGCAGCGGATCGCGCATACAGCGCGCGTTAAAATCCAGATACCAGATACATTTTACCGGAAAAAAGCGAAAAAAACAAGTCAATCTCTTCTCCGGACAGGTTTCCCGGTACGCCCCCCGCAAGGTTTTTTGCCGCGCCGGCCTTCGCTCCCTTTATGGTTACCATAGTTTCTTTTCGCGGTTACCATAATTTAACGTGCCGCTGGAAAAAGCGCATAAATGTTCCTATAAATCAGGGCGGCGTCTTTCGCTGTCAGCGGGCGCCCCCGCGTCTCCGG
This sequence comes from Bacillota bacterium, assembly GCA_012727895.1. Taxonomy (GTDB): domain Bacteria; phylum Bacillota; class UBA4882; order UBA10575; family UBA10575; genus JAAYGG01. Next base: position 11,260 of record JAAYGG010000024.1, read on the forward strand.
GTTTGCCGCCAAAAAGGTCCTGATCTGTTTTAACCCGATCTCCCGGTAACGAACCTCCCCGGTTTCCCTGTACAACAGGCCGAGAGCCGCCGAGAAGGTGAGGCCGCCCTCGTTCTGTAAATACCCGCGCTCCGGGTCCCAGAAGTGATAAATCCCCTTGTCAACAGCGGATTGGATCCCCGCCAGCACTTCCGGGTCTTTTTCCCAGTAATAATACTCAACCAGCCCTTCCAGGGCCAATCCGGCCTGGTAAATGAAGTCGCTGGGAAAACCAACCTCCTGCCCTTTTTCCCAGTCCAAGGCGGCCCGGGCGAGCTCGCCGGCGCGGCGCAGGTATTTCTCTTCCCCGGTCGCTTCATACCCGGCGAGGGTCGCCAGGATCCCCAGGCCGAAGGTCCTGGGTTCCCAGGGATTGACCCCGTCATGAAGGCAGACCCGGTCGGCGACGCGGAGCGCCAGTTCCCGCCCGCGATAATCGCCAAACAGGTAATAACTGAGAAGCAAGCCCCGGTTCTTGGTGTAACTAAAATACTCCGCCTCCGCCAGTTCACCCGTGCGGAAGGAACCGACATGGTCAAGCCCGGGCGTGATGCGATCTCCCCCCGACGGGTGGACCAGGTCGACATCGCCCAGGTGCGCCAGGGCCGGCCCGGCCAGGGATAGGAAGACCGGATCCCCTGTGCGGATAAACTCCTGGAGGAGCAGGTAGGGCAGGTCATAGTAGTTATTATTCCAATATCTCCTCCCCGGATGCTCGGGTCCGGGATGGGTGGTTTCCAGATCACCATAGTTGAAGAACCCCCAATGCCGGGGGTTAATCCGGACCCCGTGGGCCGGCGGGCCGAAGATATTCACCAGATCCACCTGGCTCCTGGCTTTTAATAAAATGACTTCCGTGTATTCCTCCGGGTGCTGGTCGGGGAGGGGCGCAAAGGGTTGTGCGAAGACCCCGGCCTTTTCATACCAGGAAGGAGCCAGGACCCCCACGGGCGGGCCGGTGAGGATCGCCTCGACTATCCGGCGGTATTCCCGGTCCCGGCGGGTATGGAGGTACAAGACAAAGCGGTGGGTTTTGGCGGCGCCCCGCGGCCAGCGGACGGCGGCGCCGGCAGGAACCAGTTCCGCCCGGATCTCCCCGCCTCCGGTCAACAGCAGCCGTTTGGGATATTGTTGCCAGAAATCCTGAACCCCCAAGGCCACTCCCCAGTCGTCGCCGGTTAAATCCCCCCAACCGACAGCCGGCGCTTTGAGTTCACGCTGGCTGGAAGGTGTAAGATCCACACCCTCCCAGGTGATTTCCTTGCTATTTAAGGCCTGCACCCCGGCATGGCCCTCCGGGTCCAGGCCGGTATCGACCGGCCGTTGGCTTTCACCACTACCCAGGGTTGCGGTCCATTTCCGGGCTTTCCCACCGGCCAGGGCCCACCGGATCCAGGCCTCATCCACTGTCTGCCAGTCCCGGCGACCACCGGCGGTCAGGGTCAGATCCACCTGCAAATAGGGGGCCCCGGCGTAGGCCTCTATCCGGCAGGTATATACGAAATCGCCTTTGCCTCCCAGATCATAGAGCCCGCCTTCGAGCTTGATGACGGCTTTGACCGGGCCCGTCTCTTCCAGGGTGATTTCTGCCGGCGCCGCCCATTGTGCCCGGAAGACTTCCTCGCCAATCCTCAAAGCCAGTTCATCGCCGCCGGGGACCAGGACCCGGTTTTCTTCCCGGTAATTCCGGCGGCCGGACGGATCAAACCAGATCTGGTGGAAAATTGGCTTATCTGCCCGGACTTCCAGGAGGATCATTCCGGTATCCACGTTTACGCCCTCAGCCGTCTCTTCAACCACCAAGGGACTGGCGGGCGCCGGCGAGGCTTGGTCGCCGGAGACCAGCCGGTAACGGGCAGAACCATTTCTATTCACCGATGCCGGGAAAGTCAGCAGCCACCAGCGGGGTCCCTCTTCTCCCGGCCAGAACCCTGCGGGCATGGCCTGAACAGGCACTTCCCGCCCCCACGGATCAAAAAGCCGCGGCGGGGTGCTGAACTCCGGTTCGCCCCGGGGAACCGGGACCCCAACGGTCACCGGGTGCTGCCGCCAATCAATACCGGCCCTTTCTTTAATAACCAGCGGTTGTTCCCAGCGTCCTTCCAGCGGGGGAGCAGGGAAAAGAACCACCGCCAGCAGCAGGGAAGAGACCAGGAAAATGCGGACGCGCCGCCGGGAAAGGCATGAACAAATCCTCATTTTTCCCCGTCCTCCTTCCGGAGATCACCAGCGGCCAGGTAAAGGAGGGCCCGCCCGTAAATCCGGGCGGCAACCATGAGATCGGCCACCTCAATATACTCGTCTTTCTGGTGGGCCAATTGCGGCCGGCCAGGCAAGTTGGGCCCGAAAGCCACCCCGTTCCCCAAGGCGGTGGCGTAGGTTCTCCCGCCAATCGCCAGCGGCGGGCTGGAATCGCCGGTCTCTTCCTGGTAGGCGGCGAGTAAGGTCTTTACCAGCGGGCTTTCCACCGGGAAATAGTGGGGCGGTAGCCCATATCGGCCGGTTATTGCAAAACCGCTGCCCAATTCAGTACTTACACGCTGAACAATAGTTTCCTCGTCTATACAAAGGGGATACCTGATATCCAGCTCTACGCGGGCTTCACCGTCACCGATGGCGATTGTCCCCAGGTTGCAGGTGAGAGCGCCGGAGATCAGGTCCTGGCAGGCGATGCCCAATTCCTCGCCGGTATAACCGGGTATCTTCTTTACCAGCAGGTTTATAAGGTCCCACGGCCCGCCCCTCTCCCCCAGGGCGGCCAGGATGGCCAGGAGACGGATTATGGCGTTCTCCCCCAAATGCGGGAGGCTGGCATGGGCCGCCTTCCCCTTTACCTGCAGCCGGATCTTTTCCCCGGTTTTCTCCAAGGTAACCCGGGGGTCTTTGTCACAGGCGGCCTGAAGGCGGTCCCAGGCCCCGGTCCCGGAATCCGCCGGCAAGAGGAGAGCTTCCGCACTTTCCGGCACCACATTATGGCGGGTTCCCCCCGCCACGCGCAGCAGTTCCCACCCGCCGGCGGGGGCGGGACCATACCCGGCCTGCAGCGTCAAGGCGACAGACCCTTTTTCACAGTTGATCAGGGGGAAATCGGCATCCGGGACAAACCCCAGGGCCGGTTTGGGGACCTTTTGAGAATAATGCTCCATACACCGCCAACTACTTTCCTCATCACAGCCAAAGATCACCCGGATTTTCCGGGCCGGACGGAAGCCTTCTTCTTTTAAGGCCTTTAAAGCGTAAAGGACCGCTACTGCCGGCCCTTTGTTATCAACCGCCCCGCGGCCATAGATCCGTCCGCCCGCCCGCACCCCTTGGAAAGGCGGGTACTGCCATCCCTCGCCTGCGGGAACCACATCCAGATGCAAGAGAACGCCGAGATCCTCCCCGCCTTCCCCATATTCCAGGTGCCCGGCGTAACCCGAAAAATTCTCCGCCCGGAAGCCCTCCTTCTCCCCCCAGGCCAGTACGTACTCTAAAGCCTTGGCGATCTCCGGGCCAAAGGGGGCGTCCGGCCCGGCCGGGCTACTTTTCACACTGGGAATGGCGATTAGCTCTTGTAACTGCCGGATCATCTCCTCCTGGTATTGGTCGATACGCGCGCCCACGGGCGCAAAGCCTCTCAGGTCCACTCCGGTTCCCTCCAGCACCCCATTGAAGTTATAGCAGGCGTATTTGTCATATATTATTATTGTAAATTATTATATTAATGTATATATTAATTGCCGATGAGCCACCGCCAAAACCGGAAGCTGTTTTCCTGGATAAAACTCTCCCCTGTGGCCCAGCCTTTATTGGCCACAGAAAACTCCCAAAACCATTTACCGGCCAGATCCGATAGTTCCTTGGCCGCCGACGGCCTGAGCGTAACCAGATTTCCGCCAAACCGCCAGAGCCCTTCTCTTTCCGCCGGGATGATCCTGGACATGATAATGTCCCCTTGCTCAATCTGGCCGGTCTCTCTGACCAGTACTTCCACTTCGTTCCCGCGGTAAAAGTCGGTAAGCAGCAACCGCGTTCCGTTCAGGATCGCCTCAACCCTGAACAAACCGAACCGGCTGGCCCTGATGCTCTGTAAAAACTCTTCCTCCTCCGCCCGGAGGCTCTCTGCGTTCTCCTCTAAAAAATAGTCGATGATTTTCTTCCCGCCCGGAAGCGTCCGGTCACAGGTGATAAAGATGAGTAGTTCGAGGATGAGATCAATCGGCAATGGCGGTGTTTCCACCCCGACAAATTGGAAGAAGATATCCCCGACAAAGTTCTTCCATTTATCCGTGGACTGGGTATAATTCATCAGCTTCCGGAAGACCTCTGCCGCCACAGGCGTAAAGAAGCCCTCCGCGGCCTCTTCTGTCCCATCCCGGCCTTCGGCTTCCCGTAAAGCCCGGTGGATCTGCTGCCATCTCTGGCTGATACTCCCCGGAGACACGGAGAATGACTTGGCTAAAAACGCCTGGTTAAGCCATTTATGCCCGCGGATTTTCCCCAAAAAATAGATGACCGCCGCCGCCCACGTCCGGCTACTCGCCCGGTAGTTTCCGCTTTTTTTGATATACTCAACCCAAATCTCTTCAGCCTTGGCAATATCCTCCGGGGAAAAACTATGCCGGCGCAGCCAAGCGGTGATTTGGTTTAAAATCTCTTCTTGCGGCTTCAGAAGAAAATCCCTGCTGTGGTCGGATGTGTAATCTTTCACCAGGAACCCTCCATCTCTGGAATTTTGCTCTTCCGCTTCTCTATAATTTCCTCCTGATCCCGGTTACTCCTTCCTGGAACGGTCCTTTTTTTTCTAACATTTTTTTCTTTCCCGGCTCTTGCCGGAGTTTTTCGGAAAGTGATCCAGGACAACCGCGGAGATCTCTGTTCCTATGATATAATCGTTAATATAGCGGTCTTATAGCACTCGTAACAATAACCCGGAAACCGGCCAAAAAAACCGGAGATAATTAAGGGTAGTATTACGCTCAAACCAAGGAGGATAAAAAGTGCCCGGCGATTTACTCGAAATTTACCACCGGCTCCTGGCGCATTTTGGCCCCAGGCATTGGTGGCCGGCCAAGACCCCTTTTGAAGTCATTGTCGGGGCCATCCTTACCTAAGCCGTGGCCTGGCGCAATGTGGAAAAAGCCATTGCCGCTTTGGAAGAGGCCGGCCTGCTGACCCCGGAAGCCCTTTACCGCTGTCCCACGGAAGAGTTGGGCGAAAAGATCCGGACCACCCTTTACTACCGGCAAAAGGCCAAAAAAATAAAGGCTTTCCTCGCCTACCTCTTTCAGAACCACGGCGGTGATCTGGACCGGATGTTCCGGCTGCCCCCGGATCGTCTCCGCCGGGAATTGCTGGAAATTTACGGCATCGGCGAAGAAACCGCCGACTCAATCCTTCTTTATGCCGGGGGTTACCCCTTCTTTGTTGTTGACAGCTACACCAAAAGGATCTTTTCCCGGCTGGGTCTTTTACCGGAGAAGGCCAGTTACCGGCTGGTTCAGGAGTATTTTCAGGCCCGGCTCCCCAAAGACCCCAAACTCTATAATGAATACCACGCGCAACTTGATGCCCTTGGCCACCATATCTGCAGGACCCGGCCGCTCTGCCCCGAATGCCCTCTACTGGATCTCTGCGTATATGGCCAGGAAAACCGGGAGCTTATTCCGATCTCCCGCCACCGGGCAGGAGGATCACCCCAACGTCCCCTTTAATCTCCACCCGGGTATTTAAGGCAGCGGACAGATCCTGGATCTCCCGGAGCAACCTGTGGGCCTCTTCATCCTTAAAGAGCCGCGGTTGAAAGGCCACCTCGTTATTGTTGATATTGATCGGGTAAATCTCCGCTTGTTGCAGGCCCTTCCGGTCCATCCGGACTTTGAGGATTATGGAATCCCGTGTGTTCCGGGCATAACTGGCAAAGATAAAATTGCCCAGGCTGTAGGCGATGAGCCCGTGTTTATAAACTTCCACCCCCTGGTGGACATGGGGATGATGCCCAAATACCACATGGGCGCCGGCATCAATGCAAAGCTGGCCAAAGCTGCGCTGGTAATCCCGGGGCTCCTTTACCCGCTCGCCGCTCCAGTGAAAGGAGACGATCACTAAATCCGCCAGGCCGGCGGCTTTCTGCACATCTTCCTGGATCTGCTCCCAAACCCCGCGGGCTGTCCCCGGCCGGCCAGGCGTGGCGTAGAATTCCAAAGGAAAAGTATTGTTATAGGCCAGAACGGCAATGCGCAGCCCTTTCCGTTCCAAGAGCGCCGGCTTCCTGGCCTCTTTCAGGTTTCTCCCGGCCCCGGCATAGGCGATCCCGTGCTCTCGCAGAATCGCCATAGTATCCTCCAACGCCTCCGGCCCGTAGTCCATTATGTGGTTATTCGCCAGGCTGACAAAGTCGAAACCGCCGGCGGTTAAAGTCGCCACCACCCCCGGGTGGCAACGGAAGGTGAATTTTTTCTCCACATAAACCTTTCCCCGCTGTGATAAGGGGGCTTCCAGGTTCCCGAGGACTAAATCAGCCTGGTCCAAAAGTTCCCGCACTCCCGGGTCGGCATAGGGGTAAGCCGGGTTCTTTAACAACAGCGGTTCCAGCCAACTGGAGAGGTATAAATCACCCACCATCACCACGGTGATCTCCTCTTCCGTGGTCTCCAGGCTTTCCTGTTCCCCGCCGGCTTCCGTGGCAAACGCCGGGTTACTGTCACCGGCAACCACTCCCGCAATGAAAAAAAGGATAAGTAATAGCAGCAGGATAAAACTGTCCCGCTTCATCGCTCAAGCCTCCCCTTTTTCTCCTTCTAATCTCTCCCGTAACTTGCGCAGATCTTCTCGCCAGTCGTCACCGGCGGGGTCTGTTTTCTGTGCCTCCTTGACCCGGGTTTTGTACTTCTCCAGCAGGTCGCTGATGAGCTCGACACAGGCGGCGCAGTCTTCGTGAATCTCCGTATTGGTAAACCGGAGTACATGATAACCGGCGGCCGTCAATTGCGCCGTCTTTTCCTCATCCTTCAGCTGTTGCGCTGTGCTCAAATGATAAAACCCGTCGATCTCCACAGCCAGATACCCGGAGGGGATCAAGATATCCACCTCCCATCCGGCCACCGTTTGGTTCTCCTGGAAAGGTATTTTCTTCTCCCGCAACCCTTGGGCCAGTTTTTTCTGGGCTGCTGTTATTGAAGGCTCGACCCGCATACTTCCCTTCCCGCCTTTGCCAGATTTCCCTAATCCATCTTGACAGTGGATATTCTATACTTTATAGTTATTATAAAAATACACCGCATGTTCTTGCCCATAAAGGCCGGCACATGTCTGAAAAAAGTTGGAAAGATTTTCTTACATTAATTAAAAGAGGTGTTCCCTTTGACCAAAAAAGAGGTGTTGCAAAAGGCCCGGGAGTTAGATGTGAAATTCGTCCGCCTACAATTCACCGATATCCTGGGGGTGGTAAAGAATGTTGCCATCCCCGTCCAGCAGCTGGAAAAAGCCCTAGACAACAAGATTATGTTTGACGGTTCCTCCATCGAGGGGTTTACCCGTATTGAGGAGTCGGATATGAACCTGAGGCCTGTTCCCGAATCATTCACCCTCTTTCCCTGGAAACCCGGAGGCACGCAGGTCGCCCGTTTGATCTGTGATGTCTACACCCACGACGGGAAGCCTTTTATCGGTGATCCCCGGTATATCCTCCGCCGGGTAGTCGAAGAAGCAAAGGCCATGGGTTACTCCATTAATATCGGCCCGGAATGTGAGTTCTTCCTTTTCCGTTTTGATGACAAGGGGATCCCGACCACAATCACTCACGACCAGGGCGGGTATTTTGACCTCTCCCCTGTTGACCGCGGCGAAGACGCCCGGCGGGATATAGTGTTGGCCCTGATTGATATGGGGTTTGAGGTCGAGGCCTCCCACCACGAGGTGGCTCCCGGCCAGCACGAGATCGGGTTCAAGTATACCGACCCGCTCCTGGCGGCGGATCACGTCTCGACGTTGAAGTTTGTCACCCGGATTATTGCGCAAAAACATGACCTGCACGCCACGTTTATGCCGAAACCCATTTACGGGGTGAACGGTTCCGGGATGCACACCCATATATCCCTTTACAAAGACGGGAAGAACGCCTTTTATGACCCGGCGGGACCGTACCAATTAAGTGAAACGGCCCTCCATTTTATCGGGGGGCTCCTGACCCATGCCGGCGCTTATACCGCGGTCACCAACCCGCTGGTCAATTCCTATAAGCGCTTGGTCCCCGGGTATGAGGCGCCGGTCTATATCTCCTGGTCGGCGACGAACCGCAGCGCCCTGGTGCGGGTCCCGTCTTCCCGGGAAGAAGGAACCCGGGTGGAGATACGCAGCCCGGATCCCAGCTGCAACCCGTATCTGGCTTTTGCGGTCATGATCGCCGCCGGCCTGGACGGGATTAAAAAGAAGATCCAGCCGCCGCCTTCCGCCCAGAAGAATATCTACCAGATGTCCGCGGCGGAACGGGAAGCCGAAGGGATCAAAAGCCTCCCAGCCGATCTCCGGGAGGCCCTGACGGAGATGGAAAACGACCCGCTCATCCGGGAGGTTTTAGGCGAACACATTTATCAACACTTCTTAAACGCCAAAACCATTGAATGGGACCTCTACCGTACCCATGTTCATGACTGGGAAATCCAGCGGTATTTGGGGGTCTTTTGACAAAAAGAATTCCATCCGGCCACGTTAAATAAAAAGCCCCTTTTTGAAGGGGCTTTTTATTCTGCTCACTTCCCTGCCTCCGGCACCGTTGGCTCCGGTGCTTTCGGGGTATCAATCCGCAGGGTTTTCCCCCGGTCTCTTTGGTCTTTCGGGATCTGCTGGCAATTTCCTTGAAATACCGCGCCTTCCTCCACCACAAGCAGGGACATTTTTGCTTCTCCTTCCACCACGGCGGTGGGTACCAGTTCCAGTTTACCGGAGGCCTCAAGTTCACCCTTGATTAACCCGGCCACTGTAATATTCCTGGCTTTGATCTTCCCATGCACCTGCCCGCTTTCTCCTACCACCAGATCGCTCTTGGTAATAATATCGCCTTCGAATTTCCCATCCACCCGGATTGTCCCTGAGGATTCCAACCTCCCGGTGAGGGAAGATTCTTGTCCAATCAAGGTGTCGATTTTTTTATTAGCAGCCATTTCCGTAGTGCTCCCCCGCTTCACAACAACTCCTCCTTCTTTTCTCCCTGTGGATTATTGCCATAGATAAGTAGTGGGGTTTACCGGTTTGCCGTTAACATGTACTTCGTAGTGCAGATGGGGGCCGGTCGTGTTCCCGCTATCTCCCGAATACGCCACAACTTGTCCCTTGCTTACGTATTGGCCCTGCCTGACTACTAAATTCCGGTTATGCGCATAAAGAGTCCGGTATCCATATCCATGATCAATAATTACCGTCCATCCATACCCGCCATAGAAATTGGCCCGTACTACCCGTCCGCCTGCAGCAGCACGGATAGGGGTGCCCTTCCGCGCTGATATATCAATCCCGCGGTGGAAATCATGTTTTCTGGAGATGGGATGGATGCGATACCCAAAGCCCGAGGTTATTCTCCCGTACACCGGCCAGATAGTCGGGGTGTAATCTAGTTCTTTATTAAAGGCCTTAAGATCCGCATATAGTTTTTCCAGTCTCTCTTCGGATTTTTCCAACTCTTTTTCGACGAACTCCAGGTTGGCATTGAGGATCTCCAGTCTGGTCAGGTCATTATCAGCACTGGAGAGGTTGTACGAGGGAAGGCTAATCGGCCGGTAAGCATACCCGCGGCTAGCAGATCTGCTCTGCCCGGCTTTGACGAGGATGGAATTGAGGGTCTCGCGGATCTCGGCAATTAATTTATTGGTATTATTCAGCCGTTCCTCCATCTCGTGGGTTTTTTCGATCGAGGGGTTGATTTGCTTGAGGTCCCGTTCCTGACGGGCGATGATATCACATAACTGGTCAATCTTTTGCTCCTGTTGGCTGATTTTGAGCAAACGCCAGGGATACCGGAATAGGAAATAGAAATTCGCCACCAATAAGCAGAAGAGAAAAATTGTGAGGAAAAACGGGATATTCAGACTCTTGGTTGTCCCTTGGAAATTGGGAACAACCATGACGGTATAGCCTTTATCCCGTTTCTTCTTTATGTAAGCAATTAGTTTCTGCCATATCTGCATCGGCTCTCTCCACCCCTTTTAAGCCGCTCCCTCTGGTGTTCTGGAGTATATATCTATATATCGAAACAAGCCTTACCCATGACAAAACAGGCGGGAAAACCCGCTGATGAGATATTCTCCATATTTTGCTTAAATCCTTCTAATTAGCGATTAATTTTTTTCTGATTTGTTACTTAAAGCCCGTGCTAAAACCTGTTCTTCCTCTTCAGACAAGGGATAACTGGATTTACCGTTTTTGATAGCCTTGGCATAGACCCGTGATTCTTCCCGTCCATAAATACTGCTCAAAACAACACCGTCCCCTTTGCGATCCAGGATAACCAGGGAAAAGCTTTGCTCCCCGCCGGTATTGGCAAAGGCCTTATACCTCATTAACGACCATTTTTGTAAATAGCCCAGGGCCTCTTCGCGGTTTCTAGCCAGTTCCTCTTCCACCAGGGAAAGGCGCTCTTCAAGCCTCTTTGTCCTCTCTCCCAAGCTCATAAGTACTTCTTCCAGGTTTATTTCTCCCTTGCCGGTCAACAACCGCCGGTACTGCCGGATTAAATTACGCAGACGCCAACCGATGGCCAGCAAGATTATTACGCCTAATACCTGTATAATAAGCAGGAGCAAGAATAGGTTTTCATCCAGAAACATTATAAGTCTCCCCTTTTTTTGCCCTTTTAATTAAAATAATTCTCTTGCCGTAGATTATCCTCTATTCCCGCTTGAAAAATTTTTGCTGAACAGAACACCTGTTCTGTACCGGAGCGTTCCACCCCTGACCAACTGCCAACCGGGACCACCGCCAACCTTTACCATGCTTATATGGAAGTCAAGCTTGCAGCCGGCACTGTAGCCGGCCGCAGTTTGGCTATGATCTTTAGTTTTTTGCAAACCCAAATCACAACGCTGTTTCAGGCCGGATCGTGCACCCGGCTAAGAAAAATGTTTCACGTGAAACATTCAGACCAAACGAGACCGGCTGTTCAAAACTGCCTGGGGGAAACAAGGATCTCAACGATCCTTTCCAGCTCTTCCATGGAATAATACTCGATTTCGATCCGCCCGCCCTCTTTACCTCTTTGCCTTTTAATATCCACCTTGGTCCCCAGGGTTCGCGTCAAGTCTTCAATCAACGCCTGTAACTGCAGGTCGGGTTCGGGCTCTTTTCTCCCGGGCTTGCTTGGTCCGGGCAATGTTTCACGTGAAACATCGCCCTTCGCCCATTGGCGTACCAGGTCTTCAGTTTCCCGGACAGACAGGTCGTTTTTGAGGATCTCCTCGCAGGCCGCAATCTGGTCCGGAGTTGACTCGAGTCCCAAAAGGGCCCGGGCGTGCCCGGGGGTGATCTTCTTCTCGACGAGCCGGGTGCGGACTTCTTCTGGAAGGTTCAGCAGGCGAAGGGTGTTGGTAATCGCCGAGCGGCTCTTCCCGACCGTTCTGGCGATCTCTTCTTGCGTGAGTTGAAACTCGTCCATCAGTTTCTTATAGGCCTCGGCCTCTTCCAGGGGGTTGAGGTCCTCACGCTGCAAGTTTTCCACCAGGGCGATCTCCATGGCCGTGCGATCGTCGATATCTTTTATAACCACCGGGACCATAAAAAGACCGGCCATTTTTGCTGCCCGCAGCCGCCGCTCGCCGGCGATCAATTGGTGCTTCTCATCAACCTTCCGGACCAGTAGCGGCTGGAGAACCCCGTGGTTTTTTATGGATTCTGCCAATTCCTCCAGGCTTTCCGGGGGGAACTCCTTCCGGGGCTGATACGGGTTGGGAACGATCTCGGCGATGGGGACCTCCACCGGGCCTTGCAGGAGATCCTCTTCCATCTCCGGGAAAAAGGCCCCCAGCCCTCTTCCCAATCCTCTCTGTTTACTCATTACCCACCACTTCCTTGGCCAAGTTCATATATGATTCAGCTCCTTTAGACTTTTCGTCGTACAGGCTTATCGGCAGTCCATAACTGGGCGCTTCACTGAGCCGGATGTTCCGGGGGATAATTGACTTATAGGTTTTATCCGGGAAATACTTGCGGATCTCTTCGGCCACTTGTTGCGAAAGGTTGGTTCTATTGTCGTACATAGTGAGAATGACACCTTCGATGGTTAACGAAGGGTTGGAATATTTCTGTACCAGTTGTATGGTGCGCATCAGTTGTCCCACACCCTCCAAAGCGTAATACTCGCATTGGATCGGTACCAGGACCCCGTCGGCGGCGGCCAAAGCGTTCAGTGTCAGATTCCCCAGTGAAGGGGGGCAATCGATCAGGATGTAATCGTAGCCTTCACGGATGGGTTCAAGGGCCCGCCGCAGCCGTTGGTCGCGGGACATCATCCCCACCAGTTCGGCTTCGGCGCCGGCCAGTTTGATTGTGGACGGAACCGCCCAGAGCCCCTGGATTTGCGTGGGAAGAATAACGTCGGTAATGGGGATCTCGCTGATCAAAACATCATAGAGGCATCTTTTGATCTCGCTCTTTCGCAATCCCAGGCCGCTGGTGGCATTGCCCTGGGGGTCGCTGTCAATCACCAAAACTTTCTTCCCGATCTGTGCCAGGCAAGCCCCCAGGTTCACGGCGGTGGTTGTCTTGCCAACGCCTCCCTTTTGGTTGGTGATGGCGTAAACCCTGCTCATTGCTTAGCCAACCTCCCTTTTTCGAAATGCTTTTCCGGTTCTTCACGGTACCGTCATAAGTAAAAAGAGCTTTTGCCGCTCCAGACCTGTCAAAACCATTCGTAAATCTCTCCTCCGGCGCCCTGCCGGGAGAACGCCCGCCGGTAAAAAAATGGCCTCCGGCCGCAAGTCCGGGGGCAAAAAGCCCCTTCGTCTTTTTTTGCGATCTATTTTTTTACGATTTATTTGGTAGAAATTCGCGATCCAAGCCTTAACTTCCTGCCGTACAGGGGAAGAATTTTTTCCGGCCCCCTTCTCTGATAAAGGCACTCAGAGCAAAGGCCGTTTTTTTGGTATTCCCGGCCGCCGGGGATATTGCGCCGGGGTGGGGGAAACCTTGGCAAAGAGTAAAAGGGTTCTTGTGCCTTTTCCCCAGGGCAACTCATAGGCATAAGTGGCATGGAGCCTGCCGCCTAACACTTCACAGGCTGTGGCGGCCTCCACCAGTTCTTCCCGGGCTTGCGGCCCTTTATAGGCCAGAAAAAAACCGCCGCAACGGCAGAAAGGCAAGGTCAGTTCCAGCAATTCCGGCAGGCGTGCCACTGCCCGAGCAGTAACCAGGGAGAACTGCTCCCGGTAAACAGCCTCTCTTCCCAGGATCTCCGCCCGGTCCGGGAGGATCGAAACCCGGGAAAGGTTCTCCTCCTCTTTTATGAGCTGTAGAAAACGGGCCTTCTTCTTATTTGCCTCCAGCAGGGAGATGCTCTTTTCCGGGAAGAGGAGGGCAAAAAGCATCCCGGGAAACCCGGCGCCGCTCCCCACATCAAGCAGGGGGTCCCAAGTTTGAGCCGGCATCTCCTTCCACCAGGGAGCCTTGAGCAGCGCCAGGCTGTCCAAGAGGTGCTTGCTTACCACGTCCTCCCAACCGGTAATCGCGGTCAGGTTCTGCTCGCGGTTGGCCTGGAGCAAGCGGCGAAGATATCTGTACAGCCTTTGAACGCTGTCATCAGAAAGCTCCAGCCCGAATTCGTACAAGCCTTTTTCTATCAGTTCATAGCCGGGGTTCACCGGTTTACCCTCGCTTCCATCCAGATTAGGAGGGCGCTTAGATCGGCGGGGCCTACGCCGCTGATCCGTGCCGCCTGCCCGATGGTCAGTGGAGCGACCCGGCTCAATTTCTCCCGGGCGGCAGTGGACAGGTTGGGTACTTGGTTATAGTCAAATCCGGGCGGGATCCGCTTCTCCTCCATCTTCCGCAGGCGCTCGGCCATCTTCGCCTCCCGTGTCAAATAGCCTTGGTACTTGATCTGGTTTTCCACAACCCGGCCCTCATCTTTGCCTGGTGGTAATTGAGTATAGACCTCCTGGAGCATCTGAAAGGAAACCCCGGGTTTTTGTAACAACTCCGCCAGGCTTATCCGTTGCTTAAGGGTGATCCCGGTTAGCTCCGTAATCTTCCGCCCCGCCTCGGACTCCGGATCAAAAGCGGTCTTCTCCAGGGTCGCCCGGATCTCTTCGATCCGTTCCTTCTTCGCGAGAAACCGCTCATATTCCGCATCTGCAAGCAGGCCGTATTTGTAGCCGTATTCGGCCAACCGTAAATCCGCATTTTCCTGCCGCAAGGAGAGACGGAACTCCGCAAAAGAGGTCATAACCCGGTAGGGCTCATCCAGTTCCTTGGTGATCAGGTCATCCAGAAGCACGCCGATGTAGGCCTCGTCGCGGCGGGGAAGGAACGGCGTTTCTCCTTTGAGGTAAAGGCCGGCATTGATCCCGGCGATGATCCCTTGGGCGGCCGCTTCTTCATAACCGGAAGTCCCATTGATCTGCCCCGCGCAGAACAACCCCGGGCACTCTTTCAGCTGCAAAAAGGGGGTCAGTTGCTCTGCGGCCACCACATCATACTCAATGGCGTACCCGGGACGGACGATCTCCGCCCGTTCCAGGCCGGGAACGGTCCTGATAAACTCTTCCTGGATCGCCTCGGGAAGGCTGGAGGAGAGCCCGGCTACGTAAACCTCGTCCGTACCGGCACTCTCCGGTTCGATGAAGACCTGGTGGCGCGGGCGATCGGGAAAATTGACGACCTTCCCCTCGATCGCCGGACAATAACGGGTGCCCACGCCCGTAATTGCCCCGCAATACATGGGGGCCTGGTGCAAATTCTTCCTGATAATCTCATGGGTCCGCTCATTGGTATAAGTCAGCCAGCAGGAGGCCGCCAGCCGTGGCTGCCACGGGATCCAGAAGGAGAAACCATGGGGAGTCTCCTCCCCCGGCTGCTCGATCATGGCTTCAAAATTCAACGAGCGCCGGCGGAGCCGGGCCGAGGTCCCGGTCTTAAACCTCCGGAAGCGGATGCCCTCGGCGGCTAGTTTTTGCGGGAGGGAGACGGAGGGGTGTTGGCCCTGGGGCCCGGAAGGAAAAGAAACCAGGCCGATATGGACCGTCCCTTGGAAAAAGGTGCCGGCGGCCAGGATCACCACTGGCGCTTCCAGGATGATCCCGGTGGAAAGTTCCAGCCGCCAGGAGACTCCTTCGCTCCCGACCCGCTCCAAATCGACAATTTCCCCTTGGCGTAAATGGATTAAGGGTTCTCTCTCCAGGATCCCCAACATAATCTCCTGGTAGCGCCGTTTGTCAACCTGCGCCCGCAACGCCTGTACTGCCGGGCCTTTTTGCGTATTCAAGGACCTCATTTGCAGGTGGGCCAGGTCGGTCACCCGGCCGATTAAACCGCCTAAGGCGTCCACCTCCCGGACCAGGTGGCCTTTGCCCGGCCCTCCCACCGAGGGGTTACAGGGCATAAAAGCGATATTGGTAAAATTAAGGGTTAAAAGAAGGGTGCGATAACCCATTTTGGCAGTGGCGTAGGCCGCCTCGCATCCGGCGTGCCCGGCCCCGACGACGATCACGTCATAGATTTTTACCTGTGCCATTGTTCTCACCCTACTTTCCAATACAAAACCGGCTGAAGATGGCGGCAATTACTTCATCGGAAACGGCCCGCCCGGTGATTTCTCCCAGCGCCGCCAAGGCCGCCCGTAAATCGACAGATAACAAGTCTTCGCTGAGGCCGTCCCTTAACCCGGCCAAAACATCCTGTAAATAGCTGCCGGCCCTTTCCAGGGCGTCCTTATGGCGGAGGCTGGTGACGATCACCGGGTGTTCCCGGCCAAAGTCCTTGCCCACTAGAGCTTCACGGATCTTCTCCTCCAAGTCCTCCAAACCTTCTCCGGAGACCGTGGAGACGGTCAACACCGGTAGGCCGGGAAATCTCCCAGCCACCCCGTCCGCGGTCAACCGGGGAGGGAGATCCGATTTGTTCAAAACTATGAACACTCTTTTTTTCTCTTTTACCTCCCGGATTAACTGCTCCTCCTCTGCGCTCAAGCCGGCGGCGGCGTCCAGTACGATCAGGATTAATTCAGCCTTTTCCACCCAGTGCCATGTCCGGCGTACCCCCTCTTGTTCCAGGGGATCGCTGGTCTCCCGCAACCCGGCGGTATCGACCAGGCGGACAGGCAAGCCCTGCAAGTTGCTGATCTCGGCCACAAAGTCCCTGGTGGTCCCCGGGATCGGGGTGACGATGGCCCGCTCTTCGCCAAGCAACCGGTTGAGGAGACTGGATTTACCGACATTGGGTTTCCCGGCCAGGACGACAGTGGCGGCTTCCCGCAGGATCCGCCCTTTTTCCGCCTGCGCCGCCAGGGCGGCAAGTTCTTTAGCCACCTCTGCAATGGTGCCCATAGCTTCTTTCCGGTCCAGATCGGGGATCTCGTCCTCCGGAAAATCAAGAGCCGCCTCAATCTGGGCCAAGACTGCCAGCAGCTTCTCTTCACATTGGTGCAGATAATCCGAGAGCCGACCGCGCAGTTGTTCCTGGGCTGCCCGGTGCGCCAGGTCCGTTTGGGCGGTAATCAAATCGATGACCGCCTCCGCCTGGGCCAGATCGATCCGGCCGTTGAGGAAAGCCCGCTTGGTAAATTCCCCGGGCTCAGCCGGGCGGGCGCCGGCCGCCATGGCGGCGCTGAGGATCAATTCCATGTTTTTCTGCCCGCCGTGGCCCTGGATCTCCAGGACATCCTCACCGGTATAACTGCGGGGGGCTCGAAAGAAAAAAAAGATCACTTCGTCAATGACCTTTTCCTCAGAAGAAATAACCACCCCCAAACGGACTTTCCGTTCCGGCCAGGTGGTTATGGTTTTTCCTGAGGGATGACGAAGGATTTTTTCCCCAATCGCTTGTGCTTGCGGCCCGCTAATTCTAATGACGCCAATCCCGCCTTCTCCCGGCGGGGTGGCTACCGCAACAATCGTCTCTTCCCTCATTTTTCTCACGCACTTTATTAATTGTTATTCTTATAATTGTTATTCTTATTTCCCTTGATTTTCTTCGTTTCTCTATTCCTCTTTATCTTCTACAGTCCCGCCGTTTTTTGGTGAAATTACGACCCGCCTGTATGGATCCTTCCCTTCGCTATAGGTCTGCACATCTTCATTGTTTTGCAAGGCCAGGTGGATAATCCGGCGTTCGTACGGTGTCATCGGGGATAAAATTTCCTTCTTCTTGCGAAGAGAAACGCGGCTTGCCGCCCGGTTGGCCAGTTTGCGCAAGCTTTCTTCCCGGCGCTGGCGGTATCCGCCCACATCAATAATGATCTTCTCCTTTTCTTCACTGTCCTTATTTACCACCAGGTTAACCAGGTATTGAAGGGAATTCAATGTCTGCCCGCGCCGGCCGATTAACTTGCCCAAATCGGAACCGTTGATATTTAAGACCAGGTGGTCGGGTCTTTTAAAGGTCTCCACTTCCGCATAGATACCCATGTTAACGAGGATTTCCCGTAAGAACCGGACCGCTCTTTGGGCGTATTCCTCTCTATCCTTGACCTTAACCCGGAGCCGGACCCGGTTAATATTGATCAGCCCCAGTAAGCTCTTGCTGCTTACCTCTTCCAAAACCTCCACTTTTACCTTGTCCCGCTCCACCTTTAATTCTTTTAAGGCAAGATCCAGCGCTTCTTCTTTTGTCCGGCCGACAACCTCTACCGTCCGCATCTCTAAGATTTCCCTCCTTTTGGAAGCAACTTCCCTAGCAGCCATTTTTCTCGGGTCTTCTCTTATTCGGTACTCTCTTTAGGTTTTGCCTTTTTCGGTTTTTCTTCAGGCTCCTGTCCTTTTTTTTCAGCAAGCTCTTCATCGGACCTTTCCTTGGCAAGAATGAACCGGTTGATTATCCATTGCTGGCCAATCCCCAGGATCGTGCTGGCCACCCAGTACAACCCGACACCCGCTTTTAAAGTGACGGTTATCCAACCGATAAAAAGCGGCATGATATACATGAAGGTGCTTTGGGAAGAATCAGCCGCCGTCGGGGTCATCTTCTGGTGAATAAACGTAGTGACCCCGGAGATAACCCCCAGCGGCACATAGCCGCTATTGGCCAGGTTCATCCCGAGAAAAACGGCGTTCGTCATATCAATGCCGTACACGTCCGGGGTACTGAGCACCCGGAACAAGCCGACTAGAAACGGGAGCTGAATCAGTATGGGCAGGCAACCGCCCAAAGGTTTAACATTATGGGTTCTATATAGTTCCAAGGTTTTTTTCTGCAGTTCCTGCGGGTCGTTCTTATACTTCTCCTGGATCTTCTGGAGTAAGGGCTGGATTTTCTTTATCTGTTCCGCGGAACGGAATTGACTGATACTAGTGGGAAAGAGGACTATTTTCACCAGGACGGTCAGAAGGATGATGGCCCATCCCCACTCCAAGCCCAGCACTTCATAGAAAAATTGCAGTATTTTGGCCATTATAAAACCTAAACCCAAATCCATACTCGATCTTCACACCTTTCGCAGAAGGATAAATTGCAGACGCCGGGCACTGTTTTTTATTGATAACTTCTCCTTGTTTCCGTTATATCCTCTTCTCTTTTGCGGCATATAAGAAAAAGGGGCTATGCCCCTTTCCGGAAAAAGAGCTCCTTCCACCCGGGCCGGCGGTCAGGCAGTGGGTCGTAAACCCAGTGCCTGTACGAACAACATGAGAGTATTCTCCTGCCACCCAATATTATTCCCCAAAAAACCCCAAATTTTTTTATTGCCTCCATCGTATAGGCGGAACAGGAAGGTACGTAACGGCAGGAGGGGTAAGTCAAGGGAGAGATGTACCTTTGGTATAGACGGATTAAAAAACAAAAAAAATTACCCATTTTATCTACGTCTTTTTTCCCTGCTGATCCGTTTTCCGGCCCGCGGCTTTTACCCCGCCACGGAAAAGCAGGTTTTCCAAGGCCCGCAGCAGTTGCGGGAATTCGGCGGCATAGACCTCCGGCCGGGCAATGATGACTATGGAATAGCCGTCCGCCAGGTCTTTTGCCACCAAACGGAAGGCCTCCTTTGTCCGGCGGCGGATCCGGTTCCGCCGAACAGCACGACCCGCTGCTCTTCCCGTGCAAAACCCAACTTTGCTAAGGCTTTTTTCCCCGGGTAAAATATAGACCACAAAATACTGGTTAACAAAGGACTTGCCCTTTGTTATAACCTCTCTGATCTCCCGGTTCTTTAAAACCGGGTAGGCACGGGCGGGACGGTGCAGCTTGCGTTGCTCTTCCTGCCGGTTCACGCGGAGAGTACTTTTCTTCCTTTCGCCCGGCGCCGGGCAAGGATTTTTCTCCCGTTGCGGGTACGCATCCGCACCAGGAAACCGTGGTCTTTCTTTCGCTTTCTGTTATTTGGCTGAAAAGTTCTCTTCATTTCCTTCTCCCCATTTTTCCTTTACTTTGTGCGTTTTTAAGCGCTTTTTTTCATTCTTTATTAATTCCTTATTAATTATAATAACCGGGTTGTGCATTGTCAATATTTCCACCTTTTTTTCTAAATAAGTTATCCACAATCCTTTCTTTTTCCGTGAATTTTTTCTTCTACGCGACTAAAAAGTGATTTTTCCCGATGCCACCCTTCAGATTTGGAATTGCGAATTCATGACATTTTTGGTATCATAAATTTTAGTTTCCCTTTTTTTTTGTTCCTCCCATGATTTTTTTCCCTTTATTTCCTATACTTCTTCTTTTTTTGTTGATTTATTCACAGTTTACTAACAATATGTGAATTATTTTATATATTTTATCTTTGCAAAAGGAGGTGACTCTCCATCTTCCGGTGGAGTTAAATTATGACAACCGAGGAGTTAACTGAGATTTGGGAAAAAACTTTACAAGCTGTCGAGCCTCATATAAATAAGCCTAGTTTTGAAACATGGCTCAAGCTTACCCGCCCTTTAAAGGTGGAAAACGGCTTTCTTATTATTGAAGCCCCAAATGTCTTTGCCAAGGATTGGGTGGAAAGCAGGTATTCGCCGCTATTGGTCTCCGCCCTACGGGACCTGGTAAATGAAGACTTTGATATAAAATTCGTCACCAGGAAGAACGATCTTCACCAAAAACAGAGAGTGGAATTCCCTCAACCCAGCAAAGAACCGGAAGAAGCTGCTTTTCCGCATCTTAACCCTAAATATACCTTTGAAACATTTGTGGTGGGAGAAGGAAACCGTTTGGCTCACGCCGCATCGCTGGCGGTAGCCGAAGCCCCTGCCAAAGCCTATAACCCCCTCTTTATCTACGGTGGCGTCGGTCTGGGGAAAACCCATATTTTACAGGCGATCGGTCATTTTGTTCTCCAAAACAGCTCCGGGTACCGGGTAGTTTATGTCTCTTCAGAGAAATTCA
The DNA here is from genome assembly GCA_012727895.1 of Bacillota bacterium. Classification (GTDB taxonomy): domain Bacteria; phylum Bacillota; class UBA4882; order UBA10575; family UBA10575; genus JAAYGG01. Next base: position 31,786 of record JAAYGG010000024.1, read on the forward strand.
CCAACGAATTGATTACCGCCATTCAAAACAATAAAACCCCCGCTTTCCGGGAGAAATACCGCAATGTGGATTTATTACTAATCGACGATATCCAGTTTCTGGCCGGAAAAGAAAGTACCCAGGAGGAGTTCTTCCATACCTTTAATGCTCTTTATGAAGCCAGAAAACAGATTGTCATCTCCAGTGACCGTCCGCCGAAGAACATCCCGACCCTGGAAGACCGGTTGCGTTCCCGTTTTGAATGGGGTTTGATCACCGATATCCAAGCCCCGGACCTGGAAACCAGGATCGCGATTTTAAGGAAAAAAGCCGCGCTGGAAGGATGGCGTTTACCGGATGATGTGATTACTTACATTGCCGAACAAATTGATTCCAACATCCGCGAGTTGGAAGGAGCCCTCATCCGCGTAATTGCCTATTCCTCCTTAACCAATCAACCGATTACGCTGGATCTGACTATAGATTTTCTTAAGGATATCATCAATTCGCAACAGGAAAAAAGGGTCACCATCAGTTTAATCCAGAAGACGGTGGCCGAGTATTATCATCTCAACCCTGAAGACTTAAAGGCGAAGAAAAGAACAAAGGATGTAGCCCTTCCCCGCCAGTTGGCCATGTATCTTTGTAGAGAACTGACCGACTCTTCCCTGCCAAAGATCGGTGAAGAATTTGGCGGCAGGGACCATACGACAGTTATTTATGCCTGTGATAAAGTCCGGGAGCAAATGAATAAAGACCCTTCTTTTAACCGGTTGGTACAGGATTTAATCTTAAAACTGAAATAAAAAGGACTGCGGTGGCCGTTTTAATAACCCCTGAGTTTTTTGGGGAATGGGTGCCAATATTCTGTTGATAATTTATCCACAGTTTTTTTTCTTTCCTGTGTAAACCGGGGAAAAGTGAATAACTCAAATTCTTATTCACACCTTTTTCCCCGGTCTACGCAGGCCCGGTTCCGGTTATCCACATATCTTATTCGCTTATTATTACTACTACCTTTATAAATCTTTTTTTATGGAGAAAAAAATAAAAAGATGAAGTAGGGAAGTTGAGACTTTTTATGGGAGGGATACAATGAGATTCACTTGCCGTCAGGAAACTCTATTACGCCTATTACATCTTGGAACCCGGGCTTTAGCGGCTAAAACCACACTCCCGATCCTCAGCGGCCTGCTGTTGGAGACGCGAGAAAACGAGTTGTACTGCGCTTCCACGGATCTGGAGATCGGTATTGAGGTGAAGATCCCCGAAGTCTCCATCCTTGAACCGGGACGGGTGGTAATTCCCGGAAAGGTCTTTTATGATATCATAAGGCACCTCCCACCGGGGGATCTGGAGTTGGGGACCGACGAAGAGAAAAAGGCCTTCACCATCAAAGGGACACGCTCCTTTTTCCAACTACACCTCTTACCGGAGGAAGAATACCCCCTTTTACCGGAGAGAATCGACGAAAAAAGCGCCGAGGACCAGGGAGCCATGGTCTTTCATTTACCGGTGGCTTCTTTCCGCGAAGCGGTCAGGAGTACGGTTTACGCTACCTTGCCTGAGGATCCACGGCCTTTCCTCTCCAGTGTCCTCGCGGAATTTAACCCCGGGAAATTACGCCTGGTCGGTACCGATATCAACCGTTTAGTGGTTAAAGATATCAGCATCGAAGGAGAAAAAGAGTTCTCCACGATGATTCCAGTCAATTCCCTGCGTGAGATGGCCAATATCCTTGCCTATGTGGAAGACGAAGAATTCAAGGTCTTTTTCCACCAGAAAATGCTCTATATGGCCAGCGGGGATCTCTCCTTCTCCACCCGCCTGGTGGATGCCCAGTACCCCAAGTACCAGCAGGTGATCCCGGAGGAATTTGACGGTGAAATCCGGATCAAGAGGGAGCTCTTTCTCCAGGCGATTGAGAGGATCGCCCTGCTGGATCTGGCGGTGAAACTGACCCTCACACCGGGGAAAGGGATGGAGATCTCCGCCCAAGGACCGGAAGTGGGCGCCGCCTATGAAAATGTGGATTGCGTTTATGAAGGCGAAGAGGTGGAAGTCGGTTTCAACTCCCATTTTCTTTTGGGTTTTTTGAAAACCATCGACCATGATGAGGTTATTTTCCAAGTCTCCGCCGGCATGAAGGCTTCGGTCTTAAAACCGGCGGGTGACGAGAGTTATACCTATGTGGTTATGCCGCTGCGGATGAACGCCTAATTAGGCAAAGGTGAAAAACGGGAAAATGGGCAAGGAAGAGAAGATAGTAATAAAAGGAGACAAGATCCGGCTGGACCAGTTTCTCAAGTGGTCGGCGGCGGCCGGTAGCGGCGGCGAAGCAAAAACGTTGATCCAAAAAGGAATGATTAAGGTCAATGGTGAAAAAGAAAGAAGGAGAGGAAGGATATTAAAAGAAGGGGACCGGATCTCTTTACCTGACCAGAGGGTCTTGATTGTGAAGGCCGGAGGGGAGAATTGTGCGGCAGGAAAGAATAGCGATCAAGGATTTTCGTAATTACAAAAGACTTGACCTGCAGCTCTCCCCCCAGATTAATGTTTTTCACGGCGAAAACGCCCAGGGAAAGACGAATTTTTTAGAAGCCGTATCTTATTTGGTTTGGGGACGCTCTTTTCGGACTCACCGGGACGAGGAACTGATTCGTGAGGGAGAAAAGGGTTTTTTTCTGAAAGGCGAGTTTTTTGAAGAGGAAACGGCTTCATCCTTGATTATCGAGATCGGCTATAACCGGCAACAGTTTTTGGCCCGGATTAACGGGAAAAAGTACCAAAAAAAAAGAGACCTTTTTGGCCTGGTGAAAGTGGTGACTTTTTCCCCTGACGATCTTTGGTTGATTAAGGGAGGCCCCTCCTACCGCCGGGAATTTCTCGACCTTTACCTTTCCCAGGCTTATCCGGCCTACCGGAACGCTCTCCGGGAATATTACCGGGTTTTACAACAAAGAAACAAGCTTTTAAAGGAGTTCCGGGAAGGCAGGGGGAACAATCAACTCCTGGAGTCCTGGACGGAGAAGTTTATCGAGAGCGGTAGCCGCTTGATCCTTTACCGGTTAAGAGGGGTGGAAGAGATCCGGGCAGCGGTCAAGGAATACCATCGTTGGATCTCCGGGATCAGAGAAGAAATGGACTGTACTTACTGGAGTTGTGGTACCGGACGGGAACCGGAGGAGAAGATGATTGCGGAAGAGTTTGCCCGCTGTTTGCGGCGGCGAAGGGGCGAGGAGATAAAAAGAGGAATAACCCTGGCCGGCCCGCACCGGGATGACCTAATCTTGACCATTAAAACGCCTTCGGGCACGCCTGTGGAGGACCGGGGGACCCCGGGGGTGAATATCCGGATCTACGGCTCCCAGGGTCAGCAGCGGACCGCGGCTCTGGCTTTGAAAATGGCAATGGTTGATTTGATTGCCAGGGAGGATAAGACCCCGCCCCTCTTATTGTTGGATGATGTCTTTTCCGAATTCGACGACAGCAGGAAAAAGGAGCTTTTAAAGCTCTTGACCACAAAAACCCAGACTTTTATTACCACCACTGAACCGGAAACAGTTAAAGATTTGCCGGGAGAGATCTGGTTTTTCCATGTTAAAGAAGGGATGATTATTGAGAGGAAATAAAGAAGGCCCCATTCCTCTGACCCGGATCTATAGGGAACTGATCGAGGGGATCCCAGGCCCCGGCCGCTTAAAGGAGGGTTTGGCCCTGTATTTTTGGCCGCGGGTGGCCGGAAAGGAACTGGCGGCCAAAGCTCGGGCAGTAAGGGCAAGCAACGGTATCCTCTGGGTGAAGTGCCCGGATCCGGCTTTCAGTTATAACTTGCATTTTTTTAAAAAGGAGATCCTAAAGAAATACCGGAAGATCCTTGGCGCGGGTGTAATTCGTTCCGTCCGGATTCTCACCGGTGAAGTGGAAGACCCGCTGCCTTCAGGAGAAGAAAACTACCCGTGCAAAGTGGCGGGGCCATCGGGGGAATGCATCCCCCCTCCGGAGGTTAAGGAGGTAAAAGATGCGGGCTTAAGGGAGGCTTATATCCGCTTTTATAACCTCTGCAAAAGGGTGGAAAGAATGCCCCGCGAGGCTTAAACCAAGAAACTCTGCGGGAAAAAGTCAGGATGGAGAATAATAATTTAAGGAGTGAAAAGAATGTATCTACACCTGGGAGGAAAAGCGGTTGCCGAAGGGAAAAAAATCATCGCCATTTTGAACCTGGAAAAGGGATCCTGTTGTAAAAATTTGATAAAAAATAACCAAGATAAGCAGGTAGAAGATGTTTCAGAGGGAAAACCAAAAGCGTTGGTCCTTACCGACGACCGGATTTTTATCTCTCCCATCTCCTCTTTAACCCTGGGTAAACGCGCCAAACAGATTGTTTTGTAGTTAACGTTGCGCTCTCAGGCACAGTGCGGGAGAGTAAAGGCAGGAGGTATAGGATTGCAAGAGGAAAAAAGAAAAGCAGCGGTTACCGAGTATAACGCGGCACAGATCCAAATTCTCGAGGGGTTGGAAGCGGTACGGCGCCGGCCGAGCATGTATATAGGCAGTACCGGCAGTCGCGGTCTTCACCATCTGGTCTATGAAGCCGTGGATAACAGTATTGACGAAGCCATGGCCGGCTTCTGCGATCATATCAAAGTGATTTTGCAGAAAGACGGCTCGGTGGTGGTGGAAGACAACGGTCGCGGCATCCCCGTAGATATCCACGAAAAAGAAAAGCTTTCCGCCTTGGAAGTGGTCATGACCAAACTCCATGCCGGCGGTAAGTTTGGTGGTGAAGGATACAAGGTCTCCGGCGGGTTGCACGGGGTCGGTATTTCCGTGGTGAATGCCCTTTCCGCCTGGATGAAAGCGGAAGTCTGCCGGAACGGGAGATTATACCGGCAAACCTATAAGCGGGGAAAGCCGGACGGCCCCGTAGAAGAGGTCGGCCCGGCGGAAGGTTTCGGTACCAGGATCACCTTCTGCCCGGACCCGGAGATCTTTGAAAACCGGGAGTTCAGCATGGAGATCCTTTCGGCGCGCCTGCGGGAACTGGCCTTTCTCAACCAGGGGGTCCGGATTGACCTCCAGGACGAACGGGTAGACAAAGCCGTAACCTTCCATTATGAAGGGGGTATCGTCTCCTTTGTTAAACATTTGAACAAGACGAAGGAGCCCCTGCACAACGAAGTTATTTATATAAAGAAGACTGTGGATGATAACATTATCGAAGTAGCCCTCCAGTATAACAACGGCTACGTGGAGAATGTCTTTTCCTTTGCCAATAATATCAATACCCAGGAGGGAGGGACTCATCTCTCCGGGTTCCGGGCGGCGCTCACCAGAACTCTGAATGACTACGCCCGTAAACAGAATATCTTGAAGGAGAACGAACCCAGCCTCAGCGGGGAAGACGTCCGGGAGGGGCTGGCCGCCGTCCTCAGCGTGAAATTGCGTTTTCCCCAGTTTGAGGGGCAAACCAAGACCAAGCTGGGGAATAGCGAAATGCGCGGCCTGGTGGAATCCGTAGTCAGCGAGGGCCTTTCCGATTTTCTGGAGGAGAACCCGGCGGTCGGGAAGAAGATTGTTGAAAAATCGATCATGGCCTTGAGGGCCCGGGAGGCGGCGCGCAAGGCCCGGGAACTGACGAGAAGAAAGACGGCGCTGGAGGTTTCTTCGCTCCCCGGGTCCCTTGCCGACTGCACAATCAAAGACCCGGAACTGGCCGAACTTTATTTGGTGGAGGGAGATTCGGCCGGCGGCTCTGCCAAGCAAGGGCGGGAGCGGCGCTTCCAGGCGATCCTGCCGCTCAGGGGGAAGATCCTTAATGTGGAGAAGGCCCGTTTGGACAAGATCCTGAGCAATGAGGTCATCCGCATGATGGTAACAGCCCTGGGGACCGGGATCGGTGAGGAATTTGACCTGACGAAACTGAGGTATCATAAGATAATCATCATGACCGACGCGGACATCGACGGCGCCCATATCCGTACCTTGCTGCTGACCTTCTTCTACCGGTACATGCAGCCGTTGATCGAAAAGGGCTATGTCTATATTGCCGTGCCCCCCTTATATATGGTAAAGAAGGGCAATAAGCAGAAATACTGTTTTACCGAGGAAGAGTTACAGGCAGCCCTGGACGAGATGGGACGCCAGGGCGTTACTGTTCAGCGGTACAAGGGTCTGGGTGAGATGAACGCGGACCAGCTGTGGGAGACGACAATGGACCCGGAAACAAGGACGATTTTACAGGTAACCATTGAAGATGCGGTGGCCGCCGATGAACTCTTTTCCACGCTCATGGGCGACAAGGTGGAACCGCGCCGCGAATTCATTCAAGAACATGCCAGAGAGGTAGTAAACCTTGATATCTAGATCCAGCCGGAAGTGGAGGGAATAATGTGGCGGAAGTGAGAGAGGGAAGAATCCTCCCGGTCAAGATTGAACAGGAAATGAAAAATTCTTATCTGAGCTACGCGATGAGCGTCATCGTCAGCCGGGCGCTGCCCGATGTCCGGGACGGGTTGAAACCGGTGCAGCGGAGGATTCTTTACGGGATGTACGAGTCCGGGACAACCCCGGATAAACCATATAAAAAGTCGGCCCGCGTAGTCGGGGATGTGATGGGCCGCTACCACCCCCACGGGGACAGGGCCATTTATGACGCGATGGTCCGGATGGCGCAGGATTTTTCCTACCGCTACCCGTTGGTACAGGGACAGGGTAATTTCGGGTCCGTTGATGACGACCCGCCGGCGGCGATGCGGTATACCGAAGCCCGCCTTTCCCACCTGGCCATGGAGATCCTGCGGGATCTTGAGAAAGAAACCGTGGACTTCATGCCGAATTTTGATGAGAGCATGAAAGAACCGGAGGTCTTGCCGTCGCGCTTCCCCAACCTGCTGGCCAACGGCTCTTCCGGGATCGCGGTGGGGATGGCCACCAATATCCCCCCGCACAATCTGGGGGAGATCATCGACGGGGCTGTGCAGTTGATTGACGACCCGGAGACCGATGACGAAACCCTCCTTTCCATCGTCAAAGGGCCCGACTTCCCCACCGGCGGCCTCATCTTGGGGAAGGAAGGGATTCGCGACGCCTATCTGACCGGCCGGGGAAGCGTGATTATGCGGGCCCGGACCCGGATTGAGACGCTGAGCGGCGGTAAAACCCAGATCGTGGTGACGGAGATCCCCTACCTGGTGAACAAGGCCCGCCTGGTGGAGAAGATTGCCGACCTGGTCAGGGAGAAGGTGATCGAAGGCATTACGGACCTCCGCGATGAATCGGACCGCTCGGGGATGCGGATTATTATTGAACTGAAGAGAGATGCCAATCCCCACGTTATCCTGAATAAACTCTTCAAACATACGCAACTTCAGGAGACCTTCGGCGTCATCATGCTGGTCCTGGTGGACAAGGAACCCCGGGTTTTAACCCTCCGGGAGATGCTCCATTCCTACCTTAAGCACCAGGAAGAGATTGTGACCAGGCGCACCCGTTACGATCTCCGCCGGGCGGAAGAGAGAGCCCATATCCTCGAAGGCCTCCGCATTGCCCTGGACAATATCGATGCGGTCATCAACCTGATCCGTTCCTCCCGCACGGTGGAGCAGGCCCGGGAAGGGTTGATGAAGAACTTCGGCCTCTCGGAAAAACAGGCCCAAGCCATCCTGGATATGCGTCTCCAGCGCCTGACCGGCCTGGAAAGGGAGAAGATCGAGGACGAATACCAGGAGTTGTTGAAGACCATCGCCTACTACAAGGAGCTCCTGGCGGACCGGCAGAAGATCATGGGTGTGATCCGGGAGGAACTGCTGGAGATAAAAGAGAAATTTGCCGATCCGCGGCGGACTGAGATCCTGCCCGGGATGGAAGGGGATTTCTCCCCGGAGGAACTGGTGGCCAATGAAGATATTGTTGTCACCATCACCCATTTCGGGTATATCAAGCGCCTGCCGGTTACCACCTATAGAAGTCAACGCCGCGGCGGGCGGGGGATCACCGCCCTCCAAACCAAGGAAGAGGATTTTGTGGAGCACCTCTTTATCACCTCCACCCACGATTATGTGCTCTTCTTTACCAACACCGGCCGGGTCTATCGGTTACGGGGCTTTGATATCCCGGAGGCTTCCCGCCAGGCCCGGGGGACGGCGATTATCAACCTAATCCCCGTGGAACCGGGGGAAAGAGTGACCGCGGTCATCCCGGTGAAGGAGTTTTCCGACGACCATTTCCTGGTTATGAGTACCAAAAACGGGTTGGTAAAGAAGACGGCGCTCTCGGAGTATAAAACCGACAGAAGAATTGGGATCCTGGGAATCAGCCTGGTTGACGATGATGAACTGATCAATGTCCGCTTGACCGACGGGGAGAGGGAGCTGACGCTCGTAACGGAAAACGGGCTCTCAATCCGTTTCAGCGAAACGGAGATCCGCGCTACCGGCAGGGTTTCGCAGGGAGTCAAAGGGATTACCTTGCGTCCCGGGGACCGGGTGGTCGGGATGGATGTGGTGAGAGACGATGCCGAACTGTTGGTCATTACCGAGTTTGGTTTCGGGAAAAGGACGCCGCTCTCCCAGTACCGGCCGCAGAGCCGGGGCGGGATCGGCATCAAGACCCTACGGCAAACGGGGAAAAACGGGAAGATCATCGGGGTTAAGGTGGTTCATCCCCATCACGAATTGATGCTTATCACCGCCAACGGGGTGATCATCCGGGTGGCTGTTGAGGATATCCCGTCGCACGGCCGTGATACGCAGGGAGTTAAAATCATGAATGTCAGGGACGAAGAGCGGGTGGTGGCCCTGGCCAGGGTGGTCGGGAAAGAAGAAGAGAATGGAGAGTGAACCGGTGCGGTTAAAAAAGGTGATCCTGAATAATTTCGGTGTACACCGTAATACCGAGATTTCTCTGGACACCCCCTTCACCGTGGTGGGCGGGGAGGACGCGAACGCGGGGAAGACCGTAATCGATGCTATTGTCGGGGTGCTCTTCGGTTGCCCCCCCGACCGGCGCGGCGAGTTTTCCCGCTATGCTCCCTCTTCAGGCAGAAGGAGGTTCTCCGCCTCCCTCTTTTTAACCGCGGAGAACGGTAAGGAGTATTTAATCGGTAAAAATTTTCACCGGGAAGAAGTGGAGGTCTTTCAAGAGGAAGACCTCTCCCTAACCCTTCTCCCTGCCAACAGCCTCATGGAGATCCTCTATAATGAGTTGAAAACCTTAAACCCCATAGATTTTGAGGCCCTCTTCGTTTTTAACAGGGGTCCGGTGGAGATCCGGCTGGACTCGCCGGTCCTGCGGGAGCAGCTCAACAAGATCTGGAGCCGGGGGGTTGACCGGGAGGCGATCGAGGAGATCCTGGCGGCTTCCCAAGGGGCCGCCGCGGACTTGGCGGCCGGGGCCGGTACGGATACGCCACCGCCCGCGGAAACCGGTGGCGAAACCGGGGATGCCGGTACCGCCGGTGCGGAAGAAGAACCCGAACCGGTAAAAGCGGCCCTCCTGGCGCTGGAGGCGATTCGTGCCCGGCTGCGGGAAGTGGAAGAGGAGATCGAGGAAATCCGGACGCAAGACGGGCGCCGGCGTGAGCTGGAGACCGAACTGGCGCAGGTGAAAGCGGAAAGGGAAGAACTGGCCCCTTATGAACCCTTTGTCGCCGGCGGTTCCGAGATGACGGTTGAAGGGCTCTCACATAAACTGACCACCATTGAGTTGGAAAGGAAGTACCTGGAGGAAAAGGTCAGGGAAAAACGGGAGAGTGAGGCCAGCGTCCAGCGGGAGATCCGTATTCTCCGGGAGAAGATCGCCGCTTTTCCCCAGGAATTTATGGACCCGGGGTTGCAGGACGAGGTGAAAACCCTGGTCCGGCAGAGAGAGGAAAAGCTCCAGATGCTGCGGAAGTTGGAAGAACAATTAAAGATCCACAGCAGCAGGAAGGGGATCCTGGGTTTAGGGGGACGGCGGCCGGAAGTCATGGAGATCGAAGAGAAGATCGCCCGCCAACTGGATGAGATCTCCGTCATCAGGAACAGGCTTAATACCCTTCTTAAGGGCAGGCCGGCCGAGGATTTCCTCCAGGAAGTGGAGTTGCAGAAAAAATACCTGGAAGACCTGGCTAAACTGGAAAAAATGCCGGTGGCCGAAGGGGAAGTGGATAATTTCGAAGAACAACTCCGGGAACTGGTCCGGATGGAGGAGGAGATCCGCGGGAAGATGCGGGATCTCCTGGCGCAGGCCGGTTCGGAGGAGCATGAGGAGATCAGGGAGAAGGTTAAACGTTTAAGCCTGTTAATAGATAGGGAAAAGGAACTGGAGAGCGAGATTGCGGCCCTGGCCGCCTCAGCTTCTGCAGAGCGCCTGGCCGCGTTGGTGGCAGAAAGGATGAAATTGGAGAAAGAAGAGGGCGAACAGGAAGAAGCCGTTGAACTCAGGCGAAAGGAAGCGGCAGAAGAAAGAGCAGCCAGGGAAAGGGCGGAAGCCGCCGCGAAAGAGGCTGAAAAGGCTGAATTCCGGGTAGATTATCTCCCGGAGGCCGGAGAGGATGCGGCCGGGGAGGACCCCTTTGTCCACTCCTTTTCCCGCCTGGCAATACTGGTCCACTGCTTGACCGGGGGCAAGTATAACGGGGTTCTACCGGAGTTCAGGGAGGACGGGATCGATCTTCTTGTCCGGGAAGAAGCCACGGCCTCCTGGGTCTCCCAGCAGGTCCTGCCGCCGGAGACCGGAAACCTGATCCGCTTGGCCTTCCGTGTTTTCTTGGCCCGCCTCCACACTCCGGCCCGGAGTTTCCCCCTGCTTTTTGAGACCCCTCCGGTCCCGGGGAGCCGGGAAGAAGGGGAAAGAGTCCTGGCACTTTTGGGCCAGGCCTTTCCGGAAGTGCAGATTATCGCTTTTCTCACCAAGGCCGCATAAGACGGGGTAACGATGGCATACGGGATTGGCCCAAGGAATTGGCTGGAATAGAGCGGCAAGGGAAAAGGCCGGGAGGGCGGGGAGGGCCGGCAACGGCCGGCGCCGGGATGGAGTGCTATGGGGAAAAGCGGAAAGCGTTTTGGAGGTGCGATAAGTGAGGGATTACCGGTTTAAAAGTTCCTCCCCGCGGATTGGCAGTTTCGGGCAGACGATGCTTGCCGCCTTCCTTGGCGGGCTTCTGGTCCTGCTGGCCGTGAGGTTTACCGGTTTAGGCGAGTATTTGATCCACCGCCCGCCGGCCCAGCACCCGCCGGTACAGGAGGCACCGGATTCGTCCACCCGCGTATTGCCCGGGCTCGATGTTACCGATTTTGAGAGCGCCACCATCAAAGTTGTGGAGAAGGTGGGGCCGGCGGTGGTGATGATCACTACCACCAGATTAATTGAGGTCAGTGATTTTTTCGGGTTCATCTGGTATCCCCAGGAAGTCCAGGGATTGGGCTCCGGGGTAATCTTCAGGAAAGACGGTTATATCCTCACCAACCACCATGTGATAAAGGAGGCGCGGGAGATCCGCGTCATCCTGCCGGACGGGCGGGCTTTCCCCGCCCGGGTGATTGGGGCGGATCAATATACGGACTTGGCGGTTTTGAAAATTGAAGGAGAAAACCTGCCCGTGGCGGAGTTTGGCGATTCGGATAAGTTACGGGTGGGACAGCTGGCGATTGCCATCGGCAACCCCATTGGCGAGGGTTTGAAAAACACGGTGACCACCGGGGTAATCAGCGCCTTGGGGCGGACCCTGGACCTGGGGAACAATGTTACCCTCCGGGATGTGATCCAGACCGATGCCTCGATTAACCCGGGGAACTCCGGCGGTCCCTTGCTGAACAGCAGGGGGGAAGTGATCGGGATCAATACCGCCATCATCCAGGATGCACAGGGAATTGGCTTCGCGATCCCGGCCAACAAGGCCCGGGAGATTGCCGGGGTCCTCATCGCCGAAGGGCGGGTGCCCCGGGCCGGTATCGGCATCACCTACATGCCCTTTGATGCGAGCAACCGCCGCCAGGTGGAGGCCCGTTTCCGGATCCGCTTGCCGGTCGAGGAAGGTTTCCTCATTACTCATGTGGTCTCCGGCGGGCCGGCGGCCAAGGCAGGGCTGCGCCCCGGCGATGTGGTGGTAGAGATCAACCGGCAAAAAGTCTGTATGGGAACGGACTTCCAAGGCTTGGACCTGCGGGTTGGCGACCGGGTCCTCCTGGGTATCCAGCGGGGCGCCCGGCGGCTGGAGGTAGAGATCATCGCCGAGGAGTTGCAAAAATCCTGAAGAAGTTTTTTGGAGGCGGGCCGGAGCCCGCCTCTTCTTTTATTGGTACGTTCCCGGCATGGCGGGAACGAAGGATTTAAAGGAATAAAAGAGTTGAGGGGTGGTTCTGCTGCTGCACCTGAAAGTGGTGGCGGTTGGGAAGATTAAAGAACGGTACCTGCAGGAAGGGATCGCCGAATACCGGAAACGCCTCCGCCCTTATGCACGTTTGCTAATAGAGGAAGTCCCCGACGAGCCTCTACGGGACGACGGGGGAAGAAGAGCCCGGGAGATTGAGGGGGAACGGATTCTTGCCCGGGCCGGCACCTCCGCCTACCTGGTCGCCCTTGACCGCGGCGGCAAAGCCTACTCCTCGGAAGAATTCGCCGCCTGGCTCGGCGAACGGGAGATGGCCGGGAAAGAAGTGGTCTTTATCATCGGCGGGGCCACCGGCCTTGCGGAGCAGGTTTTGGAAAGGGCCGACGCGTGCCTCTCCTTCTCCCGCCTGACCTTTCCCCACCAGTTGTTCCGCCTTTTTCTCCTGGAACAGATCTACCGGGCCTTCAAGATCCTGCGGGGAGAACCCTATCACTGGTAGGGGCTGATATAGCAAAGCGGTTTATCCCTTAGTTAAAAGAAGCAAGCAGCATTAGGAATAGAAGAGCTGTACAAAACCTCATGTCGTTCAAAAAATGAACTCGCGCCCATGAGGCCGCTGTGACAAAACAAGGTGGCATTAGCCACCTCTTTTTTTATGCCGGCTAGATGTGGAAGATTCTGTCCCGCCTGTTATGGATCTTTGGTTACTGGGTTGTTTGTGTGCTTGTTGAGAATCTGTTTATAATCACCCGGTAAAATCCAATCTATAAGGGCTTCGGCCTAATTCAATTTTTTTGAAAGGAGGATTTTCAGTGCGGAAATATTCCTTGGGAATACTTACCCTCATTCTCCTGCTTACTCTCGCCGGATGTGGAGGGGGCGGGACAGGGCAGACGGAGGCCGGAACGGTTGAGGGGTTTGTTTATGCGCCGGACAAAATCACCCCGATCATTGGCGCTACAGTGACGGCGGAGGGCACCGGGCGGACAACAACCACAGATGTGAAAGGCGCTTATAAATTAACAGGAGTCCCGGTTGGTACACGGAAGATTATCGCTGTCAAAGGCAGTTATCGTGCGGAAACCACCGTCACGGTCACCAAAGGCGAAACGATCAAGGCCGGGCAGTTGGCTTTAGCCCCGATCGGGAAAATTGGCGTCGTCAAAGGCGTCTATGACGACGTTGGCCAGGTCTTAACTGCATTGGGCATTACTTATGAGGTGATTGAGGAGCCGGAAATCACGTTTGCCAGTCAAACGGCTTTAGCGGAATATGCGGTCATCTTCTTTGCCTGCGGTTTTGAGTTTTCGCTTTTTGATCCGTTTCTTGAAGGTTATGAGGATGATGAGATCGGGGAGACTTACAAAGTTATTAGAGCCAATTTGCAAAATTTTGTTAAACAAGGCGGCAGCATTTATGCTTCAGATTGGGCCAGTGTTGCAGTGGATGTTTTGTACCCTGATAATGAAAAAATTAAGTTTTTGGGCCAATACGGAAGAGAACAGACCATCACTGCATCGATTACAAACCCCGAAATCCAATCCTTGCTTGGTAAAAACACTGCTGATATTAACTTTGACTTACCAGGCTGGGTCGTCATCGACAGTGTCGCCGCCGGGGTCACGATTGATCTGCGGGGTACTGTTGAGACATACGACGGGAGGAAGACAAATATTCCTTTAATGGTCCATTTCCCGGATGGCAAAGGTAATGTGGTGTATACATCCTTCCATAACGAAGCGCAGGTCACTGATGATATGAAGAAAATCCTGGATTATTTGGTGTTTTCTTTATAATATCATACCCAAATAATACCCCTCGGCTTGTCGCCGGATCTTTGTTTTACTAAGATCCGGCGACATATATATATGGAAGTGGGTCAACGCTTCTTCAAGCCAATCCGCTTTTCGCTTCTTGAAAAAAAGGCTTTTCTATGCTAAATTTGAGATATCATTAATGCGGGGCAAACCAGGCCACTGGTAGCGGCGCCTCGCTAAGGCTTAGAATAGAGAGAGGTTGTTGCCAATAGAATAGTTGTTAAGATAAAACCAGTTTGCATGGGAATGAACGGCTTCTTCAGGGCAGGGTGAAATCCCCGACCGGCGGTAAAGCCCGCGAACCGTGGAGACACGGCCGACCCGGTGGGATTCCGGGGCCGACAGTGACAGTCTGGATGGGAGAAGAGGTTGTGCTTTGTTAAGTTACCCTGAACGCTGTTCAGGGTTTTTTCTTTTTCAGCGGGAGGGGTGGGAGATGGACCGGGAAAACGCGGACAAAAGATATATGCGGATGGCGCTGGAACTGGCAGCCCGGGGCCGGGGGCGGGTCTCGCCCAACCCTATGGTCGGGGCGGTGGTGGTCAAGGGCGGCCGGGTTCTGGGCAGAGGCTTTCACCAAAAAGCCGGCGGCCCCCATGCCGAGGTCTATGCCCTGGCGGAAGCAGGGGAAGATGCGGCGGGGGCAACAATCTATGTCAACCTGGAACCCTGTTGCCATTCCGGCCGGACCCCGCCCTGTACCAAGCAGATAATCGCCGCAGGGATCACCCGGGTGGTGGCGGCGGTGGAGGACCCGGACCCTAGGGTTTCCAGCGCCGGCCTGCGGGAACTGGCGGAAAACGGGGTCCAAGTGACTACCGGCGTCTTGGCGGAGGAGGCCCGCCGGCTGAATGAGGTGTTTTTCAAATATATCACCACCGGCCGGCCATTTGTAATCTTAAAAGCCGCAATAAGCCTTGACGGCAAGATCGCCGCCCGGACCGGGGATTCGCAGTGGATTACCGGGGAAGAGTCCCGCCGGAGAGCCCACGAACTGCGCCGGGAGGCGGATGCGGTGGTGGTGGGGGTACAGACGGTAATCAGCGACGATCCCCTGCTCACCGTAAGGTTGCCGGCCACGCCCGGGAGCGGCAAGGAGAAGCAACCGCTCCGGCTCATCCTCGATACCCGGGCGCGGATCCCCCTCGCGGCAAAGGTGGTAAAGGAGGATCCGCAGCGGACGGTTGTTGTGACCGGTAGCGACCCGCCCGCCCATAAGGTGGCGGCCCTCGAGGCCGCCGGCGTCCGGGTCTGGACCCTCCCCCTCCGGCGGGGAAGGGTCTCCCTCCCGGCGCTCCTGGCGAAGGCCGGGGAGGAAAAACTCACCTCCCTTCTGGTGGAGGGCGGGGGTGAAGTCAATGCCGCTTTTCTCGAGGAGAACCTGGTAGATAAGGTATATCTCTTCCTTGCGCCCAGGATCATCGGGGGCGCCACCGCCCCCACCTGGGTGGAGGGGAAAGGCGTGGCCAAGGTGGCGCTGGGGAGTATATGGCGGAATACCGGTTTAACTAGGATCGGCAACGATCTTTTACTGGAGTTCTATCCGGAGAAGGAGGGAGTGGATGTTCACAGGGATCGTACGGGAACAGGGCCGGGTGCGGCAGGTGACTGAGCGCGACGGCGGGCGGTTCTTCCTGATCGGCGCCACGGAGACTGTGAGAGATCTGGCCCTGGGGGATAGTGTGGCGGTGAACGGGGTCTGCCTGACAGTGACCAGGATCGAGGGGGACGGGTTCGGGACCGAGGCGACCGGGGAGACCTTACGCCGGACCACCCTGGGAGGCCTCCGCCCGGGCGACTGGGTCAACCTGGAGCCTGCGCTCAGGTTTGGTGACCGGCTGGGCGGCCATCTGGTCACCGGGCATGTTGACAGCCGGTGCCGCCTGCTGAAACAGGAGAAACAGGGGAACGCCGTTGTTCTCGAGGTCTGGGTCCCGCCGGAATTCAGGAAATACATAATTAACAAAGGTTCCGTGGCCCTCGACGGTGTCAGCCTGACCGTGGCGGGGAAGACCGCCGCCGGTTTTCGCGTGGTGATCATCCCGCACACCGGCAGGGTCACCACCCTGCTGCAGCGGAAGCCGGGCGAGGAGTTCAACCTGGAAAGCGATTACCTGGTGAAATGTGTCGAGGCCCTGTTGGCTGGGGAAGGCCCGGATGGCCGGCGGGGGGAAGAGACGGGGCTGGAGGGAGGGCCTGGGCTTGCAGAAAAACTGCGGAACGCCGGGTTTTATGTTTAGGCTATATCTTGATAGGGTTTCGACCTGAAGGCTCGGGGAAAAAGTGTTTTGAGTAGAGGAAAAGAAAAAAAGGGGGAAGAGCGATGATGCTGGCATCAATTGAAGAAGCCATAGAAGAGATAAGAGCCGGCAGGATGGTAGTGGTGGTGGACGATGAACGCCGGGAGAACGAAGGGGATCTGGTTATGGCGGCGGAAAAAGCCACCCCGGAGAAGGTCAATTTCATGATCAGAGAAGGCCGGGGCCTGATCTGTGTGGCCCTTACAGAGGAACGGCGCAAAGAACTGCAATTGCCCTTTATGACCGTGGAAAATACGGAAAGCATGGGGACGGCCTTTACCGTCTCGGTGGACAGCGTGGAGGTGACCACCGGGATTTCCGCTGCGGAACGGGCCCTGACCATTAAGAAACTGGCGGACCCGGCGACCGCCCCTGAAGACCTGCGGCGGCCGGGACATATCTTTCCGGTCCGGGCCAGGGAGGGAGGGGTATTGAAGAGAGCCGGCCATACCGAGGCGGCTGTGGACTTAACGGCATTGGCCGGGCTTTCGCCGGTGGGGGTTATTTGTGAAATCATGAATCCCGACGGGACCATGGCCCGCCTCCCCGATTTGCAGATCTTTGCCTCCCGCCACGGTTTAAGGGTTATCAGTATCGCCGATCTCATCCGGTACCGCCGGCGCCGGGAGAAGCTGGTCCGCCGGGTGACGGAGACCCGTTTTCCCTCAAGTTGGGGAGAGTTCAAGCTGGTTGCCTATGAAGAGATTTTGACCGGGGAAACCCATCTGGCTTTGGTAAAAGGAAAGGTCGACGGGGAAAAAGATGTTCTCGTCAGGGTACACTCCGAGTGTTTGACCGGGGACGCCCTGGGATCCATGCGTTGCGACTGTGGGAAACAACTGGCTGCAGCCATGCGGGCGATTGAAAAAGAGGGCAAGGGGGTACTGGTCTATATGCGCCAGGAAGGCCGGGGCATCGGCTTGCTGAATAAATGCAAAGCCTACAGCTTGCAGGATCAGGGACGGGATACGGTGGAAGCCAATTTGGAACTGGGGTTCCCACCGGATTTGAGGGATTACGGTACCGGCGCACAGATCCTGGCCGACCTGGGATTGACCACGATCCGCCTTCTAACCAATAATCCCCGGAAAATCGCGGGCTTGGCCGGCTATGGCCTGGAAGTTGTCCGGCGGGTGCCATTGGTTATGGAAGCCAATGATTACAACCGGTCCTACCTCCAGGCCAAACAGGAGAAATTGGGACACCTGTTCTGAGATCTATTCCTTAATTATTATTCCTTTACTAATGAGGTAAAGCCGGGGTCCGGTTTTAAATACATGATCAAAGGAGGAAAAAGAGGAAGATGAACGAGAAAATCAGAGAATGGCAGGGGAATTTTTCTGGAGAGGGTTTGCGCATCGCGTTGGTGGTGGCGCGTTTTAATGAGTTGATCACAAAGAAACTCTTGGAAGGGGCGGTGGATTGCCTTCTCCGGCACGGGGTCCGGGCGGCCGATATTGAAGTGGCCTGGGTGCCTGGGGCGTTTGAAATCCCTTTGGTCGCAAAGGAACTGGCGGGTTCCGGCCGGTTCCAGGCGGTGATTTGTTTGGGGGCGTTAATCCGGGGCGCAACCAGTCACTTTGAGTACGTGGCTGCGGAAGCCGCCAAGGGGATCGCCCAGGCGGCCTTTACCACTTCCGTTCCGGTGATCTTCGGAGTTTTGACCACCGACAATATTGAACAGGCGGTGGAACGGGCCGGAACAAAGGCCGGGAACAAGGGGTTCGCCGCTGCGGAGAGCGCTTTGGAAATGGCCAACCTGCTGCGAATCCTGGCCGCGGATCTTCCGGCCTCGAAGAACGGCGGGGAAATACCCCCGTCTTTCCCCGTTTAGTTCCAGGGGAAGGGCGAGAACGGGGCCGGTCCCGCCTTGAAAAAAAACCTCTTCTGTGTTAAATTTGAGATGCCATTTATGATTATGGTAAAATTCCCACTCCCGGCCGGAGCCGGCGGCCGGCAGAAAGGAGTTTGCTTCTTGCTGGTTTCCACTAAAGGAAGGTACGGCTTGCGCTCCATGGTTGAACTGGCCCTCAACCACCAGAACGGGCCTTTGCCTTTAAGAATAATTGCCAAGCGCCAGGAGATTTCCGAACCCTATTTGGAACAGGTCTTTGCCAGCCTGCGCAAGGCCGGGCTGGTCCGGGCGGTGCGCGGTTCTTCCGGCGGGTATGTACTGGCCAGGCCGGCTTCGGAGATAACTGTGGAAGAGATCTTGACCGCCCTGGAAGGCCCGATAACTCCCGTTACTTGTGTAGAAGAGACGGAAGCCACCAACTGTCCGCGGATGGCTTCCTGTCTCACTTACCCTTTATGGAAGGAACTGGCCGACAAGATCAACGAAGTCCTCTCCTCCACCACCCTGCAAGATCTGGCAGATCAACCCCGGCCTTGACCGGTTAGGGCAGGTCGTCCAGATCATAGGGGGTTTCCTGGTAGACGTAGTAGTTCAACCAGTTGGCAAAGAGTAAATTCGCGTGCCCCCGCCATTTTGTCTCGGGGGTTTTTGCCGGATCATCCCCGGGGAAATAATTCTCCGGTAAGTGGATATCCAAACCTTTGGCCACGTCCCTGTCGTATTCCGCCTTTAAAGTAAGGGGGTCATACTCGGGGTGGCCGGAGATGAAAATCCGGCGGCCGTCGGCGGAAGTCACGATATAAACCCCTGCCTCGTCGGATTCGGCCAGGATTTGCAGGTCCGGTATTTTTATAATGTCCTCTCTCCGGTTTTCCGTATACCGGGAATGGGGGGCAAAAAACCGGTCGTCAAACCCGCGCAAGAGTTTTAAATGATTGCCCGAGGCACTTTCCACAACCCGGTGGGAAAAGACCCCGAAGAGCTTTTTCTCCCTGGCATATTTGGGGACGCCGTAATGGTGATAGAGGGCGGCCTGGGCGGCCCAGCAGATATACATGGTGGAAAAGACGTGGTGTGTTGTCCAGTCCAGAATGGCGGTCAATTCCGGCCAGTAGTCCACTTCTTCAAAGGCGATCCGTTCCACCGGGGCGCCGGTAATAATCATCCCGTCGAACTTCTCCTCCCGGATCTCCGCAAAAGTGGTATAGAACTTCTTCAGATATTCCTCAGAAGTGTTCTTCGAACGGTGCGTTATCGGGTGGAGCAGGGTAATCTCCACCTGTAACGGGGTATTGGCCAATAACCGCAAGAGCTGGGTTTCTGTCACGCTTTTATTCGGCATCAGGTTCATGATGACGATCCTTAATGGCCGGATATCCTGGTGCAACGCCCTCTCCACATCCATGACAAAGACCTCTTCCTGCTGGAGAACGGCAAAAGCTGGTAAATGACGGGGAATCTTTACAGGCATCAAAATCCCTCCCATCCCAATTTTTCTTCGACGGCCCGGGACCCCGGTTGCCCGGAACCCCGGCCTTTCATTCACTTCCCCCTTCATATGCAAAAGGAAAGAAGCATAGAATCGGGTATCTCTCAAAAAATTAGCTGTTATTTGTTGACAGTGGGATCAAACTATTGTATAATTCAGTATAATTATCTCCTACTAATCTTATCGGTTTTATAGATTATTATCGATATTATAACCGATTCCCCGCAAAAGTCAACACTAAAAAAGAGCATAAAAAGGCAGATAAAAAAAGGAGGTTGTGCCATGAGAAAGAACTATCGTCTTGAGACCTTGGCGGTCCATGCCGGGCAGGAACCGGACCCGGCGACCGGCGCCCGGGCGGTGCCTATCTACCAGACAACATCCTACAATTTCCGGGATACAGATCATGCGGCAGCCCTTTTTGCCCTGGAAGAAGAGGGGAATATCTACACGCGGCTGATGAACCCGACCACCGCTGTTTTCGAGGAACGCATGGCGGCGCTGGACGGCGGCATCGGCGCGCTGGCTACCGCTTCCGGGCAGGCGGCAATCTTTATGGCTATTCTCAATATCGCCCAGGCCGGCGACGAGATCGTGGCCGCCGACAACCTTTACGGCGGGACATACAACCTTTTTCACCATACCTTTCCCCGTTTTGGTATAAAGGTAAGGTTTGTCGATTCCAGCAAACCGGAGAATTTCGCCGCGGCGATCACCAAAAAAACCAAGGCGGTTTACGCCGAGTCCATCGGCAATCCCAAACTGGATGTCCTGGACATCGAGGCGCTGGCCGGGATCGCCCATGCCCACCGAATACCGTTGATTCTCGACAACACTTCCGTCCCCTATCTACTGCGGCCCATCGATTACGGCGCCGATATTGTCGTCTATTCGGCCACCAAATTCATTGGCGGGCACGGCACATCCCTGGGCGGGGTGATTGTTGATTCCGGTAACTTCCCCTGGAAGGAAGGGAACTTCCCCCTCATCACCGAGCCGGACCCGAGTTACCACGGGATAAACTTTATCGAAGCCGTGGGGAAGAAGGCGTATATCATTAAAGCCCGGGTTACCCTTTTGCGGGATTTGGGGGCTACGATCTCCCCGTTTAACTCCTTCTTGTTCTTGCAGGGGCTGGAAACCTTGCACCTGCGGATGATCCGGCATAGTGAAAATGCATTGAAAGTGGCGGAATTTCTGAAGGACCATCCCAAAGTGGCCTGGGTGAATTACCCCGGTTTAAGCGATAGCCCGCAATTTGCCAAGGCCCAAAAGTACCTGTCCAAAGGAGCTGGCGCCATCATTGGTTTTGGGGTTAAAGGCGGGAAAGAGGCGGGTGTCAAGTTTATCAACCGGGTTAAACTCCTTTCGCACGTGGCCAATATCGGGGATGCCAAGTCGCTGGTGATTCACCCGGCCTCCACCACCCACCAGCAGTTGACCGAAGATGAACAACTGGCCACCGGCGTCACCCCTGATTTTATCCGCCTCTCGGTGGGGATTGAAAACGTGGAGGACATAATAGAAGATCTGGACCAGGCCCTCCAGGGGGTGTAGTCCTGCTTTTACCGGTGAAAAAATTAACCAATCAGAAAAAAGGAAAAAGAGGCCTTGCTCTATAAGATAAGTAAGCAAATAACTATTAAAAGGGATTTGCCTGCATGCCCTGCGGGTGCGCGGGGGGGTTGACCGGGATCCCGCAGCGGGACCCGTACTTGACGGAGGTGGAGAAAGATGGCGAAGATCGCCCGTAGTCTGACGGAGTTAATCGGTAATACCCCGCTTTTGGAGTTATCCAATCTTGAGCGGAAACACAAGCTAGGCGCGAAAATCCTGGCAAAATTGGAATATTTCAATCCGGCCGGAAGCGTGAAAGACCGGATCGGTTACGCCATGATTAAAGCCGCTGAGGACCAAGGGCTGCTGAACAAGGACCGTCCCGGCGACCATGTAATCATCGAACCGACCAGCGGAAATACGGGGATTGCCCTGGCCATGACCGCCGCCGCCCGCGGGTACCGCCTGATCCTGACGATGCCGGAGACCATGAGCCTGGAGCGGCGGAACCTTTTGCAAGCCCTGGGTGCGGAGGTGGTTTTGACCCCCGGCGCGGAAGGGATGAGCGGCGCCGTGAAAAAAGCCCAAGAACTTGCGGAGCAAATCCCCAGGGCTTTTATCCCCCAGCAGTTTGAAAACCCGGCCAATCCCGAGATCCACCGGCAGACGACTGCCCGGGAAATCTGGGAAGACACCGGGGGAGAGGTGGATATCTTCATCGCCGGGGTCGGCACGGGCGGGACCATTACCGGCGTGGGCGAGGTATTAAAGGAAAAGAAGCCCGCGGTAAAGGTTTACGCGGTCGAACCCGCCGCCTCCCCGGTCTTGTCCGGCGGCGCGCCGGGGCCCCATAAAATCCAGGGGATCGGCGCCGGTTTTGTGCCCAAGGTTCTCAATACCGGGGTCATTGACGAGATCATAAAGGTCAAAGATGAAGAGGCCATCGCCACCGCCAGGGAACTGGCAAAGAGCGAAGGCCTCCTGGTTGGCGTCTCCTCCGGGGCTGCAGCCTTTGCCGCTCTCCAGACCGCCCTGAAGCCGGAAAACGCCGGGAAAACCATTGTCGTTATCCTGCCCGATACCGGGGAGCGTTACCTTTCCACCGGCCTCTTTACGGTTTAACCGCCTTTGCAACGGGATCCTTTTCAACCGGGTTTTTAAAAGCAACGGATATTTAAAAAACGGGCGCCGGGGTGTTTCCCCGGCGCCTGAATTATCCAGCAGCTAACCAACGGCCGGTGCGGACTTGCTCTGGTTCTGCCGGTAAGCGGCAAGCGCTTTGTGGAAAGCATCGGCCGCCAGGTTGGAGCAGTGCATCTTTTGGGGAGGAAGCCCGCCCAAAGCCTCGGCTACCGCCCGGTTGGTGATCTTCTCCGCCTCGGCGATGCTCTTTCCTTTGACCAGCTCCGTTAAGATGCTGCTGGTGGCGATGGCTGCCCCGCAGCCGAAGGTCTTGAATTTAATATCCACAATCTTGTCATCCTCGATCTTGAGGTAGATCCGCATGATGTCTCCACAGACCGGGTTGCCGGCCTCCCCTACTCCGTCCGCATCCGCAAGCTCGCCGGCGTTCCGCGGGTTGAAAAAGTGATCCATTACCGCCTCAGTGTACATCCCAGAACCTCCTTTCAACTTATCTGCCTCTGGTAAAGCGGGGAGATCTCCCGCAGGCGCGTTACGGTCTCTTCCAGAACTCCAAGGACGTAATCCAGCTGTTCTTTGGTGTTCTCCTTTCCTAAGGTCAGCCGGAGGGAACCATGGGCCGTCTCATGGGAGATTCCCATTGCCAGCAAGACATGGGACGGGTCGAGCGACCCGGAGGTACAGGCCGAGCCGCTGGAGGCCGCGATCCCCTTCCGGTCCAGGTTGAGCAGGATGGACTCGCCTTCGACAAATTCAAAGCTGACACTGATATTCCCCGGCAGCCGCTTTGTGGGGTGCCCGTTGAGTTTTACATGGTCAACCCTGGCGAGCAACTCTTTGATGAAGTAATCCCGCAATTCGACAAGGTGAGGAACGGTCTTGTCCAGCCCGGCCACGGCGAGTTCCAAGGCTTTGGCCAGGCCGACGATGCCGGCCACGTTCTCCGTACCGGCCCGTAACCGCCGCTCTTGCGCCCCGCCATGAATCAGCCGGCGCAAACGGGTTCCCCTCTTTACATAGAGGGCGCCGGCCCCCTTCGGCCCATAAAACTTGTGGGCCGAGAGGGAGAGGAGATCCACCCCCAGCTCTTTAAGGTCCAGGGGGATCGACCCCACCGTCTGTACGGCGTCCGTATGGAAGAGGACCCCTTTTTCGTGGGCAATCTTACTGATCTCCGCAATCGGCTGGATAGTGCCGACCTCATTATTGGCATGCATCACGCTGATCAGGATGGTCTGGCCGGTGATGGCCTCCCGGACAGCCTCCGGGTCCACCAGCCCGTACTCATCCACCGGGAGGTAGGTTACGGTAAATCCGTGCTTCTCCAAGTCTTTACAGGTTTCCAGGACCGCATGGTGCTCGATGGCGGAGGTGATTATATGGTTGCCCTTCTCCCGGTAAGCCCGGGCCACCCCGGTAATGGCCAGGTTGTCGGCTTCGGAGCCGCCGCCGGTAAAGACGATCTCCCGGGCGTCGGCTGCACCCAAGAGCTCCGCCACCTTTTCCCTGCTTTCTTCAATCGCCCTTTTCGCCCTCTGCCCTTCCTGATAGATACTGGACGGGTTGCCGAAATTGGCTGTAAAATAGGGGATCATCGCTTCCACGACCCGCGGGTCCACAGGGGTGGTTGCCGCATGATCCAGGTAAATCCGTTCCATTTGCCGCCCTCCTTTTTCCGCCCATGAAAGTCCCGGCCAGGGAGGTCGGGCCTTCCTTTATTCCCTTGTGTCTCTTGTATTTGCTATTATTCCTACCAAATTAGTAGGAATTAATTTTATTTTACTGCGCTTCAAAGCAATAGTCAATAGGAATTTCCATTTTTTCAAGGGACAAATTCCCGGTTTTTTAGTTTCAACCCCTTTGGGTATGACCCATATCTTTCTTGCATATCTTTATATTACCAGACATAACATGGCAAAAAAATGTTTGACGCCCATGATCGCCAATGATATAATCAGACCCATAAAATTACAACACTGTAAAACGAAAGGAGGTGACCAGAGTGAGACAAAGAAGGCTAGCCTTTCTTGCCCTGCTTTTATCTTTGGCCGTTGCTTCTGTCTCGGTAGTCCTGGCACAAACAGTTATTACCTCGAACCAAACCGGTACCCATGACGGCTATGATTACGAGTTCTGGAAGGATGAAGGCGGATCCGGGAGAATGACCCTCAAGAGCGGCGGTACTTTCAGTTGCGAATGGAATAATGTGAACAATATCTTGTTCCGTAAAGGCCGCAAGCTTGGGGCAAGCCAGACCCACCAGCAGCTTGGGAATATCTCCATGACCTATGATGTTATTTATAACCCGGCCGGCAACTCCTACTTGTGCGTTTACGGCTGGACAAAAAACCCGCTTGTTGAGTATTACATCGTTGAAAGCTGGGGCAACTGGCGTCCGCCCGGGGCATCATCAATGGGGACCATTACCGTTGACGGGGGTTCCTATGATGTCTACCGGACCACGCGGGTGAACCAGCCCTCGATCGAAGGGACCAGTACTTTCGACCAGTACTGGAGTGTCCGGACGTCAAAGCGTACCAGCGGGACCATCTCCATCAGCCAGCACTTCAATGCCTGGGAAAGCAGAGGCCTGCAGATGGGGATGATCTACGAAGTTGCCCTTTGTGTCGAAGGGTATCAGAGCAGCGGGAATGCTGATGTCCGTACGCATGTGCTTACGATCGGGGGAGGCAGTCCGCCGCCATCCCAACCGCCATCCCAGCCGCCCTCCTCAAGAAGTGCATTCTCGACGATCCAGGCTGAGGATTATGACAGTGTAAGTTCCTCCACGCTGCAGGTAATCGGGGGCACACCAAGCGGTAGTGGTATCGGATATATTGAAAACGGGAATTACGTAACATACAGGAATATTGACTTTGGCAGCGGGGCCACGAGTTTCCGGGCAGTGGTTGCTTCCGGCTTGTCATCGGGTTCGACAAATATTGAAATCCGCCTGGACGGCCCCTCCGGTACCAGTGTCGGTACTCTGTCAGTGGGCTCAACCGGCGGGTGGAACAATTACGTAGAAAGATCCACATCAATTAGTACGGTAACCGGCGTACATGATCTGGTCTTGAGATTTTCCGGCCCGGTTAATATGGACTCCTTTGTCTTTGGATCAGGAGGAAGTCAGCCGCCAACCCAGCCGCCGCAACAGCCGCCACAACAACCTCCGCAGCAACCGCCTTCAGGAGGCGGGGGTCTTTCCGTATCCGTCTCTGAAAGCACTTGGGGCGGCGGAGCCACGGTGAATGTAACGATCACAAATAACGGTTCATCAACGGTCAACGGCTGGACGGCAACTTGGACCTTTACCGGAGACGAGAAGATAACAAGTATGTGGAATGCCACTTATACACAAAGCGGGTCTTCGGTAACAGCCAGAAATGCCAGTTGGAATGGGACAATTCAGCCGGGCGCTTCAGTAACGTTTAGCTTTAATATTTCATACACCGGGTCCTACAGCAGGCCACAAATTACGGTTAACTAAGAGATAAGGCCGGCAAAGGCGCACCGCGGAGCCCATGGACGCGCCTGGAAAGGAAAGCAGTTGCATTAAAAGGAATGCAACTGTTTTCTTTTTCATGGAGTTCTTTTAAATATCATGCTTTCAGCTTCCTTTGAGTTTTGCTTGTTATGATCCGGTAATTGTGGTAGTATTTTATATAAAGTAAAAAACTAGTATTCAACAATGTTCCGGCGGAGGCCCGGTTATAGTCTTAGATGATGTACAATAATTGAACAAGGGCGGCAGAAGAGAATGAAGAACAAAACGATACTGATCCCCAACTCTTTTTATGGCCGGACCGTACCGGCCATTTTTCACCAGCGTTTACACAGGTTTGCGGCACAGGTGGAGACAGAAGAGGGAGTGGAAGAGGTTCATATCCCCAACTCCGGGCGCCTGGCGGAGCTGCTTTTCGCCGGGAATCAAGTGGGCTTGCATTTTGAAGGGAGAAAGGGACGGAAGACCCGTTATACCCTGGTTAAGGCGCAAACCGACGACGGGTGGGCTTTTATCGACTCGCGACTGCCCAACCGGATTTTGGCCAAGCATTGGCAGGACCTCCCGCCGCTTCACGTTTATGACAAAGCCTATCCGGAAACGACCGTTGGCGCCAGCCGCTTTGACTTGGTGTTGCATGGAAGGAACCCGGAGAAGATCGCCTTTCTGGAGGCGAAATGCGTCACCCTGGTGCAGGAGGGAACCGGGCTTTTTCCGGACGCCCCCACGGAAAGGGGAAGAAAACACCTGCTTGAACTGGCGCGGTTGGCCCGCGACAGGAACCGGGCATTGGTTTTTTACTTTGTGCAACACCCGGGGGGAGAGAGGGCCTGGGCGAACAGGAAAATGGATCCGAAATTTGCCGACGCAATGCGCGAGGCAATCCAGACCGGGGTGGAATTCTACGCCTACCGTGTGATGCCCGGGGAAGAGTGGGTGGAATTGACGGAAGTGCCGGTGGAAGAACCGCCGGGTAGTCAATATTGACCTGCCTTTGCGTGGGAAGACCCGCCGGGTGAAGATGATTTTTCGTGATCCGTGAGATATAGATGTGGAGCCCGACCTCCAGTACTGAAAAATTAGTTCATCCAGCAAAAGGTTTAAGTATGGCGAGCCAATAGAAACCTGGATATCAATTATACATAGAAAGAGGGAGCACTGTTGTGCCGCGTTAAGGTTGGCCCTAAGTACGAATTATCAAGCAAAAGCCCTCAGGGGGAGAAAAGGGTCAGTGGCGCCCTTTTTTTCACCCTGTTCAAACTGAGCTTCATCAAGGCCTTTCAGTACCGGGGATATATCCTGATAACTCTTTTCAGCTCCATTATTGGTGTTTTTGTCCGGGTTAGTTTATGGACGGCTTTGTTCCGGGCCAACCCGGTGGTCCGGAATACCACTTTTCATGATATGATCACTTACATGGCCTTGACCGGCCTGCTTCTCCTCTTTAACATGTCCGGCGCGGGTGACCGGATTGCCCACCGGATATTGCAGGGCTCAATCTCCACAGATCTGATCCGGCCTTATAATCTAAAATTATATATCTTCTCACAGACCACCGGCGATAATCTGGCCCACTTCTTGCTTTTTGTTTTGCCGGTCTACACTGGGGTCCTGATTCTTTTCGGGATGCAGACTCCCCCCACCCTCCTCCACGTCCTTGTTTTTATCGTTGCTGTGGTCAACGGCGCCATTATTTCCTTCTATTATTATTACATCCTGGGAATGCTCCCTTTCTGGCTCGAGTCCAACTGGTACATCAGGTTTGTGGATTACGCCATGTTTACCTTGTTTGCCGGCGCCTTTGTCCCGATCTGGTTTTATCCCGACTTCCTAGTGAAAATCAGTTATTACCTGCCCTTCCGGTATATTACCTATGAAGCCGTCACCTTCTACCTTGGCCGCACCGGTCTGCCGGAGATGGCCGGTGTTCTCTTGAGGCAATTGGTTTGGATCGGGATTTTGCTTGGGCTGGAAGCGGTTTTGTGGCGGGCGGCCCAGAAAAAATTGACGGTCTACGGCGGGTGAGCCATCGGCGCGGGTTTTTTCGCCACCGGGCCGCTGGTAAATACCTTTCATTAGTTGAACGGTGGACCCCTTATGAGAAACAGCACGCAATTACGGAAGAAAGTCTTCAATGAAGGATCTGATTCTGCACTTGTAAAATAAAAAACCAAATCTGGGATGTAAAGATAACTGCCCATTCGCGATCTGTAAATAAACATAAGGAAAAGTCGCGCTCACATGATTCGGCTGAGAGGAGGGGTCAAGTCTATGTTTATGACTCGAAACATCTTGGATTTTTCCGACTACATCATTGAGCATACTCGCGATTTCACCGGCCGGGAGTGGGTCTTCACCCAGATTGACCGTTGGCTGGCTAATCCCGATGCGCCCCCATTTTTCATTATCACCGGAGAACCGGGCATCGGCAAGACGGCAATCGCCGCCCAACTGGTACGGATCTCCAACGGGCAGGCTCCGGAGCCGGCCGGATGCATTTCAATCAAGAAAGGGTTCCTTAATGCTGCGCATTTCTGTATCAGGCAGCAGGTAAACACGGTTGAGCCGTTGGAATTCGTCCAGTCCCTCTATAGTCAGTTGTTAGAGATTGAAGGCTTTACCGAGGAGATGCTGGAAAATAAAGGCGTCGAGGGGCAAACAGCGGTACCGGCCTATATCGATATGGTTATCAACCCTCTCAAAGCGCTCCATGACCGGGATCCCAACCGGCAAACCGTTATCGTCGTCGATTCTCTGGACGAAGCGGCCCGGATGGCGAGGCGCGACACGATCGTAGACTTACTGGCCAATACGGGCCGGTTGCCCGCTGGGGTGCGTTTCATCCTCACAACGCGCCCGGAAGACAGGGTCCTGCGCCGCTTCGACGAGCGGAATGTCCCCTATTTACTGCTTGATGTGACGCGCGGGGGGAATCCTGAAGACATACGCCGGTACATACAGGAGAAACTCAGCTCCTCAAATGCTCTGGCAGCCCATTTGGCAGAAAATCATATGGATAAAGAAACCTTCATCGAGGCGGCCGGCGAAGCCTGTAAAGGCAATTTCCTCTACCTGGTCTGGCTATTGCCGGCGATCGCCGGTGGTAAACAAGGTCTTGATGACCCATGGGTTGGATATCCTCCAATATAAATAAAATTTTGGCGATCGCCGGTGGTAAACAAGGTCTTGATGACCCGGCGGCTTTTCCGGTGGGTCTGGACGGCATCTACCAAGCATTTCTGCGGACACGGATTGGCAATGATCTCGACCAGTGGCGCAAGAGCTACCGCCTTTTGTTGGGAGTATTGATCGCGGCCCAAGAACCCTTAGCGATCGACCAATTGACCCGGTTTACCGGGCTCGAGGCGCAGGAGGTAAGGGATATTCTCATTGACGTGCAGCAGGTTCTTAGTCCGTCCCTTTACCAACAAGGGCTCTATCAACCATACCATCAATCGATCGTGGGTTTCTTGACCCATGCGGACCGGGCGGGGGAACTGTGGATCGATCCTCAACCTATTCATGATAAGATCGCTGATCTGTATTTATCAGAATACAATGGCCGTTGGGCCGCTTGTGATCGATACGGGCTGCGTCACCTGCCGTTTCATCTTGCACAAGCCGGCCGGCTAGAGGATTTGCGTCGGCTTCTCCTCGATTTCTCCTGGCTCCAGGCAAAACTGGAGGCCGCGGATATCTCCTCCATTTTGGTAGACTATGATTTCTCCGCGCACGACGAGGAACTCCACCTTGCCCAGGGGGCGCTCCGTCTTTCCGCGCACGCGCTGGCCAAGAACAAGTCAGAAATGGCCGGGCAGCTAGTGGGGCGGTTGCTTGCCTGCGAACAACCTGGAATTCAAGGTTTAGTTGGACAAGCCAAAGAATGGCGAGGCAAGCCCTGGCTGCGACCGCTGACCGCCAGCTTGATGTTGCCCGGTCCCTTACTGCTTACCCTGGAGGGGCACAGGGATGATGTCAGCGCCGTGG
This sequence comes from Bacillota bacterium, assembly GCA_012727895.1. Taxonomy (GTDB): domain Bacteria; phylum Bacillota; class UBA4882; order UBA10575; family UBA10575; genus JAAYGG01. Next base: position 61,731 of record JAAYGG010000024.1, read on the forward strand.
CCCTCCACGCCGACGGGAAGCGGGCCGTCTCGGCCTCGGAAGACAAAACCCTCAAGATCTGGGACCTGGAAAGCGGGGAGTGCCTGCTTACCCTGGAGGGGCACGAGGACGGTGTCTGCGCTGTTGCTCTTCACCCCGACGGGAGGCGGGCCATCTCGGCCTCGAAAGATAAAACCCTCAAGGTCTGGGACCTGGAAAGCGGGGAGTGCCTGCGTACCTTGGAGGGGCACGAGGGCGTTGTTAGCGCCGTAGCTCTCTACGCTGACGGGGAGTTGGCCGTCTCGGCCTCATGGGATGAGACCCTCAAGGTCTGGGACCTGGAGAGTGGGGAGTGCCTGCGCACCCTGGAGGGGGACTGGCACTGCATCAACGCTATTGCTCTTCACGCCGACGGGGAGCGGGCCGTCTTGGCCTTGTCCGATGATACCCTTATAGTCTTGGACCTGGAGAGCGGGGAGTGCCTGGGGACCCTGGTGGAGCACGTGGAGGGTGTCAGCGCCGTGGCTCTCCACGCCGACGGGGAGCGGGCCGTCTCGGCCTCGTGGGATGAGAGCCTTATAGTCTGGGACTTGGAGAGTGAGGAGTGCCTACGTATCCTGGAAGGGCACAGTGA
>JAAYGG010000025.1 GCA_012727895.1 Bacillota bacterium
CTGCGGGCAATGCGGGTAATAAGAAAATGGGCACTGTGCCCATTTTCTTTTCGAAAGACTAATTTCTAATCCAGCTTAATTTAAATCTGGTCGATCTGCGGTTCTTTATTCAGGGTGGACTCCCCGCTGAATTCCCGGAGCGGCCTGGCGGGAATAATCGTGGAGATGGCGTGCTTATACACCAGTTCCGGCTTGCCTTCACTATCCAGAATAATTGTAAAATTGTCAAACCCCCTGATCAAACCCCGCAGTTGAAAACCGTTCGCCAGGTAAATGGTTACCGGCACGCTTTCTTTACGCACCTGATTTAAGAATCCATCCTGCAAATTGATTACCGGCTTATTCAAAATCATCCACCTCCAAAAAATATCGGTGTGCATAACACTACATATACCTATTTATTCGACATTACGCCTATTCTACCTTCTATATACGCCAAGATTTCGGGGAAACTTTCTTCCTCCGGCCCGGAGAGAAGGAACCACTTCTCCACCGGTTCTTTTCTGAACCAAGTCATCTGGCGTTTCGCATAATTCCTGGTCCGCTTCTTCAGCAGTTTCACTGCTTCCTCCAGCGTTGTCTGGCCTTTCACCACCGGCACCAGTTCCTTATAACCCAGCCCTTGCATCGACTGGAGTTCCGGGCCAAAACCCTTTTCCAGCAGGCTCTTCACCTCCTCCAGCAAACCCTGGGCGATCATCAGGTCCACCCGCAATTCAATCCTCTTGTACAACTCTTCCCGGTCCCTGGTGAGCCCGATATAGATCACATCCCCCGGCAGGGCTTTTCCCTTTCGTTTTTGCCAGGTAGAGATCGGTACCCCCGTGGTCTGGTAGACCTCAAGCGCCCGCAGGACCCTTTTGAGGTCATTGGGGTGGATCCTTCCGGCGCTTTCCGGGTCAACCGCGGCCAGGCGGCGATGCATTTCTTCTTTTCCCTTCTCTTCCGCCTCCTGGCGCAGGCTGGCCCGTAATTCCTGGTTAACCGGGGGTCCCGGGAAGTCGTAACCGCGGGTCACCGCCCGGATATATAAACCGGTGCCGCCGGTTAAAAGCGGCAAAACGCCTTTTTGCTTTAGCCCGTTGTACGTGGTTTGGAATAGCCGTTGGTAATCGGCGACGGTGAAAGGCTCTGCCGGGGAGATTACATCGATTAAATGGTGGGGCACGCGTTCTCTTTCTTCCGGCGACGGTTTTGCCGTCCCGATATCCATATACTTATATATCTGCATGGAATCGGCGGAAATGATCTCCGCCCCCAAGCGCAAAGCAAGTTCAATGGCGATCTTCGTCTTCCCGGTTGCGGTCGGCCCCGCCACGATCAAGAGTGGCAAGTTCTCTATGTCACCTCCGTTTAAACATCCGTTCAATTTCCGAACGTTCTAGAACGACCATTGTCGGGCGGCCATGGGGGCAGGTTTGGGGCAATGCGGTTTTGCGGAGGTCCCGGAGGAGTCCTGCGGCTTCATCCAGAGTTAAGGAGTCCCCTGCCTTGACCGCCCGCTTACAAGCGATCAAACTCAAGGCCCTTTCCAGGTAGTCTCGCCGGGCTTCGCTCCCGCCGCTCCATTCCGCCAGCAGGCTCAAGAAGAGATCCTCCCCCTCGCCGGGGGGAACCCCCAGCGGCGCGGAACGCAACAAAACTGTTCGCCCGCTCAACAAATCGTATTCAAAGCCCAGTTCCAGCAGTAATTCCTTTTGTTTTTCCGCGGTTTTCAGCTGTTCATCGGTTAATTCCACCGGGACGGGGGTCAGAAATGCCTGCCCGCATTGGCCTTTCTTTTCTAGCAACCGGTCATAGATGACCCGTTCATGGGCGGCATGTTGGTCCACAATTACCACCCGGTCCTCCTCCTCAAAAAAGAGGTAGGTATTGAAAAGCCGGAAAATTCCCGGTGAAAGCAGGCCCGGATCCCTGCTGAAAACCGCCTGCGCCCCCGGTTCTTCTTTTCCCTCCGCAACTTGAAGGACTTCTGCGGTTTCCGTTTCCGGAAAAGCAAAAGCCGCTGTTTCCCGCCGCCCGTTTTTCCAGGAAACCGCCTCCCCGCCTTTGCCGCTGTCGTGCCGTTCATCGCCGGCCTTTTCTGCCTGCGGGAGATTGAAACGGTATCCCGGGGCCCAGGCCTTTGCCACCACTTCGGTTTGAAGGCAGTCCTTGAGGATATGGAAGACGCCGCGGTAAACCTCTTTCTCGTCGCGGAACCGGACCTCCATCTTATTGGGGTGGACATTGATATCCACCTGGTCCATGGGGAGATCCAGGTAGAGAAGGAGAAAGGGGAACCTGGCCACCGGCAGGAGGGTCCCGTAAGCCTTCTCGGCTGCGGAGGCGATCAGCCGCGAGCGGAAAACCCGCCGGTTTAAGAAGAAATACTGTTGTGCCCGGTTGGCCCGGGCGATTGGCGGGCGGCCGGCAAACCCTTTGATCCGGAGCGGCCCGTAACTGCCTTCCACCGGCACCAACTGGCGATAGATCTCCATATTGAAGACTTGTTTTATCCGGTCATCAAGGCTGCTCCCTTTCATAGTCGCCAGGAGTTCGCTCCCCTGGTGAATAAGGCGAAAGCCAATCTCCGGATAGCCCAAGGCAATGCTGGTGACCGTCTCTTTAATCTGGGTGAGTTCCGCCGGGATGCTCTTGAGAAACTTCAGCCGGGCCGGGGTGTTGTAAAAGAGGTTTTCCACGGTTACGCTGGTCCCCTTCGGCGCTCCCACCTCTTCACAGCGGATGATATTGCCGCCTTCAGCAACAATGCGGGTACCGGGTACCCCCGCCGTCCTGGCTGTCTGCAGGGTAAGACGGGAGACCGCCGCGATGCTTGGGAGGGCCTCTCCCCGGAACCCCAGGTAAGAGCAGTGGTACAAGTCGTCCAAGACCCGGATCTTACTGGTGGCGTGCCTTTCCAGCGCCAAAAGCGCATCTTCCCGGTCCATGCCCTCGCCATCATCAATCACCTGGATCTTTTGGCGTCCACCGTTGGCCAGGTGGATCTCGATCTTTTCCGCCCCGGCGTCAATGGCGTTTTCCAGCAGTTCTTTGACAACCATGGCCGGCCGTTCAATGACCTCGCCGGCGGCAATCTGGTTGATTGTTGTCTCGTCAAGGATATAAATCTTGTTGGCCATTTTTACCCTCCGAAAATCCGTTTCCTGTGCGACTGGAGAAACCAATGGGCTCCTCCACAAGCCTGCTTAGGCTTCTTTCTTCTGCCGGGTCAGCCGCTCCTGCCAACTGTAGAGGAGTTCCAAAGCCCGGCGCGGGGTGATCTCATCCAGTTTCAAGGAGCGGAGCTCTTTGCTTATCTCATCTTCAGTGGGTTGAAAAAGCGGCAATTGCAAAAGGACCGGTCTTTTCTCGGCGATCCGCCGTGGTACGTTTTTTTCTTCCTTTCTCTCCAGGTCGGCCAGGATTGCCCCGGCCCTGTCCAGCAGGGCTTTGGGCAGGCCGGCAAGGCGGGCCACCTCAATCCCGTAACTCTCGTCGCTGCCGCCGGGCATGATTTTCCGGAGAAAGATGATACTATCCTCCTTCTTGACCACGGCGACATTAAGGTTTTCCACCCCCGGCAGGTATTTCTCAAGCTCAATCAGTTCGTGATAATGGGTGGCAAAAAGGGTGCGGGCGCCGATTTTCTCCGGGTCCCACAGGTATTCCAGGGCGGCCCAGGCAATGCTCAACCCATCATAAGTGCTGGTGCCCCGCCCGATCTCATCCAGGATCAAGAGGCTGTCGGCGGTGGCATGGTGAAGGATATTGGCCAATTCGTTCATCTCCACCATAAAAGTGCTCTGTCCTCCCGCCAGGTCGTCGGCAGCCCCCACCCGGGTAAAGATCCGGTCCACCAGCCCGATCTCTGCCTCATCCGCCGGGACAAAGGAGCCGATCTGGGCCATTAAGACAATCAACGCCACTTGCCGCATGTAGGTGGATTTCCCGGCCATGTTGGGCCCGGTAATAATCTGCAGGCGGTGTTTTTCCCCGTCGAGCAGGGTGTCGTTGGGCACAAATTCCCCGGGGGGAAGGACCTTCTCCACCACCGGGTGGCGCCCGGCCGTGATCTTTATCCGCCGGTCCCCGGTGATGACCGGGCGGCAGTAATCGTTTTTCACCGCCGTCTCGGCGAGGGCGGCCAAGACATCCAGTTCCGCCAAGGTGGAAGCAATCCGGCGCAGTTGCGGCAGGTCATCCAAAACCCGGCGCCGCAACTCCAAGAAAAGCTCATATTCCAGGGCACTCCGCCGTTCCTCGGCGCCCAGGACCAGTTCCTCGTATTTTTTCAACTCCGGGGTAATAAAACGCTCGGCATTGGCCAAAGTCTGCCGGCGCTGGTAGTCTTCAGGCACCGCCGCCAGGTTGGCTTTGGTCACCTCGATATAATACCCGAAAACCTGGTTGAACCCGACTTTCAATGATTTAATCCCGGTTCTTTCCCGTTCTTTCCGTTCCAAACCGGCGATCCAGGCCTTCCCTTCCTGGCTGGCCCGGAGTAACTCATCAAGCTCCGGGTGGTATCCCCGGCAGAAAATATTCCCCTCTTTCGGGCTGGCCGGGGCGTCTTCCCGGATTGCCGAGGTCAGCAAGGAGCAAAGCTCCGGTAGTAAATCAAGGTCCTGTACCTGTTCCGCCAAGGCCGGTGTCTCATCCCCGGCCAAAAGCTCTTTGACCCGGGGAAGCAGGGCAAGGGTCCGGCCCAGGGCCAATAGTTCCCGGGGGTTTACCGTACCGCAGGAGAGGCGGGAGAGCAACCGCTGGAGATCACAGACGCTCTTCAAGAGGCCCCGCATCTCTTCCCGCAGCTCATGCCGGTGATAAAAGGCGGCTACCTTCTCCAGGCGTTCCTCAATCTCCTCCTGGCGCCGCAAGGGTTGTTCAACCCATTTTTTCAGTAACCGGGCGCCCATGGCGGTCACCGTCCGGTCCAAGACCCAAAGGAGGGAGCCCTGGGTTTTATTCTCCCTGATTGTCCGGACGAGTTCCAGGTTGCGCCGGGTAAAGATATCCAGGCGCATAAAATCATCCAGGAAATAAGTGCGGATGGAGTTGATATGTTCCAACCGGGCTTTTTGTGTCTCCTGGAAATAGGCGAGGACCGCGCCGGCGGCCGCCACCGCTGCATCCAGGTACTGGCAGCCAAAACCCTCCAAAGAAACGACTTGAAAATGCTCGCAAAGACGCTGGCGGGCTGCTGCCGGTTGGAATTCCCGCGCCGGCCGCGGGGTGATCAAAGCCGGAGAGAGCCGCGCCAGCCCGGCCACCTCTTCCTGTAACTCTTCAGCCACCAATATCTCCCGCGGTTGCCAGTGGTGCAACTCGTCAACCAGAAGGTGCTGATCGTCCCGGAGAAACTGGGTGACCAGGAAATCCCCGGTCGAAAGGTCGGAGATGGCCAGGCCGTAGTAGTCTCCGGCCGCGGCAATACCCATAAGATAATTGTTGCTCTTCTCATCCAACAACTCCAGGTCGGTCAGGGTCCCGGGGGTAATGATCTTGACAACTTCCCTTTTTACCAGGCCTTTAGCTTTTTTCGGGTCTTCAACCTGTTCACAGATGGCAACCTTGAACCCGCTTTCGATGAGCCGGGCAATATATCCGGAGGCGGCATGGACCGGGATCCCGCACATCGGGATGCGTCCCTCTTTCCCCGCTTCCCTGGAGGTGAGAACGATCTCGAGGATTCCCGCGGCAATTTCTGCATCTTCCAAAAACATCTCATAAAAATCGCCCAGCCGGAAAAGGAGGATTGCGTCTTGATGCTCTGCTTTTATCCGGCGGTACTGCCGTAACATGGGAGTCTCATTTGCCAAGGCCTCACCCCCTTGTTCGCTTCGTGAACACTGTTTATTCCTAACTGTGGGCGGTTTCTTCTTTACCGGTCATTACCTTTCCGTACAAGGTATGGGAAAGCCCTTCTTCAATCAGGACCGGGATCTCCCTGCCGGTCAGATCTTCTTCCGGATCCGGCCGCGGGAAAAGCACTTGCTTGTTGGTACGGGTATAACCGGCATAGATATCCTCCCGTTTTGCACTGGGCCCCTCCACCAGGACGGTAACCACCTCTCCTTCCAGGCGCTTGTTGCTTTTTTTCGCCAGTGTATCAACGAGTTCAATCAAGCGGTAAAGCCGTTCCATCCTGATCTCCTGGGGCACCTGGTTGGGCAGGGAGGCGGCTTTCGTCCCTTTCCGGGGCGAGTAGGCAAAGGTATAAGCGCTGTCAAAGGCGGCTTTCTCTACCAAATCCAAGGTTTGCAGGAAATCCTCCTCTTCTTCCCCGGGGAAACCGACAATGATATCGGTGGTGATCGCGATCCCGGGAACAGTTGCCCGCAGCTCTTCTACGAGTTTGAGATAATGCTCCCGGGTATATTGGCGGTTCATGGCGGCCAGCACCCGGTTGCTCCCGGCCTGGACCGGCAGGTGGAGATGTTCACAGATCTTATCCCCCGCCGCCATCTGCCGGATGAGTTTGCTTGAGAGGTCCTTCGGGTGCGAGGTTTGAAAGCGGATGCGGGAGAGGCCGTCCACTTCATTAACCTGCCGGAGAAGATCGGCAAAATCGATCCTTTCTCCAGCCGGCAAATCCTTCCCGTAACTGTTGACATTCTGCCCGAGGAGGGTCACTTCCTTAACCCCGTCGGCAGCCAAAGCCCTGACTTCTTCCAGGATCTTTGCCGGCCGGCGGCTCTGTTCCCTCCCCCGCACATACGGGACGATACAGTAGGAGCAGAAATTGTTGCATCCATATATTATGTTAACCCAAGCCTTAAACGGGCTCTCCCTTCGTACCGGCAGGTCCTCCTCCCTCTCCCCTTCCTGCCAGATCTCAAAAACCCGGGACTTTGTCGCTTCCAGTTGGGCAAGGAGCGCCGGCAGGCGGTGGAGGTTGTGGGTACCGAAAACCAGGTCCACATGGGGAAATTCCTCCCGGATCTTCTCCTCTTCCCCGGGTTGCTGGACAAGGCAGCCGCAGACCCCGATGATCCGGTCCGGATTCTCCTCTTTCAGCGGTTTTAAATTGCCAAGGTGGCCGTAGAGACGGTTTTCGGCGTTGGCCCGCACACAACAGGTGTTTAAGAGGACTAAATCCGCTGTTTCGGGAGTCAAGGCCCTTTTGTACCCCAACTCTTCCAGGAGGCCGGCAATGACCTCCGAATCATGGGCATTCATCTGGCAGCCAAAGGTTCTTATATAGTAAGTACGCGGATGCGCACACGAATGCAGATGCTCTCTCACTGTCCTGGTTTCAGCCTCCTGTTTTTTACTCCTGTAGCTTCTTAATAAACTTTGGATTTTTAATCAACTGCCTAGGTCTCATCAAAGAGGGCCGTGACAAACTCACGGGCGTCAAAAAGCCGCAAGTCATCAGGTTGTTCCCCGGTTCCCACCCAGACCACGGGCAAACGCAGCTGGTCGGCGACTGCCAGCACAATGCCGCCCCGGGCGGTGCCGTCGAGCTTGGCCAGGATGATGCCGTCGACCCCAACGGTTTCTTGAAAGACCCGCGCCTGGTTGAGGCCGTTCTGGCCGGTACCCGCATCCAGGACCAGCAGGGTAAGGAGGTTCCGGTCCCCCAGGTTGCGGGTGCATACCCGGTAAACCTTCTCTAATTCCGCCATTAAATTGGCTTTTGTATGCAGCCGGCCGGCGGTATCAATAATCACCACATCAATGCGGCGGGCATTGGCTGCCGCCAGGCCGTCAAAGACAACAGCCCCCGGGTCGGACCCCTCTCTACTGCGGACAATCTCCACTCCCAGCCGTTCGCCCCAGGCTGCCAATTGCTCACCTGCCGCCGCCCGGAAGGTATCGGCTGCTACCAGCAGGCAGCTGCAGCCCTTGGCTTTGTAATACGCCGCCAGCTTGGCAATGGAGGTGGTTTTTCCTACCCCGTTGACCCCGACCACCAGGATGGCCAGGGGCGGCCGGTCAATGGCCGGCGGAACCGGGAGGGAAAGCAGATCCACGAGGATTTCTTTTAAAAACTCCCGGACCATTTCCGGCCTTTCTTCCCTGCTCTCCTTGACCCTTGCCTTTAATTCCTCCAAAACCCGGCCGGAGGTTTCCAGACCGACATCGGTGGTGATCAGGATCTCTTCCAGTTCATCATAGAGCTCCGGGCTAATCCGGGAATGTAAAGAAAGAGCCTCTTCCAGTTGGTGGACTAAGCGCTGTCTGGTCCTGGCGAGGCTGTTTTTTAGTTTGGCCAGCAACTCCTGTTGCCTCCTTGTGAAACTCCATGCTTTTATTTTACAGGGCGTGGTTTTAACCGGCGTCCCGTTTCAAGTCCAGGGAAATCAGCTTGGATACGCCCTTTTCTTCCATGGTCACCCCGTACAAGGCCTCGGCCACTTCCATTGTGTCGCGCCTGTGGGTAATCATGATAAACTGTATATCTTTACTGAAGAGTTTTAGTAATTCCACAAAACGCTTGATATTTACATTATCCAGGGTTGCGTCGATCTCATCGAGGATACAGAAGGGCGCCGGCTTGACCCGGAGCACGGCAAAGAGCAGAGCCACGGCGGTCATCGCCCGTTCGCCCCCGGAAAGCAAAGACAAAATCTGCAGGCGTTTCCCGGGCGGCTGGGCCAAAATCTCGATCCCTGATTCCAAGGGATCCTCCGGGTCCAACAATTTCAGGTCGGCCCGGCCTCCGGAAAAAAGCTTCCCAAAGAGATCGATAAAGGCCTCTCTTACCTGGTTAAAGGTCTCAAGGAACTGCACCTTGATCTTCTTTTCGATCTCTTCAATCACCTGTTCCAGTTTGGCACGGGCAACGGTTAAATCCTCATACTGGTTGGAAAGGAAATTTATCCGTTCCGTCAGTTTTTCATAATCCTCAATGGCCTGGGGGTCCACCGGTCCCATCTCTTTTATTTCCTTTTTTAGACCGGCGATCCGCCGCTTGACCCCGGGCGGCTCGCTCCAGCCCTCCTGCACCCGGGATTGCCAGTCTTCCCCGTAGTTCTCCAGGAGATAGTCGCGGAGGTTTTCCTCCTGGAGCCGCAACCTGTTCAGTTGCAACTCTAAACGGTGGGCGGAGGCGGTAATTTCGCTGCGCCGTTTTCCAAGTTCCCGTAAGGCCTCTTCATTCTGCGCCAATTCGGCGGCGACTGCCTGCCACTGGGCCTTGATCGCCGCCAATTTTTCGGCGAGTCGCTTTTCTTCCTCTTCACCCTCTTTGCTCTTGAGTTCCAAAGATGCCTGTTCCTGATCGTCTTTTAGAAGTTCCTCTTTAATTCCAGCCAATTCCCGGCCCTTTTCTTCCCGGGCGGCGGCCAGTTCCCGGATGGAACTCTCCAACTCCCACAAACTCTCGTTTTTCCCGGCCCATTCCTGTTGGATACCGGCTAACCTGGCGGTGAGCTCGGAATATTCTTTCAGTCCCGCCTCTTTCTCCTCTAATAAGCTCTTTTCTGTTTCCTCCAAACCCCTCAGTTCCCTGTTTTCCCTGGCAATTTCTTCTTCCATTTGCTTGAGGATAATTTCCTTTTCATTGGCAGCCGCAGTTTGGGCGGAGATCTCTTCCGTCAACCCGTTAACGGCCTTTTCAATCCGCGCTTGTTCTTCCAGCATCTGCCCACAGGTCTTCTCCAACGCTTCCGCTTCCCTTTGCAGGAAGCCGGTTTGCAGGATCAACTCCTGGCGCAGCCTGGTTTTTTCTTCTAAATCCGCGTTGACCGCGGCCATTTTTTCCTGGAGTTTTTGTTCCTCGGTTAAACCCCGGTTCAAAAAGGCCAGCAGATCCTTTCGCTCTGCTTCCAAATCCTCCAGTTCCCTTTTTCTTGTCAACAATCCCGCCGGTTGCTGCCGGAATTTCCCGCCGGTGATCGCGCCGCCCGGGGCGATTACTTCCCCGTCGGGAGTGACAATCCGGAACCGCTTCCCGGTTTTTTCCGCGATCAGGACCGCCGTTTCCATCTCCGGGGCGATGATCGTCGTACCCAGCAAGTGTTTAATGGCGGCCTGGTCCGAGGGGTGATACCGGACAACCGTAGTCGCCGGGCGGCAATTATACCGGTGCAACAATCCGGCGAACTGCTGCAGGCGGTCGGCGCCGGGGTCGACAAGGTCCAAGGGGAGGAAGGTAACCCGCCCCAACGAGTATCTCTTCAAATAATCAATGGCCTGCCTGGCGGCGGCTTCCGTCTTGATCACAAGAAACTGTAAAGCCCGGCCCAGGGCCACTTCCAGGGCAAGCTCATAACCTTTCTCCACTTTCAGCAGATCCGCCACCACCCCGCGGATCTCGCGGTAAAACGGTTCCTTCTTCGCCTGCTGCAACAAGGATTTTACCCCTTGGTTGTACCCCTGGTGTTCCCGTTCCATCTCCGCAAGAATGGTGAGCCTGGATTCCACCGCCCGGACCCGCTCTCTCAGTTCCTGGTTCTTTTTGGCCTGCGTTTCCAGGTATTTTTGGGTTTTTTCCTGTTCCACCCGGAGGCGTTTTTCCTCTTCCTCCAGAGCGGCCCGTCTTTGCCCGGCTTCGGTGATTTTTTCCTGGAGCCGGTTTTTCTTCTCAATCTGTTCCGCCAGTTCGGCGGTGAGGTTTGCCAAACTCTCCCGGTATTCCTCGATTTTTTCCCGGCGGAACCCGCTGTGTACTTCAATCGTGTTGATCTCTTGTTTGAAGCGGGTTACATCCTGCAGGAGCTGGGAGAGGCGGGTTTTCTTCTCCTCCAGGCGCCGGCGGATCTCCAAAATCCGCTCCTCCTGCCGGCGGAGCTCTTCTTCTTTCTCTTTAACCGCCCGGTTGATACGGGCTTTTTCTTCATCCCCCGACTCCACCTGAACCGCCAGGGCCGCTTTTCTCTCCTCCAGTTGGGCCAGTTTCCTCTCCTGTTCCTGGAGAAGGCTGGTCAATTCCGCCAGTTTTTCCTGGTGAAAGCGGCGGCGTTCCGCCAAGAGATGAAGCCTGCCCATGGCCCGTTCTTTTTCGGTACCATGCGCCAGTAATAAATCTTGCGTGGAGCCTTTTTCATTCTCCAATTTTTCAAGGAGCGATTTTAAGGCGGCGATCTCCCGCTCCAGTTCCTCTTCTTCTTGGGCCAAACCGCTCATGACTCCGGTGGACTCCGCTTCTTTGGCGGCTAACTCTTCCAGTTCCAGCCGGATCCTTTCCAATTCATAGTAGGAATGGTTTATTTCCAGTGTGGCCAGTTCTTCAGTGGCCTGCAGGTAGAGACGGGCCGCTTCCGCCCGGGCCGCCAAGGGTTCGGCCTGGCCTTTTAACTCCTCTAAGACATCCTGCACCCGCAGGAGGTTATTCTCGGTTTCCACCAGTTTGCGCAGGGCGGTGGCCTTCTGGTTTTTGTACTTGGTAATCCCGGCCGCTTCTTCAAAAATCCCCCGCCGTTCTTCCGGGCGGAGGGAGAGGACGGCGTCGATCTTACCCTGCCCGATAATGGAGTAGCATTCCTTGCCTAAGCCGGTATCGGAGAAGAGATCCTGGATATCCTTTAGCCGCACCGGGGTCCGGTTAATAAAAAACTCACTCTCCCCTGACCGGTAAATCCGCCGGGTAACGGCGATTTCTGCAAAGTCCAGGGGAAGGTAACCGCCGGAATTATCCAGGGATAAAGTCACCTCGGCCATACCCAGGGGCTTACGGCTTTCACTGCCGGAGAAGATAATATCATCCAGCTTCACCCCGCGCAGGTTCCGGATGTTATGTTCCCCCATAACCCAGCGGAGGGCATCGGCGATATTACTCTTGCCGCTTCCGTTTGGGCCGACAATTGCCGTCACACCGGGTAGGAAAGTGAAATTGGTCCGGTCGGCAAAGGACTTAAAACCATGAATTTCCAACTGCTTAAGGCGCAAGTAAGCTCCTCCCCTGCAGTTAATCAGCAACTTATAATATTTTACCATACTTTCGGCAAAAAAACACCCGTCATTTTCCTGACGGGCGCGTTCGCAAATTTAATCTTAAGAAATGATCTTGAGCGACAAATCCCTGCGCTTCCTGGTCTTAAGGGGGATCTCCGGGTTGAGCAACGAACCATAACGCTTGATTACCCGTTGCAACTTCAAGCGGGCCCGGGTTTTGGCGTTGTCAACCACCTTTGCTTTGATCCCCAGCTTATCTTGGATCTCGCGGCAAGAAAGCCCTTGGAGGTAAAGAAAGAAGACAAGATATTCAACGGGTGAAAGGTGGGCTTTCAAAACCTTCTCCAGCCTGTGACTGGTCAATTTCTCTTCGATAATCCTCTCCGGGTCAAAGGTGGAGTCCTCAATTAAATCCAGGAAAACCCGGGAGCCTTCCGGCTTAATCTCCTGGTAAAACGAGGTGGCTTCTTGTATCAGCCGGTTTCCGGTATTCCAGATTTGCCGCCGGGCGTTATAGATCTTCCGTAAAATGCAGATGTAAGCAAAGGTACTGAATTTGATGGAATAAAGTTCATGATTGTACTTGTTAATCGCTTTAAGTAGCCCGATGACCCCCTCTTGCAACAGATCCTCATATTCTCCCGGCGTTGAAATTATGTTTTTTCGCACAATATGTTTGACCATCGGGAGGTATTTGCGGACCAAATCCTCTTTTGCCGCCGGGTCTTCCGACCGTTTGATCCTGGTGATGAACTCCAGATCGCGTTCCTGGTTATCGGGACTCATGCCGCCACCTCCTGACCATATCCTGTCCTGGTAAATATATATGGCCAGGTTGTCCCCGATATACCGGGAAATTACGGCCCGGCGCCAAAACCAGGTCCCACTGTCACCTGGGTTGAACCATAAACTTGATGGCGGTGCGTTCCTCACCCTCGATTTCCACTTCAGAAAAGGCCGGAATACAAACGAGATTGATTCCGTTGGGAGCCACGTAACCGCGGGCAATCGCGATTGCTTTAATCGCCTGGTTTACGGCGCCGGCGCCTATGGCCTGGATCTCCACAGACTTTTTCTCTCTTATTACCGCTGCCAGAGCACCGGCTACAGACTTAGGACTGGACTTTGCTGAAACTTTTAGAACCTCCAATACTTACTCTCCCTCCCTTTCTTTCTTTAACGGGCGCGGGCGCGTGCGCGCGAGCCCTGCCAGATTATTACACCTGCAGTTATAATTACACAGATGTTGATGATTTCCTTCATTAATCAAGAAAGTTCCTCCAGATACTGCAGGGCTTCTTTCGCCGCCTCCTGTTCCGCTTCTTTTTTGCTTCTGCCTTGACCGGTACCGACTATTTTATCCCGGTAATAGGCGCTCACCGTATAGCTGCGGTCATGATCGGGTCCGTCAACCCGGACTAAAGAATAGCGGGGCGCTTCCCCCATCCTCTGCAGTACCTCCTGCAACCGGGTTTTGGGATCCAACGGCTCTTCTCCCGATGCCAGCAGTTGATTAAGTTCTGCCGCCCAGTGCCGGGTGATGAATTTTTTCACCTCTTCCCAGCCGCGGCTGAGGTAAACCGCGGCGATTAGCGCTTCCATCACATCGGCGAGTAAAGCCTCTCTTTTCCTGCCCCCGGCTTTTTCCTCTCCAGTCCCCAGGAATATGTACTCGCCGAGCTCAAGCTCTTCCGCCACCCTGGCCAGAGTAACGGCGTTTACCAGCCAAGCCCGGAGTTTTGATAATTCCCCTTCGTTTTTCCGGGGGCATTTGGAAAAGAGGTAATCGCTGATGGCCAAAGAAAGGACGGAATCGCCGAGAAACTCCAGGCGTTCATTGGAGGGTTCTCCTGTTAAATGGCTGTAGGAACGGTGGGTAAGGGCCTGCTTTAAAAGGGCCAATCCCTCGCCCGGAATCTCCAGTTTCCGGGCGAGGTCATGGTAGTCCCGGGGTGGGTCTGTCAATTTTTTCTTCTTGTTTCTCCCGCCCATACCATCTCACTCATCAAACCTGGCAAAAGCCAGGCAAGCGTTGTGACCGCCAAACCCAAAGGAGTTGGAGAGGGCATAACGGCATTCTTGCTTTCTGGCCTTGTTGGGCACATAATCCAGATCACAGTCGGGATCCGGTGTTTCGTAATTTATTGTCGGCGGAATGATCCCATTTTTTAAGGTCAAAACAGTAATAATCGCCTCAACCCCGCCGGCGGCCCCTAGCAGATGCCCGATCATGGACTTGGTGGAACTGACCGCCAGTTTATAGGCGTGATCGCCAAAAAGCCTCTTAATGGCCAGGGTTTCTATTTTATCATTGGGAATGGTGGAGGTGCCATGGGCGTTAATATAATCGATTTCTTCCGGTTCCAGGCCCGCATCATTCACAGCGTTTTTCATGGCTTCGTATCCGCCCAGTCCCTCGGGGTGCGGCGCGGTTATATGGTAAGCGTCACATGAGAGTCCATATCCTACTACTTCCCCGTAGATCTTGGCCCCCCGCGCCCGGGCCCTTTCCAGTTCCTCCAGGATAATTATGCCGGCGCCTTCGCCCATGACAAAACCGTCTCTCCCGGCATCAAAGGGACGGCTGGCTTTTTCCGGCTCCTCATTCCGCTTGGAGAGGGTTCCCGCCGAGCTGAAGCCCCCATAAGAAATGGGTGTGATTGCCGCCTCAGAACCGCCGGTAATCATCACATCCGCATCGCCATACTGGATAGCGCGGAAAGCCGCACCGATCGCATGGGAACTGGAAGCGCAGGCGGTTACCGTCGCATAGTTGAGCCCCCGGGCGCCGGTAAGGATCGAGACCTGTCCTGCGCCCATATTCGCGATGATCATAGGGATAAAAAAGGGACTGACCCGGCGCGGCCCTTTCTCAAAACTTATTTTGAATTGTTCCTCCAATGTCCACATACCACCGATCCCGGAACCCAGGATCACCCCGACCCTGGAAGCGTTCTCCTCGTTTATCTCGACTCCGGAATCTTGCAGGGCTTTTAAGGAGGCTACCGCCGCAAACTGGACAAACCGGTCCATCCTCCGGGCGCTCTTTCTGTCAATATAGGCCGAAGGATCAAAATCTTTAACCTCACAACCGATTTTTACATCAAAGTCGGTGGTATCAAAACCGCTGATTAAGGAGACACCGGAACGGCCGTTGATAATAGCGGACCAAAACTCTTCGATCTCCTGGCCAAGAGCTGTAACAACTCCCATCCCGGTGATGACGACTCTTCTCTTCATTATTCCACCTCGCTCAGGTCACTGCTGACATTGGGTTTTCTTTCTTATGGCGCTTTCTTTTGCCAAAGGAACCAGAGGTCCTGTGAAAACCGGTATTATGAATTCCCCCACCACATCAGGTGGGGGAGATTATTACCTTCAAAAGAAAGATTTTTTAAGAAAGTCCCGAGTTTTCCCGGGACTTTCCGAAACTTGGCTTATTGGGTGTGTTCCTTGATGTATTTTATGGCATCCCCCACGGTGGAGATTTTTTCGGCGTCCTCATCCGGGATCTCCATATCAAACTCTTCCTCCAGGGCCATAATGAGTTCCACAATATCGAGGGAATCGGCACCCAAATCATCGACAAAAGAGGCTTTCTCCGTCACCTCTTCCTCGTCAACACCCAACTGCTCCACCACAATTTCTCTGATTTTCTCAAGGATATTATCCACCATGTCACCTCCTTCCACCAATTCCTATCTGGGAAAATTTCTCACGTATACTTGTAAAAACTATAAGTTGTCTTTTTCTGCTTACATTACCATTCCGCCATCGACCCGCAAGACCTGTCCGGTAATGTACCCGGCGGCTTCGGAAGCAAGGAAAAGCACTACTTTGGCTACATCTTCCGGTTGGCCGAATTTCCCCATTGGAATTTGGCGCAGAATGGTGTCTTTTACCTCTTCCGGCAAAACTTCCGTCATTTGCGATTGAATGAAGCCGGGAGCGACAGCATTGACTCTTATTCCCCTGCTTGCAAGCTCTCTGGCCATCGTCTTTGTGAAGGCGATTACCCCCGCTTTGGAAGCCGCGTAATTGGCTTGGCCGGTATTGCCAATCTGGCCGATGACCGAGGCAATATTGATAATTTTCCCCGACCGCTGTTTAATCATGGTTTTCACCGCGGCTTTGGTCATATTAAAAGTCCCTTTGAGATTTACGGCAATGACCTTGTCCCAGTCTTCTTCCTGCATGCGTAATAACAGGTTGTCCCGGGTGATTCCGGCGTTATTAACCAGGATATCCAGCCTGCCGTATTCGTCAATGGCCTTTTCCACCATTTGCTGCGCATCGGCAAGGGAGGCGACATTACCTGTGACCGCACAGGCTTTATACCCTTTTTCCTGTAAGGCGGCGGCGGTCTCGTTGACTTCCGGGAGCAGATCGGTCAAGACCACCGAAGCCCCTGCTTCTGCCAGTGCCAGGGCGATCGCTTTGCCAATCCCCCGGGCGGCGCCGGTGACTAGAGCCACCTCATGAGCTATTTTCATATTACTAAACCTCCTTTAAAAATGCAAGAGCTTTTTTAAAGTCCTCCGGTTCGACCACGGCAAAGGTTTTCGCCCCGGGCAGCGTCTTTTTGACCAATCCCGTCAGGACTTTCCCGCCAATTTCCAAAAAGACTTCCGCACCCATCTTTTCCAGTTGGCGTAAGGACTTGTCCCATAAAACCGGAGAATAAAGCTGTTTTGCCAGGAGACCGGGGATCTCCCCGGCGGCTGTGACCGCTTCTGCGGTAACATTGGAGACCAACGGCACCGCGGGGGTGGAAAAGGTAAAGCCCGCCAGTACCTTTTCAAATTCTTCAGCTGCCGGCTTCATCATCCCGGAATGGAAAGCCCCGCTCACTTCCAGGAGTATAGCTTTGCCGGTTTTCTCTTTATTAATCTCCTCGGCCAACTGCACAACGAGGCGTTTCTCCCCGGAAACCACAATCTGGGAAGGAGAATTAAAATTAGCCGGTTCGATCAGGCCTTCCTTCTTGTACTTGGCTAAGAATTCCTCTAAACGTTCAACTGGGAGATTCAAGACAGCGACCATGCCGCCTTCACCGGGAACGGCCGCCATTAATTCCGCCCGTTTCCGGACAAGGAGCAAAGTTTCGCGAAAAGGTAAAACGCCGGCAGCCGCCAGGGCCGTATACTCTCCCAGGCTGTGACCGGCAACAAAAGAAGGGGTAACTCCTTGTTTTTGCAGTAAATTAAAGATGATGAAGGAGACAGTGACAATCGCCGGTTGGGCGATGCGGGTGGCGGTAAGCTCCGCGGCCGGCCCTTCAAAACAATACTTCCGTAAAGGCAGGCCCAGGACCTCTTCCGCTTCAGCAAACAAATCCTTGGCTTCCTGGTATTCTTTATAAAAAGCCTCTCCCATTCCTACCCGTTGGATTCCCTGGCCGGGAAAAAGAAAAACCAATTTCTTTCCGGTCATTGCCAACCTCCTACCGTCCTTCTCTTTCTTTGCTTTTTATTTTCTTCCGGATCCTTTATAATCTTCGATCGCCTGCCGGATCTTGGCGACCAGATCCTCCTCCACTGCTTTTGCCGCAAAGAGGACCGCATTCTTAAAGGCCTTGGCTTTGGAGCGTCCGTGGCTGATGATGGTGATTCCCTGGACCCCCAAGAGCGGGGCGCCGCCGTACTCGGCATAATCCATCTGGCTGCGCAGGTCCTGTAAGCCCTTTTTAATGAGTAAAGCAGCGGTTTTACCCAGCAGGGAACCGGTGAGGATCTCTTTAATCCGCTGTAACAGGACGCCGGCCACACCTTCCGTAAGTTTCAAGACGATGTTGCCGACGAACCCGTCACAGACCGCCACATCGCAAAGGCCTCTTGGAAGATCCTGCCCCTCAATATTACCGGTGAAATTCAGACCGCTTTTTTTGAAGAGTTCGTGGCTCTCAAGGACCAGGCGGTTGCCTTTTGTTTCTTCCTCGCCGATACTGAGTAACCCCACCCGGGGAGAAGGAATTCCCATAATTGCTTCAGCATAGACCGTTCCCATCAAGCCGAACTGCAACAGATCCCTGGGGTCGCAGTCGGCATTAGCCCCGGCGTCGAGGAGGATTGTTACCCCGCGCAAAGTCGGCATGGGAATGGCAATCGCCGGGCGGGCAATCCCCGGGATCCGTCCCAAGGTTAAAAGGGAAGCAGCCATCGCCGCCCCGGTATTCCCGGCGGAGACCACCGCACCGGCCTCTCCCTCTTTGACCAGGCGGTTGGCCACGACAATCGAGGAGTTTCTTTTCTTCCTAACCGCAGTGGCCGGGTGCTCATCCATGGCGATTACCTCGGAGGCGTCAACGATCGAAACCGGCCCGTTGAGACCTCCCTGGTAACCGGCGGCGGCCAGTTCTTCCTTAATCGCTTCCTCGCGCCCGACAAAGATGATCTGGAGGTTCTTTTCTTCTATAGCTTGCAGACCGCCGCGCACAGCTTCTCTCGGGGAATAATCTCCCCCCATGGCATCCACCGCGATTTTCAACGGTCTGGACCTCCCTTCAAGAAACTAAAAATACCCTGCAAACATCTATATATTAAAAAAAAGAAAGAAAATACCTGAAAAATAAATTAAAGGGAGTGCAGGGAGGTTTCTTCTAAAGAAAAAAGGCCTATATGACCTTTTTCTTCTCCTTTTTGGCTACTTCAAAAACCTGCCGGCCTTTGTAGTAACCGCAATTGGGACAGACCCGGTGGGCAATTCTGGGTTCATGACAATGCTCGCAGCGGGTCAATGCTTTGAGTTCCAGCTTCCAATGGGTGCGCCGCTTGTCCCTTCTGGTTGAGGTATGTCTCTTTTTCGGGTTGGCCATCTCCTCCACCTCCTTGTTACTTCTTCCATTTGGCCAGTACTGCCAAGCGTGGGTCAATCTCTTGTTCACTGCACGAACAATCGCCGGTATTGCGATTTTTCCCGCA
>JAAYGG010000026.1 GCA_012727895.1 Bacillota bacterium
GGCTCTTAGGATAGTCGCAAGACACTGTGGGTTTTATTTTACACCAGCAAAAAGAAAAAACAACCGGCGGTAAAAAGCACGCACCTGACCGGTTGTTTTGGCCAAAAGGAGACTATAACCTACACGTCAGTGGGGTACAGGGTACAGGCGGTGTTTAATCGGTTACCAGCCACTCTTTGGCCTCAGCTTCCGAATCAAAGGCTTTCGTGATATCACTGGTCATCATCGTGATAATGCTATATGCGGCTCTTTGAATACCTTTCAACCCGATCACCGCCGCTTTCTTTTGGTACGGCTTTACTTGCATAACCGATTCTTTGAAGGCGTCAAGGACTTCCTTATCGAACCTCATGCCGTTGACATTAGTCAGGGTTAAAACAGAATTTTTCGGACGGGCGCTGAGGGTTGGAAAAACCTGAGCAATAGTGGCCAAAGTTTTTTCTTTATCCGCCCCGAACTCCGAAAAATCAATAACAATAATCTCTTTGCCTTTATAGAGAATACTTCTGATTGCGCTCATGCTCTCCCTCCTCTGTCAATATACTAAACAAGCTCCGCCATAAGAAAATCCGGAAGCCCCCACGATCAAAGCGACCTTATCGCCCCTTTTCAAGGCTCCTTCTTCCTCGGCTAAGGCCATCCCCAACGGTATTGATAGGGATCCGGTATTCCCCACTTTCAAAAAGGAGTTATAACAAATATCATGTAATTCATCCTCGAGCTTGCCAAAAAACCGTTTGGGATTTCCGGTAACTTGATGGGGGAACCAGATATCAAGCCCGCCCAAGTGCTCGATGGCCTTATGTAAAAACCGGGGAATAAATTCCGAAAGAATCTCAATAGCGGTGATTGCCAGTTGCCTACTTTCCACCAGGAGCTTTAGATCATCACCCCCTTTACCGATCCTTATCTGGCAAAGATCATGATACTCACCGAAGGTTTTAAATTCAAACAACCCAAAACTTTTCTCATCCCCTCCCTCCTCCAGTAACATGGCGGCTGCGGCATCAGAAACCGTCAATGCAGAAAAACCGGCCATTTCACTCTCTCCGGTAAACTTATCCCAAGGGATCCATTCCGAACCGGTTTCGGCACTAACCACTAAGATCTTCTGGTATCTTCCTGAATCAATATATAATTTCGCCACTTCCATGGCGTTTAGGAAACCCAGGCAAGCGTTGGATAGATCAAAGGCATTGGCATTTTTCGCACCGAGGCGATCCTGCAACAAGACGCTCATTGCCGGTTCAACATATTCCCTTTTCATCCCCGCGTACAAGATTAAGTCGATATCTTGCGCCTGGCAACCGGAACGCTCCAAACACCGCCGGGCCGCCTTTTCCGCCATATCCACGGCGGTTTCCTCCGGTCCAATAAAGCAACGGGTCTCCGCCTCGTTCAGGATCAGCTTCCGCTCCAGCCTTTTCAGGTCAACCCCAGGACCGGAGCCGGCAGCCACCCTCGCCAGCAACTCATCGTTTGTGACCTCTTCCGGCAGATAATAACCGATTGCGCCTACTCTCATTGCCACATATACACCATCCTTCCGCTTATTAATAAGTTAGAACACAAGAAAAAAACCTATTTCGGAAACCCGGCTGCCTTGGCGTAAAGCTTTAGGCCCGTGGCTTTGCGTCTCCAGTTTTCACTGGATTTGCCCTTTCGATAAGTTTTTGTATGGCACGCTACCCGTGCCGCGATTAATAAATCCTGTAATGGATTTATAACCTAATTATGACATTAAATTAAAGGAATAACAATATTTTATGACAACACAGAACACGATTTCCATTTCCAACAAATTAATGATTTTTCCGCAAGAGGCTTTTGGCTCCCGCCAATTGCATTATTAGCTCAGTGTAATAGGATAAAGCAACTATTTGCGCTATTGACAGTTTCACAAAAGGCCAATATAATATTTTATAAACATGTTTACAAATAATTAATAATGTTCGTTTTATTTAATAATCAGCAAATGAACAGGCGGCACGGTTTAATCCGTGTGCGGCCGGGTCTTTTTATAAGACAGTGGATATCAGCAAATCCATGGGACATTGCTTTAAACATGGCTCATGGATTTTTTTATTAATAATAAAAAACTATGGGAACACCAGTATGTTTATATCACCCATGGGGGCGCGGATGAATACTGTGAATAAGCATGAGGGGAAAAGGGAGTCAGTCCGTAGCAGGAGGTTTTTCTATGATAAAATCTATGGAAGAAAAGAATTTCCATAAAATACGGCAGGTTCTTTTCCTTATTTTGCTGGCCAATCTACTTGTAGCGGCATTGAAAATTATCATCGGTTCAATTATTAAAAGCGCGAGCATGACCGCAGATGGGTTCCATTCCCTTTCCGACGGTTCTTCCAACATCATTGGGTTGATTGGTATTCATTTTGCAGCCAAACCTGAAGATGAAGACCATCCTTATGGACATCATAAATATGAAACACTAGCGGGTTTGTTTATAGCGGTCATCCTTTTTTTTGCTGCCGGAAAGGTGATTTTCGATGCAGTGAAAAGGTTTATAGAACCGATAGTTCCTGGAATTACAATTGAAAGCCTTATCGCCCTGATTTTTACTTTAGTCGTTAATATCATTGTTTCTGTTGTCGAGTATAGAAAGGGGAAAGAATTCAACAGTCAGATCCTTATTTCCGACTCAATGCACACAAGAAGTGATATCTTTATTTCATTAGGGGTTTTAATAACCCTCGCCGGCGTTAAATTAGGGCTTCCCCCGGTAATCGACCCTATTGTTTCATTAATCGTAGCCGGTTTTATAATTCACGCCGGCTACGAAATTTTTAAGGAGAATAGCGATGTTCTTCTTGACGGTGTAGCGATTGATGCAAAAGAGATAAGCGATATTGTCCTGAGCTTTGATGATGTTAAAGACGTTCATAATATCAGAAGTAGAGGCAGCATTAATGATTTATATATTGACCTCCACATAATGGTCAATTCCGAACTAGATGTTGAAAAAGCACATAAACTGGCTCACGACATAGAAGATGCGATCAAGGCAAAGTTCAAAAAGAATTCACAGGTAATAGCGCATATCGAGCCTTATATAGAAGAGGCAAAAGAATAACCGCATCTTTTCCTTTTTATTCAACTTTTCTCTTCCCGGTACTGGATGGCCTCGGCCAGATGGGCGCTGTTGATCACCTCTTTTCCCTCAAGATCCGCGATGGTCCTAGCCACCTTCAAAAGCCGGTCGCAGCCGCGGGCTGAGAGTCCGTAGTGCTGGATCGCCCCGGCCAGCAACCGGCGGGCTTCCGCCCCAAGACGACAGAACTTCTTTATCTCTCCGGGACCCATATGGGCATTGCAATGGATCCCGGTTCCTGCAAACCTCTCTTCCTGCAGGGCGCGGGCGCGGACCACCCGTTCCCGGATCTGCGCCGAGGACTCACCGGCGCCTTCCGCCAGGATCTCCCGGTGGCTCAGGCGCGGCGTTTCAATCCGCAGGTCAATCCGGTCGAGAAGGGGGCCGGAGACCCGCGCCCGGTACCTCTGTAACTGCCAGGGCGTGCAGGAGCAGGGGTGTTCCGGGTCACCAAAAAAACCGCAGGGGCACGGATTCATCGCCAAAAGCAGCATAAACCGGGCCGGGTAGACCAGGGAGAGCAAAGCCCGGGAGATCAAGACCACCCCGTCCTCCAGCGGCTGCCGCAGCACCTCCAGTACTTCCCGGCGGAATTCGGTAAGCTCATCGAGGAAGAGGACCCCGTGGTGGGCCAGGGTCACCTCGCCCGGCCGCGGGTGACCGCCCCCGCCGGTCAGCCCGGCCTTGGTAATGGTATGGTGGGGGCTGCGGAACGGGCGCCTGGTTACCAAAGAAGCCCCGGGGGGCAGCAACCCGGCGATACTGTAGATCTTGGTAATCTCCACCGATTCTTCCCGGGTAAGCGGCGGCAGGATCGACGGGATCCTCCGCGCCAGCATGGTCTTGCCGGAACCGGGCGGTCCATGGAGCAGGAGATTATGCCCGCCGGCGGCGGCGATCTCCAGGGCCCTTTTTGCCGTCTCCTGCCCTTTGACTTCGGCAAAGTCCTCCCCCGCCCCGGGGTTTCCCCCTTCCTTCTTGCGGGCCGGGGGCGCCGGCGGGATGAGGCCGTCGTTCAAAAAAGCCACCGCCTGGCGGAGGTTCCGGAGGGGCACCACCTCAATCCCTTCCACCACCCGGGCTTCGGCATAATTGGCCGCCGGGAGCAGGAGAAACCGCTTCCCCGCTTTATGGGCGGCCAGGGCAATTGCCAAGACACCGCGGACCGGGCGGACTGTACCGTCCAGGGCCAATTCACCGGTGATCACCCCCTCCGCCAGTCGTTCAGGATTAATTAAACCGGCCCCGCTCATAATCCCGAGGGCAATCGGGAGGTCAAAGCCGCCGCCCTCCTTTCTCAGGTCCGCCGGGGCCAGGTTCACAACGATTTTGTGAAGAGGAAAGGGATACCCCGAATTTTTGATGGCCGCCTTCACCCTCTCCTTGGCTTCCTTGACGGCGGTATCCGCCAACCCCACCAAATCAAAGGAGGGTAGCCCCAGGGAGAGGTCCACCTCCACCTCGATCAGGTACCCGTCAATCCCCAAAACCGCTGCGCTGAAGAGCCTGGCCGGCATCAGTAGTTCTTCCCCCTTTCAAGCACAAAGGCGTTTTTCAGCAGCCGGTAACTGCGGGGTTTTCCCTCCTTGTCCAGTTCCAATTCAAGCAGGTCAAACCGGCACGGGCGGTTTTGCCAGCCCCGGCGGAACATATAGAGGAGAGCCGCCCGGATCAGCCGTTGTTGCTTCGTCCTGGTCACGGCCTCCGCCCCCGACCCGTAGCTCCAGCTTCTTCTGGCTTTAACCTCGACAAAAACCAGGACTTCCCCTTCTTTGGCCACCAGATCCACTTCCCCGTAACTGGTCCGGAAGTTGCGGTCAAGGATCACATACCCTTTATGCTCCAGGATCTTCCCGGCCAGGGCCTCACCAAAATCCCCCAGTTCTTTTCGTTGCATAGCCCTCTCCTACCCAAAGTTTTATGTTCTAAAATATTCGTGCCTTGTTTTCCTTTTCCTCCCTGTGGTTACATAATAAAGGAGATATCTATTCTCCAAAAGACCCTAAGCCTTCCCCCTCCGGTGCTGCCCAGAAAAAAATCGGTAATAGCAACAAAATTATGTTGAAGATGATAAAAAGGGATCAGGGGAACTCTTATGGCCACAGGTATTGAAAGCGGCTATATTTATACCTATAACAAAAGTGGCCAGAGTTCTGTGACAATTAATGCAACAACAGACGGTCATGGCGGTATCTGGATCTATGACAAAAACGGACAGCACTCCGGGTTTTATAGTTATAGCAACGAATAGCTATACCGGTAAAGATATCGGCGGCTCCCTTTAGAGCAACCCTTTGGGGTGGCCCTTTGGGCAGGATATTAGCAAGTTCAGAAAGGCGCTTCGGCGCAGTTCTTCTTATTTTTTCCTGATGACAACAAATAGTTGAATTATAAATCCGGCAAGGTGCATAAACGCCTTTTTTTGATGCTAAAAAACGGCTAAAGCAATTACACAAATCGTTAAACCTGTTCAGCAGGTATCCATTTTTTTATCACAAATAAAAGCATGACATCCTCCCCGCCGGCTGTTGCTCCCGCTTGACGCCTGCGGGACCGGCCTGCGAAAAAAGGGTTTTCTCCAGGAGAAAATGATATAGTATAATGATATGGTATAATGGTATGATATAAAAGATAAGATTCTCCCCGGCTCAGGCCGGTAACAAGAAGACAGGTAGAGATTTAGGAAGGAGCGACCAGAGGTATGGGCTTGCGAGCATATTTCTTACTCAAGGTAAAAAGTGAAACCAACCAGGACGATCTCCGCAACGGCCTGCTGGAACTGGAGGAGATCCCGGACGTGGACTACGTGGAGCCGGTGGCCGGCGAGTACGACCTGGTGGTGATGGTTGAAGCCCTCTCCAGCCTGGAGGAGATCACCGCGAAAATCACCGGGTTGCCCTGGGTGGAAAAACTCACTACTCTGCGGGTTGTTGACCTCTTTGACCGTCAAACCCCGCACCCGGGGGAGGGGGAATAATGGCCGGTACAGCCGGGAAGGTTGCCTATTTACAACCCGGCGGCCCGCTCCGGGAGAGGATTGACCATCTCATCCGCAGCCTGGGCCGCGGGCAGGGGACGGCAATACCGGTCCTCCAGGAAATCCAGAAGGAATTCGGATATATCCCCCCTGAACTCCTACCGCGGGTCGCTGCCTTGACCGGGTTATGCGGGAGCGAACTCTTGAGTATCGCTACTTTTTACTCCCAGTTCTGCCTCCAGCCCGTCGGCGAAAACCTGATCCAGGTCTGCCACGGCACCGCCTGCCACCTGGCGGGGGCGGAAGAGATCACCGCGGCGCTCCGCCGGGAGCTGGGGATTGAAGAGGGCGATACCAGCCCGGATCAGAAGTACACCATTAAAAAAGTGGCCTGCCTGGGCTGTTGCAGTCTGGCTCCGGTAATAACAATCAACGGCGAGACCTTTGGCCGCTTGACCCCGGAGAAGGCCGTCCGGCTGGTGCGGGATTGGGACGCATCTAGCAAAAAAGAGGCGTAAAACAAAGAGGAAGCGCGAAATATAGAGGGGATGCAAAACAAAGAAGGTCTGCAAGATAAAGAGGGGCGGTTGTCCTGATGAAACCTGAAACAACAGTAAAAAAGAAGATCATCCGTGTCGGGCTGGCCAGTTGCGGTATTGCCGCCGGCGCCCGTCCGGTTTATGATTTTTTCCGTTCGGAACTGGCAAAGGCGCCGGAGAAAGACTTTACCCTGGTCCGGACCGGTTGTATCGGCATGTGCTTTTGCGAACCCCTGGTCGAGGTGGAAGATGAAACAGGCGTGTATCTATATGGCGAAGTCAACCTGGAAAAGGCCCGCCGGATCCTCGAGGAACACCTGGAGGCCGGCAGGCCTTGCCCCGACTGGGTGGTTTATTCGGATGTCATCACCGGGAAGGAACAGGATTACCTCACCCGGCAGCACCGGATCCTCCTGAAAAACAGCGGGAA
>JAAYGG010000027.1 GCA_012727895.1 Bacillota bacterium
AAGATCTATTTTTATGACAGCGGCGCCTATTTCCCCATGAACATCTCTCTTGAGGAGTACTTTGATGCGATGATTGCCTCCTGTGCCGTCCGGGGCTGGCAATACTTTTATATTGATTTTCCGGACAAGTTCCCCGAATTAAGAGAAGTGAATAGAGAAAAAGTCTTAACAGAGTTAGCCCGGACTGTCACGGTACTGCCAAGGCTCTTCCCGGATAAAGATTTCTCCTATCATCTAGAAAGATTTTATGAAATTGAGAAGAAACTCTTAAACCTTTAATTTCAAGATCCGAAAAAAATTCAAACCACCCGCCCATTGGTAACCCCGGTTACTGCTTTTTCACCATCCTTCGAATACAATACAGATAAAATCGCAATGCGGATCTTGGGGACACACGGTCTGCCGGGTTCCCTTGGCGATGGTGAAAAAGCAAGGAGGTCGATAGTATGAGCGATATGTTTTGCTTCCAGTGTGAACAAACCGCCGGTGGTAAGGGCTGTGTCAAGATGGGTGTTTGCGGCAAAACACCTGTTGTTGCCAATGCCCAGGATGAACTGACCGGCGCCCTGGTGGGATTGGCCGGGGCAATGGAAGGCCGTGAAGGCGCGCCCGGTTCCGAGCGGGTCGATGAACTGTTGATGCAGGGCTTATTCGCCACAGTCACCAATGTCAATTTTGACGAGGACCGGATCCGGGAATTGACCGCCCTCGTCCGGGAAGAAAAAGAGAAACTCGGGGGTGCAGAAGACCTGCCACCGGAGAAGCTGTGGAGCGGCGACCCGGACCAGGTTTCTTTCCGCTCCACCCTGCTGCTGGGGCTCCGGGGAATGGCGGCCTATGCCTGGCACGCCCATGTCCTGGGGAAAAAGGATCCGGACGTCACCGCCTTCTTCTACAAAGGGCTGCGGGCAGTCGGTGGTCCTGACCGCCCGGTTGCGGAATGGCTGGATCTGCTGGTGGAATGCGGGGAAACAAACCTCAAGTGCATGGCCCTGCTTGATGAGGCCAACACCTCCGCCTTTGGCCAGCCGGTACCTGTAAAGGTGAGTACTATTATTGAAAAAGGGCCTTTTATCATCATCTCCGGCCATGACCTTCATGATTTGAAGCAGCTTCTCATCCAGACCGAGGGCAAAGGGATCAATATTTACACCCACGGGGAGATGTTGCCGGCCCACGCCTACCCGGAGCTGAAGAAGTATCCCCACTTAAAGGGCAACTTCGGGACAGCCTGGCAGAACCAGCAGAAAGAACTGGACGGCGTACCGGGCGCGGTCCTCTTCACCACCAATTGTTTGATGCCGCCCAAACCTTCCTATGCCGACCGGGTCTTCACCACGGCGGTTGTCGGTTACCCCGGCCTGGTCCATATCCCCGAGAAAAACGGGGAGAAGGACTTTTCCCCGGTGATTAAGAAAGCTTTGGAACTGGGGGGCTGGCCCGAGGAGCACCGGCTGACAGGGATCAACGGCGGCACTGTCCTGACCACCGGTTTTGGCCACCATGCCGTCCTGGGGGTGGCTGACCGGGTGGTGGAGGCGGTCAAATCCGGCGCGATCAAACACTTTTTCCTGGTGGGAGGTTGCGACGGCGCCAGACCCGGCAGGAATTACTACACGGAATTTGTCCAAAAAGCCCCGGCCGATACCGTTATTCTCACCCTGGCCTGCGGCAAGTACCGCTTTAACGACCTTGATCTGGGGGAAATCAACGGCCTGCCCCGGCTGATGGATATGGGCCAATGCAACGACGCCTATTCAGCGATCCGTGTCGCCACTGCTTTGGCCGACGCCTTTGGTTGCGGTGTGAACGACCTTCCCCTCACCTTGGTTTTGTCCTGGTATGAACAGAAGGCCGTCGCCATCCTCCTGACCCTGCTGGCGCTGGGCATCAAAAATATCTTCCTTGGCCCGACCCTGCCGGCTTTTATCTCCCAGAACTTCTTGGATCTACTGGTGGAGAAATTTGCCATCAGGCAAATCAGCCAACCGGAAGCGGACTTAAAGGCAATCCTCGGATAGAGGAACAATTCCGGGTAAGGGAACTATAACTCATAAAGGCAACTCATAGCTGGTAAAGGAAATCTATAAACCCCACACAAAAGAGCGGCTGCGCAAATGCAGCCGCTCTTCCGGTATCCCCCGTTAAACTGAACCCTGGAAAAGCTATTCTTCATCCTGCGGCAGGGCGCCTCTTATTTGCGCAATAACTTCAACCTGTTCCTTTGTCATGGTAAGCAGCGCGCCCCAATTCTCCTTATCCTTCTCCCTCAACTCCTCAAAAAGCCCTTCCGCTTCGGCCAATCTCTTCCCGGCTTTCTCCAGTTCATTTATGACCATGTAATACTGGGTAAGGGTCAAATAACCAACAAATCTTGAGACCAAGGGTTCATCACCGGCATTAATATGCGCCAGCAAGAGATCTTCAATCAAATGGTCGTTATCTTCCCGCTCATCAAAAAGATAAAAATCCGCCAGGTCATTGAGGTCTGTCATATGCACCTCTTCTTTTTCTTCCGAGAATAAATAGTAGTTATTCACCAGTTTGTCGCCGAATATGTAATAAATGTGGGCATAACACTCCCAGGTGTACGCCGGTAGCGTCTCCTGGTTTTCGAGATCAAAATTGGTTGTCATGAATACTATTTGCCTGCCTTCACTGGCAAATACCCGATACGATACGCGCAAAGGCTCATCCCAGTCATCAAATTTTATAACCAGCTCCACCGGGTAATCTTCCCTGATATTATTAAGGATCTTCGCGAACATCTCCATCTTTGTCTGGAGATCCACCTTGTCCAGCAAGTCAAAGAAGTACAGGACATCCACGTAAAAATAATGGAGGAAAAAATAGGGTTCCAGTTGATAAGGGGTCCCACTGCTTGCGTCTTCCGGCAAAGAAAACCCGATATATTCAATTTGCGCGGAGGCGCATGTTGAGAGGGCAAAAACAATCACTAAGGAGAATAATAGCCTTTTCATTTTTTACTCCTTTTTCCTATTTGATGGAAACATTATATCACAGAAAACCTTGAAGTTAAAGGGGTTCAGATTGTTTTGCCCCCGGTTGCCGCCGGTCCTGAAGGAGGAAAAAATGGAAAACCATAGAAGTAAAGAGTAACAATGGAAAGGGGCGGCAAAAATGAACCGGTGCGAACCTGATCCTTACCGGGTGAACAACGCCATCAGGGGGCCCGGGGATTCCCTCTTTAAGTACCTCCGCGCGGCAATTGCGGAAGCCTTGGAGATCCGTTTCCTGGTCGCCTTCATTACCGAATCCGGCGCCCGGCTCCTGGCCAAGCCGTTGCGGGAAGCCGCGGACCGGGGGACGCCAATTACCATCCTTACCGGGACCTATCTTTATAACACAGAACCCTATGCCCTGGAGTACCTGGTCGAAAGAATCGGCCCCGCTCTCAGGCTCCAGGTTTACGCCGAAACCGGGCGTTCCTTCCACCCGAAAGCCTACTTCTTCACCATGCCTGAGGATAGTGAAGTCTTCATCAGCTCGGCCAACCTCTCCTGGACCGCGCTGACCACCGGGGTGGAATGGAGCTACCGCCTGCGCCGGAGTTTAGTCCCGGCGGATTATGAGATGTTTGCCGGGGAGTACCAGCGCTTACTTACGGAGCATTCCTTCCCTGTCACCAAAGAGTTCATCCGGGAATACTGGCGGGAATGGAAAGAGAAAAACCGCAACTCTTGAACCTGCACTGTGCCGGCATATATATTGACAAGAATGCAGTTTACCCTGGTAAGTAATGGTTTGGAGAAGATGCGTCCAAATTATTACAAGAAGGAGAAATGAAAATATGAGGATTCATTTTAAAAAAAACCTTGCAAAAGTAATCTTTAGCATTTTATTACTGCTGATCATAGGCAATAACACACTTGCCACGGTCAGATCAGGATTTTTTGTTCAACCGTTTTTCGCTTTGTTTGAAGACCATGATTACCATGTTATGTTATTTTTTGAAGGACATAAGGAATATGAAGCTGTCGAAGCGATGATTAAAACGGGCAGTGGAACTGAACCGCCGCTAATACGGGCAATTCTTACACGCCATGACCAGACGCAAATTGATTACATAAACAACAAAGAACTTGTTAAGCAATTGCAAAAACGAGGGGCCTCCAGAGAGACTTACTATACTGATATTCAGTATGATTGGGATTTGGAAAAAAGCAGGCCGGAAGTGTTTTTACGCTTTCGCACAATCAATGAAGAACTTGTCGAGTTTAACTTATACACAGCAGCAAAGCCGGTGAAAAAGTATGGAGGGTTAACGGAACCGGGAGGCCATGCCAAAGATAGTGCCCTGCCAGTCATGTACCGTGGTAAAAGCACTTTAGCCAGTAAGAAAAGTAGTATTTTAATCGATGGAATCAGTTACAAAATACCGTATATGGTTCGCGTACCAATCTTTTTTACGGGAATGAAAGGTTACTACACGGAAGAATTCCTAATCGGCGTTATCTTCGCCGGCGAAAAAGATCTGAGACTAATAAAAACGCCGCCGGTACTTGCTGAAGGTGAAAAGTGGATCTATAAAAGCGGTGACGAAGAAAAAGAGTACATGATTACAGAGATTCAAAATAATGAGATAAAGATTGCCAGTAAAAATGAGGTTATTAAGGCAGAAATGATTGATGGGGAAATAGGGATTAAGGAAATTGCTTTTCTCTCCCCTTTTAACCAGGAAAGATTGTTTTCGTTCAACTTCACCCCTTCCTTGATTTTTGGAAAGGAGACCGCAAAAGAGATGGAGTTTTCTCTATCGATTGATGATAATACTTCTCTAGTCACTGGTGTTCTTCATAAAGAAAAAACCGCTGATGGTATAGTTCTGCGGCTAATTCCAAAAGAGCCCGGGTGGGCGCAAGAGCGAGTAGTTAAAACAGAGATTAAAATTGGCGACAATGAGATATTGATAATGACGACTGTGGGAGAAGTCTAGGCTTCCAATTGCGCTCCCGGCGCCAGTCTCACGCTTCGGCAAAACCCGATACTCATTAGAAGGCGATCGACCACAAAGCGGACTACCCCATAACAAGAGTCGTTTACCATATGGGGGTGACAACAGTCTGTCAGAGAACTAATGTTCGGTGAGAATTTTTTCCGTAATTGCAATCTATACTTCTTCTTTACACTTAGGGGTATCTAATTGATTCTCAATTTTAAGAGGATTTTTCTCTTGAAAATGGTTTATTTTTTTAAAAAACATAGTATACTATATAAAAAAGGAGAAATTTTCTCCTAAAAGGGGAAATTAAAATGATTGTTAGCTTTTCCATAGAAAACTGGATGTCTTTTAAAGACCAGGCTACCTTTTCGATGATTGCCACGCGCGAAAGGCAGCATAAGCAACGCTTGGCGGAGATTCCAAAGTACCGGATGAAAATCCTTCCTATCGCTGTAATTTATGGGGGGAATGCTTCGGGGAAAACAAATTTCTTTAAAGCCTTAAATTTCGTAAAAAATTTCATAGTTCATGGTACTCGCCTGGAAAGCTTAATTCCTGTTGAGCCATTTCTTCTTGGGGCAAACCCGGAGCAACCGACCAAGTTTGAGTTGGAAATTCTAATTAATGAATTAGTATATGAATTCAGTTTCTCTGTGACAAAACAAAAAGTGATTGAGGAAAAACTCGTTCAGATAACGAGTGCCAGTGAAAAACTCCTTTATCACCGGCGCCCCGATGGTTTTAAATTACATCCTAGTCTTAAAGACATAGACTTTCTTAACTTTGCTTATAAAGGAACGAGGGAAAATCAACTCTATCTAACAAATGCGGTCTCGCAAAAAGTAGATAATTTTAAGCCGGTGTATGATTGGTTCAACAACAACTTGATCCTTATCGCTCCTGATATGCGATTTGGTCCATTTGAATATTTTATTAATGAGAACAGCCCTTTATATGAAGCGATGAATACTTTTCTTTATGAACTTGATACCGGGATTGTGCGTTTAGGCGCTGAAGATATCCCGGTGAAGTCACTTCCCGAACCTTTGAGAGCACTTCAAGAGGAAGTAAAAGAAGGAACGACGGTTGTAATCATATTGGAGCCGGATAATGAACGTATAATCCTGTCAAGGGAAAACGGTCTCTTAAAAGCAAAGAAACTGTTTACCTATCATCAAAAAAATGATGGTTCCGAAGTTCGCTTTGACTTGCGCCAAGAGGCGGACGGTTCCCAACGGATCATGGATCTTATTCCAGCCTTCGTGGAGTTAGGGCGAAAAGATTCAAGCAAAATTATTGTTATTGACGAGATTGATCGTAGCCTGCACACCCTTTTAACCCGGCGTTTACTCGAGCTGTATTTAAAGACTTGTTCAAAAGAAAGCCGGAAACAACTGTTATTCACAACCCATGATGTTTTACTCATGGACCAGAATCTATTCAGGCGCGACGAAATGTGGATAACGGAACGGAATGCTCATGGCGCCTCCAGTATCATGTCGTTTAGCGAATATAAGGATGTCCGGAGCGATAAAGACATTAGAAAAAGTTATTTACAAGGAAGGTTAGGCGGGATCCCCCGTTTTCTTATCAACGACTTATCCTGTATATATCCTGATAAGGAAGACAGGGGGGATGCTTAATGCCCCCCAGAAGGACCTTTCGCCGGCCATTAGGAGAAAGACGCTATCGCAAGATGTTCGTTATCGCAACGGAAGGCGCGAAAACAGAGCCGGAGTACTTTTCGATTTTACAGCAGATAGTCGGAAACGTAATTGTTAATATTAAATGCCTAACGAGAGATAAAAAGTCTGCACCAAGATCAGTCTTGGATCGAATGAAGAGATTTTTAGATGATGAAGGCCTAAGGGATGAAGATGAAGCATGGCTTGTAGTAGACAAAGACAAATGGACACATGAACAGCTTGCAGAACTATATAATTGGTCCCAAGGCCGCGCTAATTATGGATTGGCGGTGAGTAACCCCCTATTTGAACTCTGGTTATTATTTCATTTTGAGGAGGCTAAAGGGATTTCAACCGCTAAGAAGTGTTCAGAAAGACTAAAACGTTATTTGCCAGACTATAAAAAAGGTATTAAACGGCAAATGATTACGAAGGATATGATATTACAAGCAATCAACAGGGCTAAGCAAAGAGATGATCCCCCATGTTCTGATTGGCCAAAAAAGACTGGAACAACGGTTTACAGATTGGTTGAAAGGATCTTATGTTCATAGACTAATCTACCGGCTGAAGGTTCTATAACACAGACTTTCCTTTTATCGATGGCTGTAAAGGAACCGCCGGGACGCCAACGGTCCCCGGCGGTTCCTGTATCTGCCTCTTCTACCTGTCCCAGCCTTTGCCCGGGTTAATCCCCCACCTGCTTCTGGATGGCAATTGTCGTTTTGTACGAGCCTAAGCCGAAGGCTTCGTAGACGTACGGCTGAACCGTCAAGCCCTCCTCCGGAAGGGGCAAGGAACCCTTAAGCGGGAACATATGCCCGAATTCCCCGAGGAAGACCGGTTCTTTGCCCAGGCGTTTCCGGTAAAAACCCGTAACCTTAAGGGTGCGGCCCCGGCTTGCACCGGCAAAAAGAATAACATCATAAGAAGAAAAAGAAACCAGCTCCAGTCTCCCTTCATTTTACAACCACCTCCCCTATAATCCATTACGTCCCATGCCGGCAAAAGATAACCCCCGGTAACGTGAAAACGCTTGATTTAGGATTAGTGTCACATTTATTTTACGGAGCCGGTTCTCAACAAAAACTAAACAACAACGGGTTGGAATTTAATGCCTTGCCGAATTTTTACCGTTAAGTTTCTATTACTGTTGACGATATTTTATATACAATACTACGATCATTAGCCGGCCACTGCTTTATTTTACCGCCCTCCAAGAATGACCGGGTAATGGATGTGGAGGCGAATTCCCTTGTTCAAAAAGCTAAAACTCCGCACCAAACTGTTGGTTGTTTTAATGATACCCATTTCCGCCCTGGTGGTCTCCGTGCTTTCCGGGATTAACATCCTGCAAACCGTTTCCTCCAGTTATGTCCGCTCCCTTTATGAAGAATGCTTTGAATCATCGGCTTTAATTCTCAATGCCGATCGCGATCTCTACCAGGCGCTGAATGCCTTTTACGAACTGATGAGGGACGAGACGGGAACCGGCTACGAACGAATAACCACTACACTAAGGGAGAACTTGCAAGAGGCGGAAGACCGGATCGTCCTGGCCCAAGATACTCTAAGGGGAAACTGGGAGAAGATCAACTCGGTCAGGCACCCTGATTCAGGAAGAACGATGGCCGATAATTTCGTGGTCTTCTTCAACTCATTTGCGGCCTGGCAGAAAGTTTTAGACTTCCTTAGTGAACGCTGGCGCCAAGAGCAACTGGCCCCCAGACCGCATGAAATCGCCAATATGGAACGGGAATTTGCCACCGCCCGGGAAGCCCTTAACCAGCTTGGAGAGTTGCTGGAGATTTATGCCGAGAATAATATCAAGGAAAAGCAAACGGAGATTGCTCTATACCGGAGGAATATTCTTTACTTTAACTTGTTCAACCTCGCGCTCTCCTTAATAATCGGTTTAATCATTATTAGGAATATCACTACCTTTTTGCTAAAAGGAATCCGCGCGCACTTGAAAAAAGTCGCCCAGGGGGACCTGCGCTTGAAATTCAGTACCAAGCGCCAGGATGAACTCGGGGAGATGGCCCGGGAATTAAATAAAACCACGGAGGAAATAGCAAGCATCCTCAGGTCTATTAGGGAAAGCTCCAGCGAAGTGAATAATGCGGCCTACGAGATCTCCATGGCCAATACCGACCTTTCCCAACGGACACAGGAAGAAGCCGCCACACTGGAGGAGATCTCGGCGACCATCGAGGAAATGAGCGCCTCTATCCAACTGATCACCAATAACGCCAGCCAAGCCAATTCCTTTTCCTTAACAACCTTAAATGCGGTGGAAAACGGGGAAACCTTCTTTAAAGAGACTTTTGAAACCATGAAGGCAATCGCCGACAGCAACCTGCAAATTGCGGAGATCATAAAGATGGTGGATGATATCGCCTTCCAGACCAACCTCCTTGCCTTGAACGCCGCAGTGGAAGCGGCCAGGGCCGGAGAACACGGGAAGGGGTTCGCAGTGGTCGCCGCCGAAGTCCGTAAACTGGCGAGAATGGCGGCGGAAGCCGCGACCAAAATCGAGGAGTTGATTGCCGCCTCCGTGCAACGGACCGAACACGGCAACAGGCTGGTACAAAACTCCACTGAGATCCTGGAACAGATCGTTACCAATACAAAACGTACAGCCGAGCTTTTCCAGGAAGTTACCAATGCCGTGGAAGAACAGGCCGACGCCACCCAACAAATTAAAAGCTCCATCGAACAACTCAATGAGGTAACCCAGCAAAACGCCGCCATGGTAGAGGAGATCTCTTCCAGCAGCGAGTTGCTGCGGAATAAAGCGGAAGATCTTTATAAGCTTGTCAACAGGTTTAAAACCGCCGACGGGCAAGCAACAAACACCCAAGGAGTCCAGGCTTCTTAGCCTTGAACCCATCTTTGTCTCAATAGGGACAAAATCGATACAAAATCGATACGCCAGGGGCTAGAAAATGTGATAATATGGAACCAAGAGAATATTCCAGAAACCGCCGGTAATAGGCGGTTTTTTCATTTCCCCCTTCCCCACTGTCAAGTGGGTTTTTTTGTGCTTTTCTAGTTATCCATCATACCCCCGGTATGAACAAAAAATAAGAAAGCGAGGGTATCATTTTGCTCTACGCTGAAAAAAAGCAGGAAGAACCCGTCTATGTCTCTGTAAACACCATCGCGGGCGGGCGCGTGCTTGAGCTGGAAAAGACAGCCGGCGAGACGGCTTCCCCGCAGCAAACCAAAGAACAAGAAAACACCCTAAGCAGCGGCATGAGTACCCAACCGGCAAAGGCCGGAGCGGAGACGGCTACGCCGGAAGAAAACCCCAGCCGCCTCCTGGAGATACTCAGCGGGCTGGTCCGGAATATCCCCGGCTATAACCTCCTGGCCCTCGCCCTCGGCCGCGACCCCCTGACTGGAGAGACGGTAAAAG
>JAAYGG010000028.1 GCA_012727895.1 Bacillota bacterium
GCCGGGAAGTGGCCCTAACCCAAGAAACCGGTTACCCCTGGGAAGAAAAGGTCCGGATTGCGATCTCCTCTCCGGAAACCACCAGTTTTACCCTGGCCTTGCGCCTGCCCGGCTGGTGCCGGAGGCCGGCCGTCTCCGTTAACGGCGAAGAAATAACCCTTGCCGGGATTACCGAGAACGGCTACGCCCTCATCGACCGGGAATGGAAGGACGGGGATACGGTGGAACTGGCCCTGCCAATGCCTGTGGAAAAGATGGCGGCCCACCCCGGTCTCCGGGAGAACGCGGGTAAAATCGCCTTACAACGGGGACCGGTGGTTTACTGCCTGGAGGAGGTCGACAATGGCAAAGACCTTCATAACCTGGTTATTTCCCCGGAAGCCGAATTTACAGCGGAGTTCGCTGACGACTTCCCCGGCAGGGTGGTGGTACTGAAAGGCGAAGCCTTCCGGACCGTGGAGACCGGATGGGGAAACGAGTTGTATAGGCCGTTTTCACTCCGGCGCGAGAGAGTAAAGATCACGGCTGTCCCCTACTATGCTTGGG
Source organism: Bacillota bacterium (assembly GCA_012727895.1). Taxonomy (GTDB): domain Bacteria; phylum Bacillota; class UBA4882; order UBA10575; family UBA10575; genus JAAYGG01. The sequence continues at coordinate 547 of JAAYGG010000028.1, forward strand.
CCAACAGGCGCCCCGGGGAAATGCGGGTCTGGCTCCGGGTCCTGGAACGGGAATAGATATAAATAAGAAGCAAGAACCGGTCGAACTACTCCCCTGCCTGTTCCTGTTCAGTCCGGCCTATTTTCTTCATCTATCGGAGGGTCTGCCTGTGCTGCCTCTTCGTCCGGGGAAATAAAGGTGATACAGTCGATCCTGAGATCACCTGTTTTTTCAAGGACAAACCCGACGGTGTCTCCCCGGGCCAAGGTGAGGTTGATCCTTTTCGTCTCGTATCCGGACCCCGGCCCGCCGGTGGCCGGGAAGAAAACCCTCCGGACAAACCGGCCGTTATGATAGAGCAAGATCCAACTGTCGCTCCAGGCGGCATACTCCAGAACCATGCTTTTGACTGCCGGGACGTCAATCACCTGTACGGAACTGAGTTCTTCCCGCAGGCTCACGGCTGTTCCCCCGGAAGCCATGGTATCCTGATAGCTGTGGACCCTCCCGCCGGTGACAACAAACTCCCGGTCTTCTACTTTGACCCGGTTGTTTTGGGGAGGGTTGATCCCCTCCAGCACTTCGTATAAGACCCGGCCGGTGGCGTCCAAGGGCGCGTTTATCCCCAAAAGCGCCGCCATGGTCGGGGCAAAATCCGCCCCTTTGACCCTCCCCGTATAGGTAAGGCCCTTCTTGATATTCTTCCCCCACATAAAGGCGACAACCGCCTGCGCCTCCCCGGCCAGGCTGTCGTGTTGCCCCCGGACCCTTGTTAACCCGCCCGGGTAGGGCCGGAAGTGGTAAGGGGGTTCCGGGGAAATAAGCAAATCGGCAAAACCGGGCTTTACCCCTCTGCCCTTCATCTCCTGGGGAAACATGATCCTGCCGGTATAATCTGTATTCTGAAGAGCTTGGGCAATACGGGCATTTTTCTCCTGGATCACATTGGGGTTAAATTCATTGACATAAGAAAGCTGTACCATTAACCCCACGGTGACCACGGCAATATCCGTCTCTTTCTCCGGGCTTTCCTTGCCGCCGGGCATCAAGACTTCACACTTGTACC
>JAAYGG010000029.1 GCA_012727895.1 Bacillota bacterium
AGTGCAAAGAATATGGCGGTGATTGCCGATGTTCTCTCCTATTGGGGCGAGTATTTGCTGGCGGGCGTGGGCTATGCGGATGCGATCTATATTATCATCCCCGTCCATGGCCAGTTGTACATGATGCGTGGCGCGGCCTTCTCTTATTATGAATTCTTGCACCCGTCGCGACTGAGCGACCCGGAATGGTACGAAATGTTGAAAAAGTACAAAATAGAGGAGAAAAGGCCTAAATGGTACCAGCATTACATAGATACGGAGAAAGAAGAGATCCCCGTTCCCGCGGATCCGTACGATTCGGGCTGTTAGCCTCCCTACTTTTGCTGGTTGCCGGCGGCCTGGCCGCCGGCAACCAGGCCGCTGGCAGTCTCATCACCAGCAGCCCGGCAACTGAAAACCAGGCCGCCGGAACCCCGACCACCGGGGAAAATACGCTGGCCATAGGTTTTGTCGGCGATCTCCTGTTGGACCGGGGTGTAAGAGCAGTTGCCCAGGAGAAGGGGATAGACGCTATCTTTCAGAACACCGGTGCGATTTTTGCCGGGGTGGAACTAGTCTGTGCCAACCTGGAAGGCGCCGTAGCTGACGGCGAAAAGCCGTTAAGCAAGACCTTTCGCTTTAACGGACCGTCCAATAGCGGAGAGATACTGAAGAAACACAATATAACCCTGGTCAACCTGGCCAATAACCACAGTATCGATTTTGGCCGGGACGGGCTCCGCCAAACAGTGGAGAATTTGCGAAAATACGGGGTAATGAGTTACGGGTATGGGGAGAATGCGGCAGCGGCGGTCCAGCCCTTCTATATAACCAGGGCTGGTATTACCATAGCTTTTATCGGCGCGGTCTGCTTCCCTTTGGAGGGGTATGTTTACCTGCCGGACCGCTTTGATGTGGGCCGGTGGGATGCGGGCCTTGTCGGCCGGGCAATAAGCGAGGCCCGCCGGAAGGCGGATTTTGTCTTTGTTACTTTCCATTGGGGGATTGAATTCAGCCACCGCTCTACAGCCACGCAGATGAAGATCGCCCGGTTCTGTATTGACCAGGGGGCGGATGCGGTCATCGGCAGCCATCCCCACGTCCTGCAGGGGATCGAGATCTACAAAGGACGGCCCATCTTTTACAGCCTGGGGAATTTCATCTTCGACCAGGCCTACGAACCGGCTTGCCGGTCCGTCTTTGCGGTGCTCCGGGTTTCTGCCAAAGGGCTCGAAGAGGTTCTGCTCAGGCCGGTCTATATCCGTGATTGTATACCGGAACTGGCGGCGGGGGAAAAGAAGGAAGCGATCTTTAACGATCTGAAGGAGTATTCGCAAGTATTCGGGACGGAATTTCTCCTGACCGGGGAGGGGGCGCGGGTTTTGCTTTCAACGACGCAAAGAGAATCTGGTGAGGTAAGCGATTGATGCAAGAAATAAAGATAGGTTAAATTAACTCTGTTGCATATCCTTTTTCTGCTGCTAAGCGTACCAACTTGTGATCAGAAGACAGAAAAACCAGGCTACCTAGTCGTTCCTGAAGGATAGCCATGGTTGCCAATTGTACGGCATCAATAGGGGTAATGTAGGTTTCTTTTAAAAATTCCACTGCTGTCAGTATAATTAATGGTGTGACCGGTTCTATTTCTATCGCACCTTTGTCAATATCGCTAAAGAATGTTCTTTTCAACACTGTAAAGGTGTTGTCATCAATAACCCCGTCCACTTGGTTGAGACGTTTGAGGTTTGATATCAACTCCACGATAGTAAGCGCGGAGATAAAGAACGTCCCTGCTGTGGAAAAAAGCTCATCCAGTTTTTTAGTTCCTGGCTCATTGATATACCTTTTAAAAAGCGTGCTGGTATCGATGAGATAATTAGTCACCGGCGCTTTCTTCATCTCTGACTCTCCTCACCAGGGAAACCGTATCTATTTTCAACTTTTCCGTTTTCTCTCTAACTTCTGCTAAACCAGGAGCGTTTTTCCCTTCCCTGGCTACATATTCTCTGAATATCCTGTCGGCGTTCTTGTAAGGCAATGGTTTTAGAAGAATATGGCCCTTTTCTACTTGCGCACGTAAAAAATCACCAGCTTTAAGACCTAGTTTGTCTCTGATTTCTTTCGGGATTGTCAATTGCCCCTTGGAAGTCATTTTTATCTCATACTCCACTGCTCTCTCTCCTTACCCCTTACTCCTTACCATTATATCTTTTTCTGAAAACACAGTCAACATTTACCGTTCTGCCTGTATAGTTATTCTGTGTTGGCGCCCTTTAGCTTCGTAATGTTTTCTCCCGCCAGGCGCCTTTTTTATAAGCAACCGTGTTGATGACGGCCCCCAGGGTCCAGGAGAGCAGGAGAGAAATGAAGATCGACTCGGGCCTGCCGGTGGGGTAGAGTTCACTTCTGGTGAGGTAGGCGAGGCCGTAAGCGATGGGGACCCGGAGCCCGATCACAGTGATCAGGGAGATCCACATGGGCGTAACAGTATCGCCGGCGCCGCGCATCACCCCTGATAAAGACTGGCTGATGGCCATTGCGATATAACCGGCTGCCAGGATCCGCATCATGCGCATACTCAAATCCACCAGTTCAGCGGTGTCCGTAAAGACACTCATCAGGTACCGGCCGAAAAACAAGAGGATAATAGTGATTACGGTGGCAACCCCTGCCGCCATTTTTGTGCCGTCTTTTGTCCCTTGCGCCACCCGGTCCAGTCTTTTGGCGCCGATGTTTTGGCCGGTAAAGGCGGTCATGGCCGCGCCAAAGGAGAAGTTGGGCATCATGGCAAACCCGTCCACACGCATAACCATCACATGACAGGCAATGACCATCTCCCCGAAGCTGTTGGTGAGCGACTGGACAACAACCATGGCCATGGAGAAGATGGCGTGGGTGAGGCCGGAAGGCAACCCTAGCCTGATCAAGTCTAGAGAATGGTTCTTGCTCAGTTTGAGCATGGGCCAATTAAGGTCAAAGGCCTCTTTCATCCTTAGCAATTTAAGCAGGCAAAGGACGGCCGAAATCCCCTGGGCAATGACTGTGGCCAAAGCCACGCCGGGGACTCCCATATTGAACCTGGCGACAAATAAGATATCCAGCCCGACATTGAGCCCAGTGCAGATGAGTAAAAAGACCAGGGCGGATAAGGAATCTCCCAAACCGCGCAGTATCCCGGCGAGCATATTGTAAAAAGCAAAGCCGGCGCCGCCCAGGAAGAAAATATTCAGGTAGTCCGCGCACCAGTCGATAATTGAAGGCGGGGTATTCAAAAGAGTAAGTAACGGCTTGCTCACCAGTGGGCCGGCAACCATGATTAGCAATGAGGCAAGGGCGGTTTGGGTAAGGCTGTTACCGATGGCCCGGGAAAGGTTCTCCCGGTCCTTGGCCCCAAAATACTGGGAGACCATGATACCGGCGCCCATGGAAATGCCCACGAAAAGCACGAGCAAGAGATGGAGGATGGGCCCCGCGCTTCCCACCGCGGCTAACGCATTGTCACCGATATACCTGCCAACAATAATGGAATCCGCCGTATTGTAAAGCTGTTGGGCCACGTTCCCGATGAGCATTGGGATCATGAACTCCGCGATTCTTTTCCAAGGCGCCCCCTCTGTCATGTCCCTGGGGGTAAAAAGCGCTTTAAGGGTTTTTAACGCCGGCATGATTGACCTCCCGAAGTTCGAAAAAAGAAGGCCCAAATTGGCCCTGGTTTTAAGCACTATTCTCATCTTAATCCTCATTTGTAGCCCTGTCAAGAGCGATGCGGTTTATTGTACTTGTTTAGTTTTTGTTGAGAAATAGCATTGTAGAATAGAGTAAAATCTTGTAAAGGAGTTGTGGTGTGATGACGAAAAGACTTGCTTTGAGCCTGGTAATCCTGATTGCGGCAGTCCTGCTCTATTGCGGGTTTGTCCTCGCGGCTTCCCCGGAGTTTTCCGCGGATATGATTGTGACCGATGCCAAAGGTAACGTGACAACAGGGAAAATCTATATGAAAGGAAATGAGAAAGTCCGCCAGGAAGTCAAGTCCGGTGATGACGTGAGCGTCACCATCCTGAGGCTGGATAAAAAAGTCTCCTGGACCCTGATGCCGGAGAAGCAATACATGGAAGTTGCCTTCAACTTTGATCCCAACCAGTTAAACCCGGATTTTGCGTATGAGATGAAGACCATCGGCAACGAGACGGTTAATGGTTACTCTTGTCAAGTGGTGGAGTATGTTTATAAAGACAAGAAACTCGGTTCTTTGGTACAATGGATCGCCGATGACCTGGGTTTTGCGGTTAAAACCCAGACCAAGAATGCCCGGGGAAAGGTCGAGTCAACCGTTGAGTATAAGAATATTGCCGTAGGACCCCAGCCCGATAATTTATTCGAGATTCCCGCCGGCTACAAGAAGTTTTCCTTATTCCAACTGCCGTTCTAGCTGTTCAGAGATTTTCAGGATTACCTGCTAAAGAACTGGAGGTTACTGGCAAAGATCCGGCGATTACCAGGAAAGTAAGCATAGCAGTTATGATGATAAACAAGAGCCTTGGCGTCGCCCCGCGCATGGGGTACTACCAAGGCTCTTCTTTATATATTAATATACATATTAATATTTTGCGTGTTTTGCCTTATTATGGCCTATTGTGCAATTGTTTTATTTGATAACTCCTGAAGTTGTATGATCAAACCGGTTACCACCAATGGCGAACAGAAGTTCATTCCCTTTTTTCCCTACAGTTTTGATCAACCCGCATTTGCGCAGGGAGTAGGTGAGCATACGGGCGATTTGTACAGGTTCTCCCAGTAGCGAAGCCAGTTCCTTATTGGTAAAGGGCGCAGTCAATCCTTCCGGCAGGAACCCCAGGAGGTCTTTATGGTTTTTCAGTTCTATGCGGTCAACAACTTCCAGGAGTTTTCTGTCCTGGCGGCTTGCCCCTTTTCTCCGCCAACTTCCCTTTCCGTCTTCGCACCAGATCTCTTCTTCCCTGGTCAGGAGAACCTCAATTACCAGATTCTTTCCGTTGAGGAGATCCGGAACCCTGATCAACTCGGTGAACAAGTGGATGGGTTTTCCCTTTTTCGGTGATTTCCTTCTTCTGATGAATTCCCCTGTTGCCGTGGTCCGGACAATCCATTTCTCCACAGGAACCGGGTAGACCAGGCGGACATGGTGGCGTTCGGCAAGAACCTTCAGTTTCCGGGCGATTGCGTAAAAATTCTTCGTCTGTATCTCAATAAGCTCCTGCTCACCGTGGGGGTAGAACCGCACGAGATCGACAATATAGCCGTCGACATAAGCTTCAATTTCATCTCCGGGTTGGGCATACCATTCTTTTAATGCCGCATGCAGGGAGTGTTCGTTTTCCGTGCCAATTTTGTTGACGGGGTTCGTAACTTCCGGTTCTGTTTCTCTCTGGTTAGCCATTGTGATCCCCTGTTACTTTTATTTTCCTTCCCTTCCCATCATCTCTTCTCCAAATCACCGGGCAATCCTCTTTAAACCGGGAATATAAGCCGGATAATTTATGGTGTTTACAGAAACCCCCTTGCTCATTCCATATTATATGGTAGTGTGAAAGTTTGACATGTACTCACAATCTTATTATTACTTGACAGTAACCGGTACAATTATATATAATTTTCTCTAAAAGACATGGAATGTTTCGTAAGATTATTTTTTTTAAGGAGGGTTTCTGAATGAGCGGGAAAACAAACCGCAATCTGTGGATTGCCCTGATTGTGGTGGTGGTCGCTGTTATCCTGGTTCTGGCGTTCACCGGGGTCTTCAAAAAAGCCGAAACGCAAGAGATTAAAATCGGTATTGTCGGCCCCCATACCGGCCCGGTTGCCGTTTACGGGGAAGCTGTCCGTGACGCGGCTCTGGTGGCGATTGAGGAGATTAACGCGGCCGGCGGCGTCCTGGGGATGAAGTTTGTCCCTGTTATTGAGGACACCAAGGGCGACGGTGCGGAGGCCAGCAACGCTGTTAACAAGGTGATCACCAGGGACAAAGTGGTGGCCATTATCGGGCCGGTCATCAGCTCCACCGCCAATGTGGCCGGAGCCATCGTCAACAGGGAGAAAGTACCGATGATTGCTCCCGCCGCTACGGCCGTTGAGGTTACGCACGCCGGGGAATACACCTCCCGCGTTTGCTTCCTCGACTCTTACCAGGCCACGGTGATGGCGAAATTCAGCCGTGAGGAACTGAAAGCGGAAAAAGCGGCGATCCTTTTTGATGTGGCCAGTGATTACAGTATCGGGTTGAAAGATGTTTTTGCCGAGAAGTTTGTGGAATACGGCGGGGAAATTGTCGAGGTTGTCTCCTATACCAGCGGCGACAGTGATTTTAGCGCCCAGTTGACCAAGATCAAGGCAGCCGCGCCGGATGTTATTTACCTGCCGGTTTACTACAATGATGACATTCTCATCCTGCGGCAAGCCAGGAACCTGGGGATTACCGCGACTTTCCTCGGGGCTGACGGCTGGGATGCCCCGGAATTGATCGAAGGCGCCGGGGATGCGGCGGAAGGCTGTTATTTCACCACCCACTACACCATCCACGACCCGTCCCCAGTCGTCCAGAACTTCGTCCAGAAGTTCCAGGAGAAATACGGGAAACCCCCGATTGTATTTAACGCTCTGGGTTATGATGCCGTCAAGATGCTGGCGGACGCCATTGAGCGGGCGGGGAGCCTGGACCGGGAAGAGATCAAAGACGCCATCAACAGCACCGAGAATTTCGAGGGCGTTACCGGGATGATCACATTGGACGAGAACAGGAACCCGTACAAAGAAGTTACCATTGTTACGGTGAAAAACGGCCAGTTTGAACTGGTCACCAAGTTGCTGCCATAATCCGGATTTCCGGAAGAAGGGTAAAGAGGAGATATCTCCTCTTTACCCTGTTTTTAATGTCTTACAGGGTCAAGGGAGTGAAGCCATGTCCCAGTTTTTACAGCAGATAGTCAACGGGCTTTCTCTAGGCAGTATTTATGCGCTGATTGCCCTGGGTTATACCATGGTCTACGGGATCATCAGGTTAATCAACTTCGCCCACGGGGATATCTATATGGTTGGCGCCTTTGTCGGGTACTTTGCCTTCCGTGCCGGGCTGCCGCTGCCGCTGGTTTTTTTTCTGGCAATGGCTGTTCCGGCCTTATTTGGGTTGACAATAGAGTTTTTTGCTTATAGGCCTTTACGGAAACGCAACGCGCCGCGGATTGCCGCTTTGATTACAGCCATTGGGATGTCGCTTTTCCTGGAAAACTTGGGGATCCTGATTTTTTCCCCGGATCCCCGGCCGTTCCCCCGGGTTTTTACGAACGAACCGATTTACTTCGCCGGGGGGGTAACCATTTCCATCCCGCAAATCTTAACGCTGGCGTTCACTTCTGTACTAATGATCTCCCTTACGCTTTTTATCCGTTTTACCAGAACCGGCAAGGCGATGCGCGCCGTCTCCCAAGATGCGGAGGCTGCCCAGTTGATGGGGGTTAATATCGACCGGATTATCTCCGTCACTTTTGTGATCGGGTCGGCCCTGGCCGGCGCCGCCGGTGTAATGGTGGGAATCCTGATCCCCCGGATTGAACCGTTGATGGGGATTATGCCCGGTTTAAAGGCATTTGTGGCCGCGGTGATCGGGGGTATTGGCGTTATCCCCGGCGCCATGTTGGGCGGCATGTTAATGGGAATGGCGGAAACCCTGGTTACAGCCTTTATCTCTTCCACTTGGCGGGATGCCATTGCCTTCGGTTTGCTCATTGTCATTCTTTTGATTAAGCCCTCCGGTATCTTTGGCTCCAGCAGCCGGACCAAAGTGTAGGTGATAAGATGGAAACACAGACAACAACCGGATTGGAAAAAGCAAAAGCTGTGGAAAAATGGCGGACGCATCTGTTCCCCGCAGGATTGGCAATCCTGATCCTCCTCAATATCCTTATCTTCATGGAGCACTTGGGTTTCAGCATTGTCAGCCGGTACTACAAGGGCATCTTGATTCTCGCCTTCATCAATATCATCCTTGCTGTGAGCCTTAATTTGATTAACGGCATCACCGGGCTTTTCTCCATTGGACATGCTGGTTTTATGGCGGTGGGGGCTTATGTTTCCGCGTTGCTCTCGCTGAATATGGGCAGGTGGGAGTTTGTCTCCCCCCAGGTACAGGCAGTGATCCAGTTCCCCCTGGTTTTGCTCGCAGGCGGGTTGGCGGCAGCCCTGGCCGGGCTGGTGATTGGCATCCCCACCCTGCGCCTGCGCGGGGATTACCTGGCCATTGCCACTTTGGGTTTTGGTGAGATTATCCGGGTGGTTGCCCTTAACTTGAATATTACCAGGGGCGCGCGGGGGATAGCTTCGATCCCGAATTACACCAGCCTCTGGTGGGCGCAGCTTTTTGCCGTTGTAACCGTGGTGATTATCTGGAATATTGTCCATTCCAACCATGGCCGGGCAATGGTGGCGATCCGTGAAGATGAGATAGCGGCGGAGGCCATGGGGATAAACACCACCTATTACAAGGTGCTCTCCTTTACCATCGGCGCCTTCTTTGCCGGTGTGGCCGGGGGCCTTTTGGCCCATCATCTTACGTTTATTTCCCCAAAGGCTTTTGACGTATTGAAGAGCATCGAGATTCTATTAATGGTTGTCTTGGGTGGTTTGGGCAGCATTACCGGTTCGGTCATTGCCGCCATAGTCCTGACAGCCCTCCCGGAGGTACTGCGTTTCCTCCAGGCTTACCGGATGGTGATTTACGCCGGGACCCTGGTGGTCTTGATGATCTTCCGGCCGCAGGGCCTTTTTGGCCGGGCGGAAGTGGATTTGACGGTTTTCAAGTCGTTCTTTAGAAGCCGGACGGGGGAAGAGGTGACGTCCCGGCCGGAAAAACGGGGTGGTAACGGTGGCTCTGCTTAAAGTTGAAGACATCTCGATCTCCTTCGGGGGGCTGCGGGCGGTTTCCGGTTTTAACCTCGAGCTTAAACCGGGTGAACTGGTTGGGTTGATCGGCCCGAACGGCGCCGGCAAAACCACGGTTTTTAATATTCTCACCGGTTTCTACCAGCCGCAGGAAGGGCGGGTCATTTTTGACGGCAAGGACATCACCGGCCTGGGCTGCCATAAGATTAACCGGCTGGGGATTGGCCGGACCTTCCAGAATATCCGGCTCTTTAACGAGCTGACGGTTCTGGATAATGTGAAGATCGCATACCAGTATGCCGGGAGGTATTCCTGGCGCCATACGATCTTCAGGACCGGGTCGTACCGCCGTTCTGAAAAGGAGATTGCCGATTGGGCCTTAAGCCGGTTGGAGATTTTTAACCTGGACGGCAAGGCGGGGGAGATCGCCAAAAACCTGCCCTACGGTGAACAACGGCGGCTGGAGATTGCCCGTGCCCTGGCCGGCCGCCCGAAGCTGTTGCTTTTGGACGAACCGGCGGCGGGGATGAACCCCCAGGAGACCATGGAACTATTGGAGCTTATCAAGTGGTTGCGAAAGGAGTTTTCCTTGACCATCTTCCTGATTGAGCATGATATGAGCCTGGTGATGAAGTTATGTGAGCGGATCCTGGTCCTGGATTACGGAATGACCATTGCCGAGGGGTCTCCGGAAGAGATCAGGAACAATCCCCGGGTAATCGAAGCCTATCTGGGAGAGGAGGTTTCCTGATGCTAACCGTTGAGAACCTGCATGTTTATTACGGCGCCATCCATGCCATCCAGGGGATTAGTTTTTCCGTACGCCAAGGGGAGATTGTGACCCTGATCGGGGCCAACGGCGCCGGCAAGAGCACGATCTTAAAGACCATTTCCGGGCTCCTCCAACCCCGCGAGGGCAAGATCCTTTTGGAAGGGGAAGAGATCTCAACCCTGGCCCCCCACCAAATTGTGGCCCGGGGTATCTCTCAGGTACCCGAGGGGCGGAGGGTCTTTCCCGAGCTTTCGGTCTTGGAAAACCTGGAACTCGGGGCTTACCAGCGAAAAGGTAAGGAACACCTGAAAGAGTTGGAGTGGGTCTTTGAACTCTTCCCCCGGCTGGAGGAGAGAAAAAACCAGCCGGCTGGGACCCTTTCCGGCGGCGAGCAGCAGATGCTGGCGATTGGCCGGGGACTGATGGCCAAGCCGCGGTTGTTGCTCTTGGATGAACCTTCCATGGGTTTGGCCCCGCTTTTGGTGAAAGAGATCTTCGCCATTATCCAGGAGATCAATGCGGCCGGAACCACAATCCTGCTGGTGGAGCAGAACGCGCATATGGCGCTCTCCATTGCGCAGACCGGATATGTCTTGGAAACCGGTGAGATTGTACTCTCCGGTTCAGCGGCAGAGCTTGTCCGGAACGAAGAGGTACGAAAGGCCTATTTAGGACTCTAAGGAGGGGTTTTTTGATGTTCGTGGGCACGTATATGACGAAGAATCCGCTGACCATCCCGGAGGATATGCCGGTTCAAGAAGCCGAAGAGCTTATGCGGAAACACAAGATCCGCCGGCTGCCGGTAGTCAAAGGAGATAAGCTGGTCGGGATCGTTACCGAGATTGATCTGCTCCGGGTTTCACCGTCCTCGGCCACCTCGTTGAGTGTCTTTGAATTGAATTATCTCCTCTCCCGCCTCCAAGTGAAAGACGCGATGACAAAAAACCCCCGGACCATAAGTCCGGATGCGACCCTCGAAGAAGCGGCCTTGATCATGAGGGAGAATAACGTGGGCGCCCTTCCCGTGGTGGATAACGGGAAACTGGTGGGGATCATAACCGAAAGCGATATCTTTGACGCGTTTATCGATCTGATGGGCCTGCGCCAGACCGGCACCCGGGTGGTGATTGATGTGGAAAACCGCCTCGGGGTCGTGGCCGATGTAACCGATGTTATCAAAGCCCACGGGGTCAGTATTATCAGCCTGGCCTGCCACTGCCGGGACGACGGGACCTCCGGCGAACTGGTCTTGCGCCTGGATACCCAGGACCCCGGGAAGCTCCTGGCGGATTTGGAAAAACGGGGGTACCGGGTCGTCCACGTGACCGCTTGGTCTTAACCCGTCCCGGATAATCTATTCTCACCGGAGATAATTGACAGGTTCCCGCGTGTGCACGATCTCTATTGCGAGCGACGAAAAACGAGCCACGAGACTGACAGGTTCGCGCCCACGCGCGTTGCCCATTTTCGCACCGTTTCTTTTCACCGGAAACCATTTGCCAACATCAATAGTGTTGGCAAATTGTGTTTTTCCCAATGAGTAGTGAGAAAATGTACCAAAAGTTTCACGGGCGAGTATATAGAATATATAATATATAAGAACCTAATTACCTTGGCCTTTAACGCGCAACATCTGAGATAAGAGGAGAGGCAGATGCATAAGGATTATACCGGCCGCAAACTGATGCTTCGTCTTTTTATCCTCCTGGTTATTGTCAATTCAGGCCTCTTGCGCTTGGATTCGGTTTCATCGCCCCAACCCGGCGTGCTATTGCTTTCGCCCGAAAGGATCTTAGCCTTCCGGGGAGCAAAAGCCCGGGCTGAAGAGGAGAAGCCAGAGTTGGCGGCCATACCGCCGGCAACGAAAGAAACCTCCGGGATTTCTTTCACCAACTTTGCCAGTGGGGATTATGAGCCGGTCTTCCCGCTCCGGCGGGTCGAACCGGTTCCCATGCCTCCTGAAGTAAGGGGGGTCTATGTCACGGGTTGGACCGCCGGCTCGCCGGCGCGTTTCTCCGCCCTGCTGGAACTGGCCGAGAAGACTTGCATCAACACCCTGGTCATTGATATCAAGGATGACACCGGTTTGGTGAGTTATTACTCAAGTTTGCCGGTAGTCCGGAAACTGGGGGCGTGGGCGGAGAAGATCGGGAACCCCGAAAAGATGCTGGCCACTTTAAAGCAGCGGGGGATATACCCCGTTGCCAGGCTGGTGCTGTTTAAAGACCCGGTTTTAGCCAAGAAACGCCCGGATTTGGCGGTGCAAAACAGCAAGGGCGGCATTTGGGTGGATAACAAGGGCATTGGCTGGGTGGACCCGCACAGCAGGGAGGTTTGGGAGTACAATCTCGCCATCGCCAAAGAAGCCGCGGCCATGGGGTTTCCGGAGATCCAGTTTGATTATGTTCGTTTCCCCAGTGACGGCCGGTTGGATGAATGCCTCTACTCCCATGCCTATGGGAAAAGAAAGCCCGAGGTTATTGAGGATTTCCTGCGGTATGCCCGGGAACAACTGGAACCGTTGGGCGTTGAGGTTTCGGTGGATCTTTTTGGCCTGGTTTGCTCGGACCCCGGGCATATAGGGATTGGCCAGAATTTGGAGGGGGTTGCCAGGGTTGTTGGTATCCTTTCCCCCATGGTGTACCCCTCCCATTACTACCCGGGAACTTACGGGCTGGCCGACCCGGACCGGCAACCCTATGCCACGGTCTACCGCAGCCTGGCCGATGCGCAAAAGCGGTTGGCCTGGGGGGACGAATCTGTGCGCGGGGCGCGTTTGCGCCCTTGGTTACAAGCCTTTTCGATTAAAGCCAGATACGGGCGGGAAGAGATTCTCGCCCAGATCAAGGCGGCCCGCGCCGCCGGTGTCAACGACTGGCTGTTTTGGAACGCCGGCAGCAGGTATAATCCTGCCCATTACCCGGATGAACAGGAATTGGCAGCCCTGGAGGCGGTTCCGCCCGAACTCCCGCGGGAAGAGGAAAAACCATTGACAGAGGGGGAACCGGCGGGCAAGGAAGTGTTGGCAGGGGAACCGTTAACAGAGGAGCCGGCGGCTGGAGAACCGTTGACAGGGGAACCGTTAACGGAAGAGCCGGGTACCGGAGAACCGTCAACAGGGGAGCCGGTGACTGAAGAACTGTCGACCGGGGATTTACTAGAGGACCAGGCGGGCGGGGAGGAAACAACCGGGGCGCCGGCTCCGGGAGAGGAACCGGCCGGGGAAATGACGGAAGAACCGCCAACAGGGGAGCCGGTTACTGAAGAACCGCTACCAGAGGAACCCGTCACTGAAGAATTGTTACCCGGGGAGCCAGTGGCCGGGGAATCACCGGCAGGGGAACCGGTTACAGAGGAGCCGTTCACCGGAGAACCGCCAACTGAAGAACCGGCAGGAGAAGAACCTGCCGGAGAAGGATAAAATCTTATGGGAATCACAGGTGAAAGCAGGAAATTACAATTTCTTTACTGAATTACTATCCAAGAGAAGCTGGAGAAAATAATTGGGGAGGGTGTGGTTGGATTTGCATCAGCCGGAGCAGTTGAAGACGGATTTCATCCAGATGGGCAAGGGAGTGGCGGCTGCTGTTAAAAATGCCGTAAAGTCGCTGGTTGAGAAGGATACGGAAGAGGCTTTAAAGGTAATTGCCAATGACAGTGTGATTGACAATGATTTAATCGTCATTGAAGAAAAGGCCGCTGCGATCTTGGCGGACCGTAACCCAAAAGGACGGGAACTCAAAACCTGTCTTTCCATAGCAAAACTCGCGCGCGATCTGGAACGAGTTGGCGATTACGCCTCCAATATCGCTGAAATTACTCTGGAATTGAAGAATGAGGAGTATATCAAAACATTGGACCATATTTCCCGCCTGGCGGAGGTGGCCTGCGAGATGCTGGATGTGGCGATCAAGGCCTTCGAAAGCGCCAATCCCGATTTGGCCGATGCAGTTTGCCGCAAAGATGACGAAGCCGACAACCTCTATGAGGAATTATATAATGAACTGTTGCAAATCCTGACCAAATCAGGGGATCTCCGCCGTACCGGCCAGGCTGTCCGTTTTCTCTTGGCCGGCAGGTTTTTGGAGCGAATAGCGGATCATGCAACCAATATTGGTGAGGAAACCATCTTTATGTGCACGGGGAAAAGAGTAAAATACTAGATAAAGCAGAGAATAGAAGGCAAGCGCAGGCAAGATGCGAGGGAAATGAAGGGAAGAGGGAGGTATGGAAGATGCCGATACCTGGGGTAAAGGTTGAACGCCCGTCGGAGGAAGAACTTCGGGCGTTGGCGGTGGAAAACTGGGCCCCGTGGGATTGTGAACCATCCGTCTTCGATTGGCAATATGACTGCGAAGAAACGGCATATATCTTGGAAGGCAAAGTCACGGTAAGCTGCCCGGAGGGCACGGTGGAACTGGGCGCCGGGGATCTGGTGACCTTTCCTGCGGGATTACGCTGTACATGGCGGGTAAAGGAGAAAATCCGCAAGGTCTACCGCCTGGGATGATTGGCAGAAAAAAAGCTGGAACGGGGCTGGTAAAGTTTTTTGGCTTTTACATAAAAGAGAGCGCCCGTAAAAAAGAGGGGCGGGAGGAAGCGGAGCCCGTAAGAAGAAACCGGAGGGAATTGCTTTTTGCTGCAGGAGAATGGCGATGAAAAGGGAATATCCTGTAGTAGTAAAGAAGGGTGGGAGGAAAATGAGACGATCCAGACTCTTCTTCGTGATCCCGGCGCTTATCGCCTTGTTGATCATCGGTCCGGGCGTGGCCGAATCGTTTTTCTTGGGGTCAATCAAATATGCGGTTATTGATCTTGAGCGGATCGAGGCAGAAGCCAAGGGCTTTGCGCGCTTCAGGGAAGAACGGGGGCGTTTGCAGAAAGAGTTCGAAGACTTCCGTGAACAAGTCTTGGCCGAGCATGCCCGGGCCATTAAAGAACTGGCCAAAGAGTTTACAGAGAAAACCGCCGGCGGTGAAGACGGGAGAGAACAGCCCCTTTTAAACCGGGAGTATACCCGGAGGGCGGAAGAACTGGCCAGTGAAGCCCAGGAGAAACTTGACCGGAAACAAAAGGAGATCCAAAAGCTAATCGAGGAAAAGGAAAAGGCGGCAAGAAATGAGCTCGAGGCGATCGTTAAGAAAGTGGCGGAAAAGAAACGGGTAAAGACAATTCTCTTAAAACAACACGTCATTAACGGCGGCCGGGACCTGACCGATGATATTTTAAAAGAATGGAACAAGCAACTGGCAAAGCAGGAGAAGGAAGAGGCAAAACAGGTTAAGGAAAAAAAGTAGACGCCTGGGTGTGCTCTGGCACGATGGCCGGATACAGACCGTGCCAATCTAACCCCGGGCGTCTGTACGCTGCGGATACGCAGGAGAAAACAGGGAGGGATAACGAGTGGCAGGGAAAACAGCAAGCGGGCGGAGGGTTTTAATCACCGGCGCCTCGTCAGGGATTGGGGCGGCGGTTGCGCTTTTCCTGGCAGACCGGGGGTACAAGGTTTGGGGAACCACGCGGAACCTGTCGAAAGTCGCTTCCTTTCCGGAAGAACTCCAGAAAAAAGTAACCTTCCTCGCTATGGATGTAACGGATCGGGATTCGGTACACCGCGGGGTGGAGGAATTCCTTCGCCAGGCCGGCGGGATTGATATATTAATTAATAACGCCGGTTACGGCGTTTTTGGCCCTATCGAAGAGTTCCCTGTGGAAAGAGTGGAAGCGCTCTTTGGCGTGAATTATTTCGGGGTCCTCCGGGTCCTCCAGGAGGTGATCCCGGTCATGCGGGAGCAGGGCAGCGGGTTGATTATCAATATCACTTCCCTGGCCGGGACCTTTGTCATCCCCTTCCAGGTGCACTACTCTGCTACAAAATATGCGCTGGAAGCTTTGACCGAGGGATTGCGCCAGGAACTGCGCCCCTTCGGGATCAAGGTGACAGCGGTGGCGCCGGGGGATATCAAGACCAGATTTAATGATGTCACCGACTGGGAAATGAAAGAGGACTCTCCTTACCGGCAATGGGCGGAGAGATGCTGGCGGACGATTGAGGAGAATATGGAAAAAGCCCCGGCGCCGCGGGTAATCGCGGAAAAAATCGCCCGGCTGGCGGAGAAGAAAAACCCCGGCCCGTCTTACCCGGCAGGGGATTTCCTCTCCGTCCAGTTGCCGCTGGTTAACCGTTTTGTCCCGCGCCGGCTGCGGGAGAAGTTGACCAGGTGCTTTTACCGGCTGGACTGACCGGGAGTTTAAATTATTCCCAACTCCCGGCCTACCCGGGTGAAACGCTCCAGGGCTTGGTCCACTTGTTCTTCCGTATGAGTTGCCGTGAGGCTGGTCCGGATCATGGTGGCATCCGGGGGTACAGCCGGGGCCACCACCGGATTTACATATACCCCGGCATCAAAGAGGAGCTTGCACGCATAGAAGGTTTGGGTCATATCCCCGACCAGCACGGGGATGATGGGTGTGATCCCCTCGTTGACTTTGAAGCCCCTTTCCCGCAGCCCGTTCCGGAACCTGGCTGCGATCTTTAGCAAGTGGCGGCGGCGTTCGGGTTCCGTCTCAATGATTTCCAGGGCTTTAAGGGTTGCCCCGGCCGCAGCCGGCGGCATGCTGGCAGTAAAGATCAGGGGCCGGGAAAAATGTTTAATATAATGACAGACTTCCTCCGGGGCGGCTAAAAAACCGCCGATCGAAGCAAAGGATTTGCTGAAAGTCCCCATTACCATGTCGATTTCGTCTTCCACCCCGAAATACTCGGCTGTACCGCGTCCGTTTTCCCCCAGGACCCCCAAACCGTGAGCGTCGTCCACCATAATCCGGGCATTGTATTTTTTGGCCAGTTCAACAATGGCGGGGAGGTTGGCCAGGTCTCCTTCCATACTGAAGACCCCGTCGGTGACAATGAGTTTTCTCGTCTCCTTCCCCAGCTTTTTCAGGTGCCTTTCCAGATCCTCCATATCATTGTGGTCGTATTTAATCAACTTGGCAAAGGAGAGCCGGCAACCGTCATAAATACTGGCGTGGTTTGCCCGGTCACAGAGGATATAATCGCCTTTGGCGGCGATGGCGGAGATAATGCCCAGGTTGGCCAGGAAACCGGTGGAGAAAAGCAGGGCGTCTTCTTTGCCTAGAAAAGCGGCAAGTCTCTTTTGGAGCTGGACATGGATATCCAGGGTGCCGTTGAGAAACGGCGAACCGGAGCAACCGGTCCCATATTTTTCGAGAGCGGCGATGGCGGCCGCTTTTACCCGGGGGTCGCTGGTCAGGCCCATGTAGTTGTTGGACCCAAACATCAGGACGTTCTCCCGGTCACTCATGGTGACCACTGTATCCTGGCCGGTCTGCAATTCGTGAAAGTAGGGATAAATCCCGGCCGATGCCATCTCCCTGGCAGTGGTAAATTGACGGCATTTGTCGAATAAGTCCATGTTCGCACCTCGACTTCTTATTATGTTGTAACCTTACGGTTCTGGTAAAGAACGGAAGCAAATGATATAAATATATTCGGTAGAAAATAGAGATATCCTGCTAAGGACGGGAGAAAAACTCTATTGCTTCTTTAGGGAGTGAAGAAAATGCGTTGGCAGCGGGTGAACAATTACTTACTCATGATTGAACCGGGGATTGAGGTTTATCTCACCCCTGAACTTGAGAAGACACTGGATGAAACCGCCGTGCAACAATTGGTCAATGCCTCCTTATTACCCGGGGTCCATAAGGTGTTGGCCCTGCCGGATGTCCATGCCGGGTACGGCCTGCCGGTGGGCGGGGTTATGGCCACCCGCACCAAGGACGGGGTCATCTCCCCCGGGGCGGTGGGGGTGGATATCAACTGCGGGGTCAGGCTGCTCGCCACAGACCTGGAAGAAAAGGCGGTGACTAAAAAGGAGACCCGTGAGCGGCTGCTGGCCGGCTTCCGGCGGGAGATCCCGGCCGGGGAGGGGAAAAACGGGGTATTGACCTTGCCGGAGCGGGATTTCCGCCGCCTGTTGCAGGAAGGTCCCAGGCTTTTGGTGGAGCGGGGCTGGGGAGAAGGAAGGGACCTCCGGGTCACGGAAGAAGAGGGGGCGCTGCCGGGGGCGGATCCGTCCCGGATCCCCGCCGAACTCCTGGAATACGGGAGGAAACAACTGGGTTCCCTGGGTTCGGGGAATCACTTTGTCGAACTCCAGGTGGTGGAGGAGGTCTTTGCCCAGGAGGCGGCAGAGGTCTTCCGCCTTTTCCCCGGGCAGGTTGCGGTGATGATCCACTCCGGTTCCAGGAGGATGGGGAACGGCACCGCCTTGCACTACGTGAAGGAAGTATGCCGCCCGGCCATGAAAAAATACGGGATCGACCCGCCCCACCCGGACCTGGCCTGCGTGCCCTGGCGTTCCCCGGAGGCGGAAAGCTACTGGGGGGCGATGGCCGCCTGTGCCAATTACGCCTGGGCCAACCGGCAAACAATGGCGGAAAAAGCCCGGCAAGTCCTGCGGGAGGTCTTTGGCGGCGGTTTTACCAGTTGGACTGTTTATGATGTGGCCCATAACATCGCCAAGATCGAGAAATTTGGCCGGCAGGAACTGGTGGTGCATAGAAAAGGGGCGACCCGGGCGTTGCCTGCCGGCGACCGGCGGGCGCCGGCGGAATACCGGAAGGTGGGGCAGCCGGCATTGATCCCCGGCAGTATGGGGACCCGGTCCTGGGTAATAACGGCAACACCGGAGATCCACCGGACCTTAAACTCGGTTAACCATGGGGCAGGCCGGGTAATGAGCAGGACAAAGGCACGGGGGAAAAAAACGGAAGCGGCCCTTATCACGTGGGAGGATTTCTACGCCTCCACCAAAGAAAAGGGGATCCTGGTGGCCAGCGGGACCGGCTCGGACCTCCGGGACGAAGCGCCGGGCGCTTATAAGGATTCGGACGAGGTCATCAGAACGATGGTTGAGGCCGGCCTGATAACCCCGGTGGCCGCCCTCAAGCCCCTGGTGGTACTGAAAGGATGAGGCGAGACGCGCGCGTGCGAGAGAGTGAGACGATGAAAGGATGGAGTGCAATGCAAGACTGGCGTGGCGAGAAGCGCGCGCGAGAGAGTGAGAGCGGAGAAGGGCAGAACTTGGCGCGTATAAAATTTGGCTTCCCGGCAAGACTGTAAATCGTTGGTGAAAACAGACTGAGGGGGGAAGAGAATGCTCAGCAACCAACAATTACAGTCGGCGCTGGGGCAGATGAGCCAGCTTTGCAGCCAGTTGCGCCAGGCGGAACAGAGAAACGCCCAGCTATTGCAGGAATTGGCCCAGGCGGAACAAATGGCCCAGCAGCAACTAAACCAGATCGAGGGAAGCATATCCCAGTTAATACAGAGTTTGCAGAGCTAAGGGTGTACGCAGGGTCGCGCATACATGCGCGGTGCACGCATGTACGGCGCATATAGGCACGGCGCAGGTGCGCGTGATATGCGCGACACGGTGCAAAGAGAGGCAAGAGGCCGAACCTCCCGTTTTGAACCTTCGGGTTTGAAACCTTCCGGGTTTGGCCTTTTATACTCTTATGTGAGTATGAGCTCTTATACTCTTATGTGAGTATGAAAGGGAGAGAAAAATGGAGCGGCCAGACGTACTGAACGTAGGTATTATCGGTACCGGGATGGCTTTTGAACGCCTGCATCTCCCGGCTTATCAAGAATTGGGTGATAAATTCCGGATTGCCGCCCTTTGCGACCAAGACAGGGAAAAAGCCCGGGACTGGGCCGGCCGGCTTGGGCTTTCCGAGGAAGACGTCTACAGCGATTACCGGGAACTGGCCCGCAGGGACGACCTGCAGGTCATTGATATCATGGTCCCGATTGAACTCAATTACAAGGTGACCGCCGGGGTGGCGGAGGTGGTTTCCGGGAGAAACAAACCGCCGGCGATTATTGGGGAAAAGCCATTGGCGCCCACTTTAGAGCAGGCAAAAGCCCATAGGGAGTTGGCAAAAAAATACGGGATCCCGATCCTGATCGCGGAGAACTACCGTTATAACGAGGATGTCAATATCCTCCGGGATCTGGTGCGGGAGGGACACACCGGGGAAACCGCCTATTTCCTTTACCACCGGGCACAGGACTTCCCTGCGGAAATGCGCCAGGATACTTTTGCCGCTAAAGAATGGCGGCAACACCCGGAGTTTCCCGGCGGGATCTTTTATGACAGCGGTGTCCATGACATGGCGGCCCTGCGCCACATCTTTGGCGGGATTGATGAGGTTTTCGCCTTTGGCCGCCATCAGGATTCCACCCTGGGCCAACTGGCAGTAGTGCAGGTGAATTTGCGTTTTCTGAGCGGCCTGACCGGCCAGTACACGTTTTATGCCGGCGGGCGGGAACTGATCGACCCCCCGGCAGGCTTCCGGATCATTGGGGATAAAGGCCAGATTTACCAGGCGGACAGATATGCGGGGGTAATCCACCTGACGTATGCCGACGGTTCGTCCAGGGAGATCTCCTACCGCCCGCAGCGGGGGTTCTACAATGAACTGCTTAATCTCTACAATGCTTACACCGGCAAGGAGCCCATCGCTGTAACCCCGGAGATGGCTTTTGGCGACGCCAAAACCATCTTTGCCATTCTGGAATCGCTGGCGGAAGGGGTCCCCATTCCCGTAGACGAAAAACCGTCCTATACTCCTGATTACCAAAGCGCTTACGGGCAGCAGGAAACCGGGCAACTGGAAAAAGTTGATCCCCATATACCATAGTGGCACAATAATAGCAAACCTTGGCATGGAAGGGAACTTTTGGGAGGGGTTGATTTGAGAAGAGGGTTCTTAGGCCGGCGCGTGCCAGCAATTCTCCTGCTGCTTGCTGCAGTGCTTTTGGCCGGTTGTGCGAAGGTCCCCGAGCCGGACGGCCCGGATGATTCGTTACTAATCGGTGTAATTAATTGGATTCCGGTTGCATTAAAATCCATATAAAAAGCAGCTGAAAAAGGCTGGTTTTTGTTATTCGCAGCCGCTGCCGGCTCTTCCGGTGGCGGCTGCGTTTTTTATTTCCCTCGCAGGTGAAACGGGTTTTAAGTGTTCGCGGGGAGGCAAGAGCGCGTCGGGAATTTGTAATTTGACAAATCCGTGACAAATACCAGATTTGTATTGACACGGTGGGATTTTCCCGTTATGATATTTTTTGACTGACCGCCCGGTCGAGTCGGGAAGGAGGGTAACTGCTTGCTGAAAAATGAAAACCACCGGCCGGTACAGGCGGAAGAGACGAAAAAGCGGATTCTGCAAGCTGCGGCGGAGGTTTTTGCCGAGAAGAGTTTTCATGCGGCTACGATATCCGAGATTACCAACAGGGCGGGTGTGGCCAAGGGTACTTTATATTGGTATTTCCCAGGAAAAGAAGAGCTTTTTATCGGCATGATGGAAGAGATCTTCTCCACATTGCTGCAACACGTGGTGAAGATTAAGGATGATCCGGATTTGTCGACCGGTGAGAAGTTTCACCGGGTTATCCTGGAATACCTGCGGGTATTTGGCGGTTCCCGCCTGGGAAAGGTGGTCCTCAATAACATCCGCGAGTTTACCATGGAGTTCCATTACAAGCTGCAGCAGTGGAATAAGGAGTTTTACCGTTTGAACCGGGCGCTCTTTGAAAAAGGTGTGGCCGAAGGTTTGGTACGGGCCGATTGGGACAGCCGGCAGATGGCAACGGCTTTTGCCGGTATAGTTATAGAGTTTGGAAAAGTGCATATGCTTGGAGAAAACTGCTGTTCCCTGGAGGAGTCGGCGGACTTCATTTATGACCTCCTTTTTAAGGGTCTGGGCGTCCCTGGAAAAGTACAGTAGCTCCAGGCAAGTATGGAAGACGGGGAGTGAGGAGAATGGGGATGAGAAGAAAAGAGGCGCTGAGTTTTGGCCTTCTCCTGTTTATCCTGGTCCTGCTTTCTTCCCCGGCGGCGGCCGGCGGCGGTGATCCGCTCCGGATCAGCCTGGAAGAGGCGGTGACTATGGCCTTAGAAAACCGGATCAACTTAGGCGCCGCCGCAGCGGCCGTTGCCGAGGCCGAAGCCAATTTAAAGAAGGCGGAGGCCACCCGGTGGCCGGGGCTTACCTTGAGTGCCAGCGGGACCAAGATCGATCCGGAACCGCAAATCCCGGGGGGAATTGGTGGCGGTATTGGCGGTATTGGCATTATGCCCAACCCGTCCTATTCCACCGGGCTTACATTGACCTGGCCGCTGTATACCGGCGGTAAGGTGAGTTCGGGGATTAAGATGGCCAGCCTTGGCCTGGCGGCTGCCCGGGCCGATTATGAAAAACGGCGGGAAGAGGTGATCGCCGCCGCGGTCAATGGTTACGTGAATCTCTTAAAAGCCGAGGGGCTCCTGGAGATCAGCCGCAGGCAGGTGGAGATCGTTAAGGAACACCTGGAGATGGTAGAGTTAAAGATGGCGCTGGGAGCGGCCACGAAAACGGATCTCCTGGAGACCCGGGTCCGCCTTTCCCAGGCGGAACAAGGGTTGGCCCGTACGGAACACGGACGGGCCCTGGCGGAGATGAACCTTAAAAACCTGTTGGGCCTGACCGGGGATGAGGAACTAATCCTGGCGGAACTTCCCGCGATGGAAAAGGATCTCCCCCTGCCTGCTTTGGAAGAGGCGACCGGTACCGCCCTGGAGTGCCGGAAGGAATTGGCGGGTCTCCGGTATTACCTGGCTATCGCTGAAGAAAATTTACGGATGGCCAAGGGTTTTTGGAAACCCACCGTTGCCCTGGTGGGGAATTATGCGGAAAGCCAAAGCAAGTCTCCGGGGTTATCTGATCCCACCCTTACCGTAACCTTGGGGTTGGAGGCCTCCCTTTTCAGCGGCGGCGGCAAGCTGGCGGAGGTCAGGGAGAAGGAAGCCGCGCTTGAAAAAGGGGAATACAACTACCGGCAGGCGGTGGAAGGGATCAAACTGGAGATAAGACAGAAACACCTGGCGGTTACGGAAAAACTACACGGTTTGGAATTGGCCGTCCTCACCCTTGAACAAGCGGAAGAAAACTATGAATTTACCCGCGCCAGGTATGAGTTGGGAGCAGCCCAGAACCTGGAGGTTTTGACTGCCCAGAACACCCTTTACCAGTGTCGGTTTGAAGAATTGTCAGCCGGCTATGACTACTTCCTGGCCGTAATGGAGCTTTATCAAGCCATGGGGAAAATCGAGCGATTTCTTGAGGAGGTAAAACCCGATGCGTAAAGGTGGGGTTATATTCCTTGTCATTTTCGTGCTCCTAGTGGTGGTAGCGGTTATTCTCCTCCGGGGTGGTTCCGGTGCAAACAGGCAGGCAATGATGACAGAGGCGATGCCGGAATGGGCCGTCCCGGTGGAAACGGCAGCGGCTGTCCGGGGCGACCTGGTCCGTACCGCCACCCTTAATGTTACCTTTCTCCCGCAAAGTAGCGTGCCGGTTATCCCAAAGGTCTCCGGGACGGTAGCCCGGGTCCATGTAGGGGTGGGCGACCGGGTGCGTAAAGGAGACGTTTTATTTGAAATTGAAGACCGCCAGTACAGCCTGGGGGTAAAACAGGCGGAAGCGGCCCAACGGGCGGCAAAGGCCGGTGTGGGCCAGGCCGAGATTGCACTGGCCAACGCGGAGGAAGAGTTTTTGCGGGCCAAGGAGTTTTTCGAACGGCAAATGATCTCCCAGCAGCAGATGGATGCCGCCAAGTTGCAGTACGAGTCGGCCAAGGCCGGCTACCAGTCGGCGGTGGAAGGGGAGAAACAGGCGGCCATCGCCTTGGAAATGGCGAAGCTCCAGTGGGAGCATACCCGGGTGACTGCGGAGATCTCCGGGACCGTCGCCGAACTGAATGTGGAAGAAGGCGGGGCCTGCGCGACCGGGACCCCTGTTGGCACCATTATTGACCACAGTAAAATGAAGGCGAAGGTTTTTGTCCCTGAGACCCAGGTGGTACTCATCAAGCCGGGGGATACGGTCACCCTTACGGCCAATGCCTGGCCGGGAAGGGTTTTCCCCGGGCGGGTTTTAACGGTGAGCCCCTTGGCCGACCGGCAAAACCGGCAATTCCCTGTAGAGATAATTGTCGATAATTCCGGCGGGGAGCTTAGCGCCGGGATGCTTGGCAGCGCCGCCCTGGTGACGGCCGTGGAAAAGGATACCCTGCTGATCCCTGTGGCCGCAGTCCTCTATGACGGCGCCCGGACCTATACCTATGTGGTGGAGAATAACCGGGCAGTCCGGCGGGAGATCACCATCAGTCTCGAAAGCCGGGAACAGGCCGCGGTCGCGGCCGGCCTGGCCGAAGGGGATTTGGTGATCATCCGCGGACAACACCAGGTTAAAGACGGGATGTTAGTCGAGGTGAAAAAATGAACCTTCCTGCTCTATCCATTCGACGTCCGGTGGCTGTAGTGATGGTCTTTCTTCTGGTCGTGGTTTTGGGCGTGGTTTCCCTTGGCCGCCTGAAGCTGGACCTGATGCCGAAGATGAATATACCGGTAGCGGCGGTGATAACCACTTATGAGGGGGCCGGCCCCTTTGAAGTTGAGAATATGATCACCCGGCCGCTGGAGGCAACCCTGGCCACGGTCTCTAATATCACCGGGATCAGTTCGCAAAGCTCCGGCGGGACATCCTGGGTGATGCTGGAGTTTGACTGGGGCGTGAATATGGATTTTGCCCTTTTGGAAGTGAGAGAAAGAATTGATATGATCAAAGGGTTTTTGCCCGATGAGGCCGGCGATCCGCTCGTGGTGAAATTTGACCCCTCCATGATGCCCGTGATGAACCTGGCGGTCAGCGGCAATGCCGGCCAGGCCAAATTAAAACAGATCGCCGAGGACGAGATCGCTCCCAGGCTGGAGAGGATCCCCGGCGTGGCCTCGGTCAGTGTGGCCGGCGGCCTGGTCCGGCAGATTAATGTCGATATTGACCAGGAGAAGCTCAATGCCTACGGCTTGTCCCTGCAAAATGTGGTCCAGACCTTACAGGCGGAGAATCTGAACCTTCCCGGCGGTTACGCGCAGACCGGGACTTTGGAATTGGTCGTCCGCACCTTAGGGGAGTTTACCGATCTCAACGACATTGCAGGGATCAATTTGGTCACACCGGCCGGCGGCGCCGTCAAACTGGGCGAGATTGCGGAGATCACCGATACTCACCGGGAGCAAACCGGTTATGTTTTGTTCAATGGTGAACCCGCCGTCAGTTTGAATATTCAAAAGGAGGCCGGCGCCAATACGGTTGACGTATCCCGGAGGGTCCACCGGGAACTGGAGGCGATCCGCGCCGGTTTGGAAGAGGGAGTTACCGTCGGTGTTGTTCAGGACCAGGCCGAGTTTATTCAAGAGGCCATCAAGGAACTGCGGGATAATGCGATTGTCGGCGGTTTCCTCGCCGTCTTCATCCTGCTGGTGTTTTTAAAGAACCTCGCCAGCACCTTGATTATTGCGGTGGCCATTCCCATCTCGATTATTGGCACTTTTGCCCTGATCTACTTTGGCAAGTTGACTATTAACATGATGACCCTAGGCGGGTTGGCCCTGGGTGTGGGCATGATGGTCGACAACGCCATTGTCGTCCTGGAAAACACCTACCGTTTGCGGCAGGAAGGGGCTTCACTGGCTGACGCGGCCCGCGACGGCGCTTCCGAAGTGGGGATGGCGATCACCGCTTCCACCCTCACCACCATGGTGGCTTTCTTGCCGGTAGTCTTCACCCGGGGGTTGGCGGCGCAAATCTTCCGTGAACTCTCCCTGACCGTCAGTTTTTCCTTGCTGGTATCGCTCTTTGTCGCCTTGACGCTGGTACCGATGCTCTGTTCAAGGTTTTTGCGGCTGCGGAAGAAAGAGACGGCTATGGAAGAAGGACCGGGGAATGCAGAGGGCGGATTCTACTCCGCTTTTCGCGGGAGATACCGGCAGGTTCTGGGCTGGGCGTTGGCCCATAAGAAAACCGTCTTTTTCCTCACCTTGCTCGTTTTTGTCGGGACTCTTTTCCTTATTCCCCGGATTGGCATGGAATTTATCCCCCCAATGGACCAGGGAGAATTTTTCGTCAATATTCAGATGCCCAGGGGGAGCATGCTCGTGGAGACTGCCGCCGTAGTGGAAGAGGTCGATGCCGTCCTGGCGGGAATCCCGGAGATTGAGACGATCATGGTCAGCGTCGGCGCCGGGGGCGGCCCGGGTTTCGGCGGCAGTTCCCCGGACCAGGCCAATTATATCGTGCGTTTACAGGAGAATCGACGCCGTCCGGTGGAGGAAGTCGTGGAAGAGGTCCGCAGGGGGGTGGCGTCCATTACCGGCGCGACCATCAGCGCTTATTCCGCTACCACCATGTTTGGGGGCATGGGCGCCCAGCGCCTCAGCCTCAAAATCAAGGGCGATGACTTTACGACCTTGGAAGAGATCGCCAACGACCTGGTGGAACTCTTGAAACAGGTGGAAGGCGCCAGGGAGGTCACCTCCAGCTTGGAGATCGGCCGGCCCGAACTCCGGCTGGTCGTTGACCGGGCGAAGGCTTCCGCCTGGGGACTTAACGCCTATACCATTGCTGCACAGGTCCGGACAGCCATCGAGGGGACCACCGCTACCAAATTGCGGATCGACGGCCAGGAGTATGATGTCCTTGTCCGCCTGCGCCGGGATGACCTGCCGAAAATTGACGACCTGTACGCGCTGACGGTTTCCACACCGCTTGGAGCGGCCGTTCCTTTGCGGGAGGTAACCTCTTTCATCACCATGCAGGGCCCGGTGAGCATCAGGCGGGAGGACCAGCAACGGGTGGTGACGGTCTCCGCCGGGGTTGCCGGCACCGACTTGGGCAGCGTATCCCAGGAATTTCTGAGAATTGCCAACTCCTACCCGCTGCCCCCCAGGTACAGCCTGGAGATTGGCGGGGAGGCCCAGGAGATGTACGAGGCTTTTGGCGAATTATTCCTTGCCCTGCTCCTGGCGGCGCTTTTTGTCTACATGATCATGGCCGCCCAGTTTGAATCGTTTGTCCATCCTTTCACCATCATGTCCACTGTGCCATTGGCGGCGATCGGTGTCATCTGGGCCCTTTTCATCACCGGCCATAACCTCTCGGTGGTCTCGATCATCGGCCTGATTATGCTGGTCGGGATCGCAGTGAACAACGGCATTGTTTTGGTGGACTATATCAATAACCTCCGGCGCCGGGGGATGAAGCTCAATGAGGCCATTGTCGAGGCCGGGTCGATCCGGCTGCGCCCAATTCTGATGACCTCCTTAACCACCATCCTGGCGCTGGTCCCCATGAGCCTGGGTATTGGCGAAGGGGCGGAGATGAGCGCTTCCATGGGGGTGGCGGTAATCGGCGGGATGACCACTTCGACAATTTTGACCTTGATAATTACACCGGTAATCTATGCCGTTTTCGACGCTTTGGGCGCCAGGTTCCGCCGGCGCCGCGCCAATGGGGAGTATATCTAAGACAGGCTTGCCCGGCACCCGGAACAACGATGGAGAGCCGCATCCTTGCCTGGACCAGGCAAAGGTGCGGCCCTTTTGTCTTTCAGGAAATGGCGGGAGATTGACAAATCTCCTTTGCCCTGTGGTATAATAGAAAACGTCCTTACCCGGAATCTCTTGGAAAACAAAGATGAATAGCGAGGGGAAGGCGATTGTGGAAGAGATTATCACCCCGTGCCACTATAAACACGCCTTGCGAACTGACGCCCGGCTTTTTTTTGCGCCGGGGTTTGCGCGGGTTGATTATTGACCTGGATAATACTTTAGTACCCTGGGGAGAAGATAAAATCGGCTGCCGCATGCGGGACTGGGTCCAGGAAATCAAGGATGCCGGGATAAAGGTCTGCATCCTCTCCAATGCCTTGGAACACCGGGTGCGGGCGGTGGGGGAGAGTTTGGGGGTCCCCTGGGTTTCCCGGGCGGTCAAACCCCGGAAATCCCCATTCCGGCAGGCTTTAAAGATCCTGGGCACAGCCCCCCGGGAGACCGCGGTTATCGGCGACCAGATCTTTACCGATATCTGGGGCGGGAACCGGATGGGGCTCTATACCATTTGGACCACGCCCTTGTCGACCAAGGAGTTGTTCAGTACCAAAGCGGTGAGGAGGCTCGAACGGTTGGTGGTAAAGAAATTCCGGGAAAAAGGGATCCTTCCGTGAGTGACCGTGTTTGTTCCGGATGCGGCGTCGCGCTGCAGAGCCTGGACCCAACGGCGCCCGGGTTTATCCCGCCGGAGAAGGCCGGCGCCGCCCTCCTCTGCCGCCGTTGTTACCGGCTGGTTCATTACGGCAGTTTTGAGGGGACGGAGGCTGGAGCCGACTTCCCCGGGCTGGTGCGGGCTGTTGCCGGCAAGGCCGACCTGGCTTTGCTGGTGACGGATTTCTTTGATTTGGAGGGTTCCCTCGCCCTGGACTGGCCGTCATTACTGAGCCGGCGGATAATACTATTAGTGAATAAAAGCGACCTCATCCCGCCCCGGACCCCCCGCCGGGAGGTGGCGGCATGGGCCGGAGCCTTGTGGCAAAGGCGTTTCCCTTCCCACAGCCTTGAGGCGGTTAAGACTGTGAGCACCAAAGAGAAAGGGTTTGGCCCCGAAGGGGGGATAGATTTCCGCTCTTTTTCCCTGCCGCCCGGCGGGAGGGTGGTGGTTGCCGGTGCAAGCAACACCGGAAAATCCTCGTTGCTCCGGCTGTTGCTGGGCACAGGGGGAACGGGGAAACAGCGAGGGAAAACGGCGGTTGCCCCAACGGTCTCCGCGTATCCGGGGACAACACAAGGTGTGACCGGCTGGAAGTGGGAGAAATACGGGATTGAGCTTTTTGACACCCCGGGACTGGTCCCCGGGACCAGAATGGCGGATCATCTATGTCCCGCCTGTGCCGGCAAGTTATTGCCAGGCCGGCGTTTAAACGTCAAGCTCTGGGAGTTGCCGCCCGGAGGAGCGGTGCTCTTCGGTGACCTGGTTGCTTGCAGGAATTTGTCTTCTTCCCCGCGGACCATGGTTTTTTTTGCCGGCGACCGGGTAACCCTCCACCGCACCAGCGCCAGTAAAGCTGAGACCTTGTTGGCGGAGGCGCCGGATTGGCTCCGGGTTACCTGCCCGGAATGTTCCGGGTGGAGCGGGAAACGCCTGGAACAGGTGGTGGAGATAGAGCCAGGGCAAGAGTTTTATATCTCCGGTTTAGGGTGGCTGGGCGTGAAAAAGGAACCCGCCGCCCTTCAGCTGTTGGTACCGGAAAAAGTAGAGGCCGGACTCCGCCCTGCCCTGCTTGGGGGGGAGCGCACGCCCGTGTAAGCGCGCAAGCGCGTCGAGAAAAGCACCGAGACGAGTTTTAGGCTTGTTGCAATAGAATACCCGCAAGAAGTAAACGCCAGCGACAAGCCGCGCCAAGAGAGCGCAGGCAACCCCCGTAAGACAAGACAAGAAACAGGTCCGGCTCTTGATTACGGGAGGGAGAAGGATGTTACAGGAAGAAGCCTGGTACTGGCTGGCGTTAAGCCGCGTGCCGGGGATTGGCCCCAGGCGGTTCTTCCGGTTGCTGGAGGCTTTCGGCAGTGCCGGAGAAGCCTGGACCGCATCCCCCGCACTCCTTGCCGGTGTCATCGGCCGGAAATTGGCCCGGGAGTTCCTTGCCTACCGGCGCAGGGTCAATGTGGAAGAAGAATGGGAGAAGCTGAAGACAAAGAACATTAAGTACGTGCTGTACCCGGAGGAGAAATACCCGCCGCTCCTGAAAAGGATCCCCGATCCCCCGCCGGTCTTATATTATACCGGCGATTTCCAAAACGAAGACCAATGGGCGGTGGCGGTGGTCGGGTCGCGGTCCGCCACCCCCGGGGGGTTGGAGATCGCCCGGGAACTGGCGGCCGGCCTGGCGGCCCAGGGGATCACGGTCGTCAGCGGGCTGGCGCGGGGGATTGATACCGCCGCTCACCGCGGCGCGCTGGAGGTCGGCGGCGGGCGGACGATTGCTGTTTTGGGCAGCGGCCTTGACCGGCTTTATCCCCGGGAAAACCAGGAGTTGGCCCGGGAGATCAGCCGGCGGGGAGCGGTCTGCTCCGAATTCCCCCCGGGGACGGAACCGCTGCCCGGTAATTTCCCGGTACGCAACCGGATCATCAGCGGTTTGAGCCTGGGGGTTGTCGTGGTGGAGGCCGCAGCGGACAGCGGTTCGTTAATCACCGCCGGGCATGCTCTGGAACAGGGGCGGGAAGTTTTTGCCGTTCCCGGCCCGGTAAACCGGAAGGCCAATCAGGGTTCGAACCGCCTGATTAAACAGGGCGCGGCTTTGGTGGAAGGAGTCGCGGATATCCTTTCCGCCCTTAACCTGCCGTTCCCGGCAGGGGAAGAGACGGCCGCCACCACGGAAACCGGGGATAAACCGGAACCGGCGGGACTTACCACGGCGGAAGCCAGGATTTGGCAACTACTGGCGGACGGTCCCTGCCATATTGACCTGCTGGTGCGGGAGAGCGGCCTGCCCGCCTCGGAGGTTGGGGCGGCCCTGGCCATATTGGAGATGAAGGGGTTGGTGCTTGCCGTTGCGACAAAAACTTACCAGCGGCTCACCGATAAATAATATATAAACAATATAGATAATACCGTCAATACCAGGCGAACCGGCGCGTAGCAGCAGGATAGATCGCGGGCACGAGTAACGAGGAGGTGCTTTCATTGCCCCGGACTCTAGTAATTGTCGAATCACCGGCCAAAGCGAAAACAATCGGGAAATTCCTTGGCCGGTCTTATCAGGTAAAGGCCTCCATGGGCCATGTCATTGATCTGCCCCGCAGCCAATTCGGGATCGATGTGGAAGACAATTTCCGCCCCAAATATATAACGATCCGTGGGAAAGGCAAGATCATAAAGGAATTGAAAGATGCGGTGAAAAAGGTTGAACGGGTCTTCCTCGCCACCGACCCGGACCGGGAAGGAGAGGCCATCTCCTGGCATCTGACCCAGGCCCTGAATTTGGATCCTTCGGCGCCTTGCCGGATTGAATTTAACGAGATCACCAAGAAGGCGGTGGCGGAATCCATTAAACACCCCCGCCCCATCGATCACAACCGGGTCAATGCGCAACAGGCGCGGAGGATTCTGGACCGCCTGGTAGGCTATAAACTCAGCCCTCTGCTCTGGAGCAAAGTAAAGCGGGGTCTTTCCGCCGGCCGGGTCCAGTCGGTGGCCGTGCGCCTCATCTGTGACCGGGAAAAAGAGATTGAAGATTTCAAGCAGGAAGAGTATTGGACAATCACGGGTATTTTCCGTACCGGCAGGGAAGAGGCCGGCGCGAAAGGCGGCCGGCGGCAAGCCGGGGCGGGAGAGGATTTCCCGGCGAAACTCACCCAGATTGACGGGGAAAAAGCGGTAATCCCCGACGAAGCCACCGCGCGGAAGCTGGAAGAAGAGATCAAAGCCGGTAAGTCCTACAGGGTTTTGGCGGTGACAAAAAAGAAAAAAATGCGGAACCCCGCCCCTCCTTTTATTACCAGCACCTTACAACAGGAAGCCTCGCGCAAACTGGGGTTCAGCGCCAAAAAAACCATGGCCTTGGCGCAACAACTCTATGAAGGGCTGGAGATCGGTAAAGAGGGCAGCGTTGGTCTGATCACGTATATGCGCACCGATTCCCTGCGCGTGAGCACCGAGGCACAGGAAGAAGCCAGGGACGTAATTCTCTCCCTTTTTGGCCGGGAGTTTTTGCCGGCGAAGCCACCGGTTTATAAGACAAAGGTCGCCGGCGCCCAGGAGGCTCACGAAGCGATCCGCCCGACCAGCGCCGCGCGCCGGCCGGAGTCGGTAAAACCCTATTTGACCAAGGACCAGTTCCGTCTCTATGAACTGATCTGGAACCGGTTTTTAGCCAGCCAGATGCGCCCGGCCGTCTTTGAGGTTTTGACCATAGAGATTACCGGCGGCCGTTTTCTTTTCCGGGCCTCCGGCAGCCGGGTGGAGTTCCCCGGTTTTCTCTCCCTTTACCAGGAGGGGATCGATGAGGAGAAAAAAGAGGAAGAACCGGCGCTCCCAGAGATTGAAGAGAAGGCCGCCCTTTCCTTGGTAGAGGTAAAGGGGGAACAGCATTTTACCCAGCCGCCTCCCCGTTATACCGAAGCCATGCTCGTACGGGCTTTGGAGGAGAAAGGGATTGGCCGGCCGAGTACCTACGCGCCGATCATCGATACGATCCTGCGCCGCCGTTATGTGCTCCTGGAGAAGAAGCGCTTTGTCCCGACCGAACTGGGGTGCGTCGTGGTTGAACTCTTAAAAGAGCATTTTTCGGAGATCATTGACCCGGATTTTACCGCCGGGATGGAGGAAAAACTGGATTTGATTGCCGCCGGCCGTGCCGACTGGGTGGAAGTAATCCAGGAGTTTTACGGGCCCTTTGCCAAGGATCTGGCTAAGGCGGAAACCGAAATTGAACGGGTAAAACTGGCTGACGAGGTCAGCGACGTCCAGTGCGAGCAGTGCGGGCGGAAGATGGTCTATAAAACCGGCCGTTACGGGCGGTTCCTGGCCTGCCCGGGGTATCCCGAATGCCGGAATGTCAAGCCGATCCTGGTCGAAACGGGCGTTTCCTGTCCCCAGTGCGGGAACAAGGTGGTGGAAAGGCGGACAAAGAAGGGGCGGAAGTTCTACGGCTGCAGCAACTACCCAAAATGCAATTTTATCAGTTGGTACCGGCCGGTGGAAAAATCTTGCCCGCAGTGCGGGGCCTTCTGCGTTCTCAAGACCACGAAAAGCCGGGGGGAGGAGATTGTCTGTTCCCAAGGGTGTGGCTTCCGGGAACCGGTAAAAAAGGGGGCTGAAAAATGACGGACACGGCCAGGCGCGGCCCGGTCTGGGTCGTCGGCGGCGGGCTGGCCGGCAGTGAAGCCGCCTGGCAACTGGCGGAGGCCGGTGTGCCCGTGCGCTTGCTGGAGATGCGGCCCCATACCCGGACGCCGGCACACCACACTTCTTACCTGGCGGAATTGGTCTGCAGCAATTCCCTGAAAGCCGATTACCTGGAGAGCGCGGCCGGGCTCTTAAAAGAGGAACTCCGCCGCCTCGGGTCGCTGATTATGCGGGTTGCCGACCGGACCAGGATCCCGGCGGGCGGGGCCCTGGCCGTGGACCGCGAAGAATTTGCCGCCGGCGTGACAGCGGCCATAACCGGCCACCCCCGGATTGAGGTGGTACGCCAGGAGGTTCTCTCCATCCCGCCGGGGCAGCCGGCGGTGGTCGCCACCGGGCCATTGACTTCACCTGCCTTTTCCCAGTGGCTCCGGGAGATCTTGGGCAGGGATTATTTTTATTTTTACGACGCCGCCGCACCGGTCCTGACCGCCGAATCCCTCGACTTTTCAAAGATCTTTGCCGCTTCCCGCTACGGCAAGGGCGAAGCCGACTACCTGAATTGCCCGTTGACCGAGGAGGAGTATGAGGTTTTCTGGGAGAATCTGCGGACGGCGGAGATCAGCCAGGCTCACTTACCGGAGGAAAGAAAGCATTTCTTCGAGGGCTGCCTGCCGGTGGAGGTCCTGGCCGCCCGGGGTAAGGATACCCTGCGCTTCGGGGCGCTGAAACCGGTGGGGCTGGTGGACCCTCGTACCGGCCGTCGGCCTTACGCGGTCGTCCAATTACGCCCGGAAAACCGGGAAAAAACCCTCTATAATATGGTGGGTTTCCAGACCAACCTGCGCCGTCCGGAGCAAAGAAGGGTCTTCCGGCTCATCCCCGGGCTGGAAAAGGCGGAGTTTGCCCGGTACGGGATGATGCACCGCAATACCTTTATCAACTCCCCGGAACTGCTCCTCCCCACCCTCCAGCTCCGCAGCGATGAGGATCTCTTCTTTGCCGGGCAAATGACAGGGGTTGAGGGCTACGTGGAATCCACCGCCGCCGGCCTTGTCGCCGGCATCAACCTGGCCCGCCACTGGCACGGACGGCCGCCCGTGGCCTTCCCGGCAGAAACGGCGATTGGGGCGCTTCTTGCCTACATCACCTCGGCGGACCCTGCGCATTTCCAGCCGATGAATTTTAATTTTGGGCTTTTGCCGCCATTGGCCGGGGGAAAACTCGGGAAGAAAGAGAGAAAGAAGGCGCTGGCGGAGAGGGCCCTGGCAGTGCTCGCCGCTTTTTCCGGGGAAATCAAAGACTGAAAAAATTCTGAATATTATTATATAGATTATTATATATAAATAATCCCTCTATTCATGGGAAGGAGAATTGAATCAGAATTTAATGGGGAGAACAAATTTTTAATAATTACAGAATTTTTTGATTGTCAAATCTATTATGTTATGTTATGATAATTATACCATGACAGTTAACAAAAGGAACTGGCTAGGTACTGGCAGGTTTAACGCATACAAGCCGGAAGGGGATTGGTGTGCTGGACCAACATGTGGCAGGTTTTTTGCAGATTTTAAAGCAAAAGAACTACTCCCCGCATACACTGGAGAACTATGCCGTTGATCTGAGGCAGTTCCTGCAATTCGCCCGGGAAAAAGCCCTTGAAAGCTGGGAAGAGGTGGACCACCACCACCTCCGGGAATACCTGGCCCGGCTGAAAACAGGGGGCGCTTCCCGGGCGACGGTTGCCCGGAAGCTTGCTTCCCTCCGGTCGTTCTTTAAGTACCTAACCCGCTTGGAGGTTGTGGAAAAAAATCCGTTATTGCATATACATAACCCAAAAAAGGAGAAACGGCTTCCCCGTTTTCTTTACCAAAAGGAGATTGAGGAACTCCTGGCGTTGCCGCCCTTCACCCCCCTTGGCCTGCGGGACCGGGCGATTATGGAATTGTTGTACGGGGCCGGGATCCGGGTGAGTGAATTAACCGGTTTGGACCTGGAAGATTTGGATCCGGACCGCGGTTACCTCATGGTTTTTGGCAAGGGCGGCAAAGAAAGGCTGGTACCCTTGGGCAGGAAGGGTTGCCGCGCCCTCCGGGAGTACCTGACGCGGGGACGGCCGCATCTCTTACGCAACCGGGGAAAGGGCCCCGGAGAGAAGGCGGTCTTTTTGAACAGGAGGGGGGAACGCCTCTCCACCCGCAGCGTACGGCGGCTCTTGGATGGGTATGTTAAAAAGGCTGCCCTCAACAAAAAAGTTTCCCCGCATACGTTACGGCATTCCTTTGCCACCCATCTTTTGGAGGGCGGCGCCGATCTCCGGGCGGTTCAGGAATTGCTGGGGCACGCCAGCGTTTCTACGACCCAGGTCTATACCCACCTCAGCCGCGAAAAAATCCGGAGTGTCTATGACCGGGCTCACCCGCGGGCTTAGTAACCCATCCGGATACCTGAAAAAAGCGGGTGCCGCCGGGAAAGGCAAGGCCTGCGGGCGACGGCCGGAATGGCAGGAGGGAAAGGAATGGAGACGATGACCGGCACAACCATTCTCGCTGTGCATAAAGACGGGAAGGTGGCCATGGCCGGCGACGGGCAGGTGACCATGGGGCAGACCATCGTCAAGCATGGGGCCCATAAGATCCGCCGCCTTTATCACGACCGGGTTTTGGCGGGGTTTGCCGGTGCAGTGGCCGACGCCTTTGCCCTTTTCAGCCTTTTTGAGGGGAAACTGGAGGAGTACAACGGGCAGTTGGTCAGAGCCGCGGTGGAGATGGCGAAGGAATGGCGGACCGACCGGATGCTCCGGCGGCTGGAAGCATTATTGCTGGTTGCCGATGAGGAACACCTCTTGCTTTTGAGCGGCTCCGGCGAGGTGATCGAGCCCGATGACGGGGTGGCAGCCATCGGTTCGGGGGGCCCTTACGCCCTGGCCGCCGCGCGGGCCCTGCGGCAATATACCCAGCTTTCCCCCAGGGAAATTGTGGCCGCGGCCATGGAGATCACCGCCCGGATCTGCATTTATACCAATGCCCAAATCCACATTGAGGAATTGGAGGCCTAAAGCCAGTGACCGAGGTTAATCTCACCCCGCAACAGATCGTTAAAGAACTTGACAAGCATATTATCGGCCAGAAAAGGGCGAAAAGGGCGGTGGCCATCGCCCTGCGCAACAGGCAGCGCCGCCGGCAGCTCCCACCGGAACTGCGGGCGGAGATCCGGCCGAAGAATATATTGATGATCGGCCCCACGGGCGTGGGGAAGACCGAGATCGCCAGGAGGCTGGCACGGTTAGTGAACGCCCCCTTTATCAAGGTCGAAGTGACCAAATTTACGGAAGTCGGTTACGTCGGCCGGGATGTGGAGTCGATGATTAAGGATCTGGTGGAGACGGCTGTCCGGATGGTGAAGGAAGAGAAGACCGCCGCCGTCCAGGAGAAGGCCGCCGCCAATGCGGAAGACCGTTTGGTCCGGATCCTGGCCGGCCTGGAGAAGCCCGGGCGCAGCAGCGGGCCGATGGGGATCTTTGAGATGTTTGCTCCTGACAAGGGGCGGCCGCCGCAGCCCGAACCTGTGGCCGGGGTTGACCCGGAAGAGATCCGGGCGCGGCTCCGCCGGGGCGAACTGGAAACGGAGACGGTCGAGATTGAGGTGGAGGAATCGGCGCCGCCCATGATCGGCTTTCTTGGCCAGAGCGGTTTGGAAGAGATCGGCCAGGGATTGCAGGATTTTTTCAGTTCAATGATGCCCAGGCGGATGCGCCGGCGCCGGGTACCGGTGGCGGAAGCCCGCAAGATCCTTACCCAGCAGGAAGCGGAGAAATTGGTGGATTGGGAGGAATGCACCCGCGAGGCCGTGGTCAGGGCGGAGGAGTCGGGCGTTATTTTCCTCGATGAAATAGACAAGATCTGCGGCACGGCCGGGGGGAAAGGGCCCGATGTCTCCAGGGAAGGGGTGCAAAGGGATCTCCTCCCGATTGTCGAAGGGTGTACGGTTTGGACCAAATACGGGCCGGTGAGTACCGACCATATCCTCTTCATTGCGGCCGGCGCTTTTCATATCAGCAAACCGTCGGATCTGATCCCCGAGTTTCAAGGGAGGTTTCCCATCCGGGTAGAGCTTGAAGCGTTGACCGCGGATGATTTCGAAAGGATACTGGTGGAACCGGAAAACGCCCTTTTGAAACAGGAGACGGCTTTATTAAAGACCGAAGGGGTGAATTTGCGTTTTGCCCCACAGGCGATCCGGGCCATGGCGGAGATCGCTTTTCAATTGAACAAGGAACAAGAGAATATCGGCGCCCGGCGCCTCTATACCATCCTCGAACAGGTGCTGGAGGAGATATCCTTTGACGCCCCGGAATACCAAGGCCGGGATGTGGAGATTGACGAGGATTTTGTCCGGCAGAGACTGGAGAAGATCTTGCAGTATAAGGATTTGAAACGCTACATTCTCTGACCACTTGTAAAGGAGTGCGATTTCCATGTCTGTACTGGAGCGGATACGGCACATCCGGGATATCTTGACGCAAGATGGGGCAACCATCGAATTGGAGACCGCCGCGGCAAAGATGGGGGCGGTTTTGGAAAGTAACGTCTACCTGATCGCCAATGACGGGACTGTGGTTGGTTCCTTTTATGAGCAGGGAAGGGTTTGTACGCAAAAGGAGCCCGGGGAGAGTCTGGCCCCCCAGTTCCACCAGAGGATGACCTTTCTCTTCCAGCCCGCTGTGAATCTTCCCCTGGAGGCCTGCCTCTTTGCAGAAGGCGACTGTTTTTCCCGGGGGTTCCTGGTTTCCCTCTTTCCCCTCCTTTACAACGGAGAAAAGGCCGGCAGCCTGATCCTGGCGCGCAAGCGGGAATTCTCTGAGGAGGAGATGGCCTTATTGGAAGTGGCGGCACTGGTCGCTGCGGTCTTTATGGGCAGGAAAGAACCGTCAAAAATCGGAAAACTGGCCAATGTCCGTATTGCCCTGGATTCCCTCTCCTATTCGGAATTGGCGGCGATCAAGGGTATCTTTAAAGAATTGGGGGGAGAAGAAGGGTTTCTGGTTGCCAGCAAGGTGGCGGACAGGATCGGGATTACCCGCTCGGTAATTGTCAATGCCTTGCGGAAATTGGAGAGCGCCGGGGTGCTGGAATCGCGCTCCCTGGGGATGAAGGGTACATACATCAAGGTCAAAAACGGTAATTTCCTTGCCGAACTCAAACGGCGGGGGAAATAAGGATACATAAGAAATAGGACGAAAAACCACAAAAAGGGAGGTGAAACCGGGAAACGCCGGAAAAACCCCCTAAACTTCCCGGAAGAGGGTACCGATAAAGGAAATAGGAGACGGGTAAAGCAAGGGGGGAAAAAACCATGTTCTCCAGAACTGTTGAATTTCTCACCACCGCTCTGGATTGGGCAGCCGAGCGGCAGAAGATCTTAACCCATAATATTGCCAATGTCGACACTCCCGGCTACAAACGGATGGAGCTGGATTTCCCGCAGGTTTTGGCCGAGAGACTGAGCCTAGCCAGAACACACCCCCTGCATCTTCCCGGCACCGACCGGACCGCCGGTGGCGCTTGGCACGGGCGGTGGTCGGCACGGGTAGATAGGAATGATGTGGATCTCGATGTGGAAAGCGTCCGGCTGGCGCAGAACACCCTCTACTACCAATCGGTGGCCCAGCGGTTGACCGGCAAATTCCAGAATCTGCGCAAGGCGATTGAAGGGAGATGATAGGCGATGAGATTCTTCCAGGCCATGACGATTAACGCCACAGCCTTAACCGCCCAAAGGCTCCGGCTGGATTTGATCTCCGCCAACATTGCCAATGCCAATACGACCCGGACTCCGGAAGGAGGGCCTTACCGCCGGAAGGTACCGGTCTTTGCCGAAAACCTGGCTGCTGCGGACGGGGCCCGGCCCGGGGGAGTGCGGGTTGTTGCTGTGCAAGACGACCCTTCGCCCTTCCGCAGGGTGTACGAGCCCGGGCATCCCGATGCGGACCGGGATGGTTACGTATTCTATCCCAATGTCAACATCATCAATGAGATGGTCAACCTGATCGAGGCCGGACGGGCTTATGAAGCCAATGTAACGGCGCTCAATGCGCAGAAAGAGTTATACCGGGCGGCACTGGGGATCGGCAGGGCTTAGGTCTTAAGAGAAACCCGCATCCGCGGGGGCACAGACATAGATTGATAAAGGGAAGCGCGTGCGCGCGCCATACCTGCCCACGGAGGGAAAAGGACGTTCTGGAGTAATTGCCAAAGGATTGGCAGTTTACGCCTTTTTCTTTGTTCGTGGGCAATTGATTTTCTGACGACAAAGAGGTGAGAACGATGAGGATTGAGCCGGGGACAGTTTTTCTGCAGGCGACCGGAAAACAGCATCAACCCCGGCCGGCGGAGGCCGGGAAGAGCTTTCGTCAGGTCTTCCGCGATGCCCTGCAATACGTCAACGATCTGCAGTTGGAAGCGGATAAACTCGACCGGCAACTGGCCGCGGGTACCGTGGAGAATATCCACGAGGTGACGATTGCCGCGGAGAAAGCCGCTTTGGCCTTGGAACTGACGGTACAGATCCGCAACCGGTTGCTCGAGGCATACCAGGAGTTTATGCGGATGACGGTATAAAGATTGTTCTGCGTAGACGCGGGTTTAGCGTGGCGACGCGCGGTGCATGCATGAGACGGAGAAAGGTACATACCGGAGGAGCGCGCGCCGGAGGGGCGCGAGATATCCCTTCTTAAGGAGGGAAAGGGATAGTGGGGAAATTGTTGGAGCAGTTACGGCAGATCTGGGAAAAAATGGACAAGCGGAAGCGGCTCTTCCTGATCGGTGGGACGGTTCTGTTCTTAGTCGCTTTCAGCTTTTTTGTCTACCAGATCAGCAAGGTTGAATATGAATTGCTTTATGGCAACCTCTCCCAGATTGAACAGGACGAGATCATCGGCAGCCTGCGGGAGATGAATATACCATACCGGAAGGCCAAAGATGCCCTTTATGTGCCAAACGCCTCGGAAGTCCGGGCGGAGTTGATGAAGGCCGGCATCCCCAAAGGGGGGATCGTGGGCTGGGAGATCTTCGACCGGACAAGCCTGGGGACAACCCATTTTCTGAACCAAGTGAATTACCAGCGGGCTTTGCAGAACGAAATCCGTCGCACCCTCCGGGAGATCGACGGGATTTTGGACGCCCATGTCATTCTGGACCTTCCGGATCAAGAACCGGTTTTTTGGGATGAAGTAAAACCGCCTTCCGCAGCCATTACTTTGAAACTGGCGGCGCCCAATATCCTTTCCCCCCGCCAGATCTCGGCCATCGCCAACCTGGTGGCCGGGACGGTAGTGGGGATGTCGGTGGAAAACATAACGATCATCGATAACTTCGCCAATGACCTGACCGAACTGATGCAGGAAAAAGAGCATACCACCATTTCGTGGTTTGAGGATCAGTACGCCGCCAGGCGCGCTTTGGAGAAGGATCTGGAGAAGAGCCTGGAGAGGCTCTTGGGCAAAGCCTTTGGCCTGCGGCAGGTGGCGGCCAGGGTCAGTGTGGAGATGAACTTTGACCAACAGGAGATTAGGAAAGAAACCTTCGGCACCCGGGGGATTCCCCGGAGCGAACAGGAGATCCGTGAGGCTTACGAGGGGCAAGGGGGAGTACGGCCGGTGGGAATCCCCGGAACGGATTCGAATATCACCGAATACCGTTTCGGCGATGACCAGGAGGCCGTTTACAGCCGGGAAGAAAGAATTGTCAACTATGAAATCGACCGGATTGAGGAGCACCTGATAAAAACACCCGGGCGGGTGGAAAGGATCAATGTGGCCCTCTTGATCGGTCAGGAGTTGTCCCCGGTGTTGCAAGCCCAGATTGAAGAGCTGACCGGCGCCGCCGTCGGTTATGATATGGCCAGGGGCGATACGATTTCGGTGGTGAGTATACCCTTTGCCGAACCGGAGGTCTTTCGTCCCGAACCGGAGGCCTTTTCCTGGCAGGCGGTGCTCAACTGGGCGGCTCTTTTCTTAGTTTTGGTGCTGGGAGCAGTCTTTGCCTGGAGAATAGTGGCTACGACCCGCCGGCCGCCCACCGTCGACGTGGTGGTTGGCGGCGAAGAAGAGGAAGCCGCCGCCCTGGAGGAAGAGGAGCTTTCCGCCGAGGAGAAGCGGCGCCGGCAGCGCCAGGAGTTCCTGCAGAAATTGGCCACGGAGAAACCGGAGGACGTCGCCGCTTTGCTCAAGGCTTGGATTTTGGAGGATTAGGCGCGTACGCGCGGGTTAGGGAGTGGAAATATGGCACAGACTCGTGACTTGACAGGGAGACAAAAAACCGCCATCTTACTTATCTCACTGGGTTCGGAAATTTCGGCGCAGATCTTAAAACACCTGGATGAAGATGAGATCGAGGATGTCACCCTGGAGATTGCCAATATGCGCCGGGTGAACCCGGAGGTCAAAGAAGCTGTGCTGGAGGAGTTTTATGAATTATGCCTGGCCCAGAATTACCTGGCAATCGGCGGGATTGATTATGCCAAGGAGATGCTGGAAAAAGCCTTAGGGCCGGCAAAAGCCAGCGGGATTATTGATAAACTCATTAGTTCCCTGCAGATCAGGCCTTTTGATTTTGCCCGGAAAACTGAGCCGTCACAGCTTTTCAACTTCATCCAGAACGAGCATCCGCAGACCATCGCGCTAATCATGTCCTATCTCCATCCGGAGCAGGCGGGGGCGATCCTTTCCGCGCTTCCCGCCACCCAGCAGGTGGAGGTGGCGAAACGGATTGCCACCATGGACCGGACATCTCCCGAGGTGCTCAAGGAGATTGAAACGGTCTTGGAAAAAAGGCTTTCCTCCTTTGTTTTACAGGATTACAACGCCGGCGGTGTGGAAACCGCAGTCGCCATTCTTAACCGGGTGGACAGGGGAACGGAAAAAACCATCATCGAATCTTTGGAAGAGGAAGACCCGGAACTGGCGGAAGAGATCAAGAAACGGATGTTTATCTTCGAGAATATTGTTACCCTGGATGACCGTTCGATCCAGCGCGTCCTCAGGGAGGTGGATCTGAAGGATCTGGCCCTGGCCCTGAAGACTGCCAGCGAGGATGTGACCAACCGGATCTTCAAGAATATCTCCAAACGTGCGGTGGAGATGTTGAGAGAAGACATGAGTCTGATGGGTCCGGTCCGCCTCCGCGATGTGGAAGAAGCACAACAGAAGATTGTCAATATCATCCGGCAACTGGATGAGAGTGGCGAGATCGTCATCGCCCGCGGCGGAGAGGATGAGATCATTGTCTAGCGGCCGTGTCTTTAAATCCCCCCGGATCCGCCGGGAATTCCGGGTGGTTGATTCCCCGGATCTAACGGCGCTCATCAGGGAAGCGGAGAAACAGGAAGAAGAGGAAGAAAAGAAAGAACAGCCCGCGATTGCACCCGCGCCGCCGGAACCGGAGGATTACGAA
Source organism: Bacillota bacterium (assembly GCA_012727895.1). Taxonomy (GTDB): domain Bacteria; phylum Bacillota; class UBA4882; order UBA10575; family UBA10575; genus JAAYGG01. The sequence goes on from JAAYGG010000029.1 coordinate 41,926, forward strand.
ACCCGACGGCGCCAACTGGAAGAGGAGATCGGGAAAGCCCGGGCCGAGGCGGAACACCTCCAGGCCCGTGCGGAGGAGGAAGCCGCCGCCTTACTGGCGTCAGCCCGGGAAGAGGCGGAAAAATTACGCCGGGAAGCAGAGGAAGAACGGGAAAGGATCCTGGCGGAAGCGGAGGAAGAGCGGGAAAAGATCCGGGAAGAGGCCTATGCGGCCGGTTTTGAGGAGGGTCTCCGCAGCGGGAGAGAAGAGGCGGCTGCGGAATACAGTGAGAAACTGGCCGCCGCCGAGCAGGTGCGCAGGGAGGCGGAAGAGGAGAGCGCTCGCCTGCGGGAGTTGGCCGAAGAGGAAAGAAGAGCGCGGATTATGGAATCCGAAGGCGAGATACTCAAGTTAGCAGTGGAAATTGCCGAAAAAATAATTACCGGGAAGATTGACGAGTCCCCGGAGGCCTGGATGCAGATGGTGCGCAAGGCCGTGGAAAGAGTGGCCGGGGCGAAAGAAGTTGTGGTGCGGGTTGCTCCGGAAGATGAAGAATTCGTGGTCCTGCGGTTGGGAACGGTCAAGGAGGTCCTCTCCGAAGCACCGCCCGTGCAGGTGGTGGCGGATTCTTCCCTGAAAAAAGGGGATTTTGTCCTCCAGACCGACCTGGGCCAGGTTGACGGGAGGCTTAAGGAGCAACTGAATAAGATAGCCCAGGCTTTGCAGGAAGAGGCGATGGGGCAGTGACAACCGGGACACGAAAAATCAGTGAAAGGGCTGGGATCGAGCCGTTTTCTGCAGCCCGTTACCGTAAAACCCTGGAACGGGCGGAGACTTTGCGACGGCTTGGCCGGGTGCAAAAGGTGGTCGGCCTTACTGTGGAAGCGGCCGGGCCGCCGGTTTTTCTTAACGAGACCTGCCTTTTGCAACCGGCGGTCAACGGGGGAACCCTCGCCGAAGTGGTGGGTTTCCGGGAAGGAAGGGTACTCCTCCTGCCCCTGGGAGAGATGGAACAGGTGGGTCCCGGTGCGGAGATTGTCGCCCTCGGGAAAAAACTGGAGGTCCGGGTTGGGTGGGACCTTTTGGGCCGGGTCGTTAACGGGCTGGGGGTCCCCATGGACGGGAAAGGACCGGTCAAAGGGGAAGCCTATTACCCGCTGGAGGCCTCCGCCCCGAATGCCTTGGAACGGACACGGATCACTGAACCTTTGAGCCTTGGGATCCGGGCGGTCGACGCCCTGCTGACCTGTGGCAAAGGCCAGCGCTTGGGGATCTTTGCCGGCAGCGGGGTGGGGAAGAGCACGCTTTTGGGGATGATCGCCCGCAATACTTCGGCGGATGTGAACGTCATCGGCCTCATTGGTGAACGCGGGCGGGAAGTCCGGGAGTTTATCGAGAAGGACCTGGGGGAAGAAGGATTGAAGCGTTCGGTGGTGGTGGCCGCCACCTCGGACCAGCCTTCCTTGGTCCGGATCAAAGGGGCCCTGGCGGCAACGGCCATTGCCGAATACTTCCGGGACCAGGGGATGGATGTGATGTTGATGATGGATTCGGTCACCCGGATCGCCCTGGCCCAGCGGGAAATGGGGTTGGCCATCGGCGAACCGCCGGCCACCCGTGGCTACACGCCCTCGGTTTTTGCCCTCCTCCCCCGGTTACTGGAACGTTCCGGGACCGCGCGGAAAGGCAGTATTACCGCCTTATACACGGTGCTGGTGGAGGGGGATGACATGAACGAGCCGATCG
>JAAYGG010000148.1 GCA_012727895.1 Bacillota bacterium
CATTCAGGGGCGCCGCCCCGGCCAGCACCGTCAAGAAAAGCAATACGGGCAAAAAAGAAAACCGGCTCCAACGTCCTCTCATTTTAACAACTCCTCTCGCTCTTTATCCATTCCGCCTTTAATATAGCACCAGATCTATTATAAGGTCCGGCTCTAAACAAAAACTAAACAAAATGGTACTGGCTACCCGTAAAAAGGCTTCCTCCCTGCCATTATTATACAAAAACGCGGAAGGAAACACAATTGGAATTCAGCAGAACAGGATGGAAAAAGGCTAGAAATAGGCTTGCAGCCTTACCGTGAATTCATGCGCGAACGGGTAAATGCCAAATTCACTCCACCGGCTGGTAAAGAATGTTTTCGCCATGACGGTCTCCAAAACAAACCTGTTGATATGAAGAGTAGCTGCCAGCCTGGCCTGGGAACTCTGATCGCGCACGTTATATTTCAGGTTAAAAACCAGGTCCGTCCGGGGAAAGAGTTGCAAAAAAGTGGCGCCTATATTTATGTATTGGTCCGAGAAAATATTCTTCCGGCCGTATTGGGTGTAAAACGCATTTCCACTCGCCAGAAGCTCCCAAAAGAGCTCCTGTTCGTCTTTTGCCAAGGAATAATCGCTTGTAATATACTCAACCCGGCAAAAAGCGGCGCCAAACATATTCCAGTTGACCCCGAAGAGCAGCGGGGCAAATTTCTTCTTTACGCAAGGGGTCTCCTTGATATGGTAATAGCCGGAGTAATCATCTTTTGCCAGCGAAAACCCGGTGTCATAGGAGATGACTTTTGTGTCAAGATAAGCAACGAGGTTTCCCGGTCCCGCAAAAGCCCTGGAAATACTGACGGCAAGGAACGGCTCGTCATTGTCCAGCTTCTGCAAAACCCGGTAGTCACCGTTGCGCGAATTATATGCGAACATGACAAACGTTCCATCCTGCTTCAGCTCATGATCCAGGTTCCAGCCGGCCGGAATACTGATCAGGCCAAGACCGGCATCACCAGAGTGGAACCTGGCATTAACCATCCAGTAGTTGGTTTTCAGCCGGTTTCCCTTCCAGTACTGGTACTCATTATAATGCAGGACGTTTTCCGTCAAGGAATTCCCGAAAGAAAAGGTATTCTTCCCCAATTCCAGGGTATTGGCCCCGCCAAAATGACAGGCAAGATACGCCTGGTCGAGATAATAATCAACCTTGCCTTCCTGGAGAAAAAGACTGAAACCGAGATTGGCAGCTAAGTCATCACGCAAAGGAAAGAAAGAGCTTAGCTGATAACTGAGTTCAGTTTGCCATTCATCCGGACCGCCGGAACCGGAAAGAGATCCCCCGGTAATCTCATAAGAAGAGAGTTCAACCGCAATATTCTGGTCGATAGAAAAAGCAGGCAGGTTCCGGCCGGATAAAAAGAGAACAACAAGACCAATAAGGAATATCATCTTTCCCGGCTGCGGCCGGTTCTCTGTTTTCCTCATTTAAACCCCAACCTCATCCGCAGGTACTTTTCGGCGCTGGGCAAGTACCCGGGGGTGAAAAATTCACCCGGTAACTGGATAAGCCTGATCTCACTATTACTTTGTAATGTGTAGTTATCATCGTTATTGGGGTCGATGATCTTGCTTTTAACCGGGAAATTAACCCCGGCAACGGCGGTGGACGCCAAATGCTCCACCCTGCCGGTTTTCACCCCGCTCCGGGAGTAAGACTCGATTGCCTCGATCTCTTTTTGCGCAGGATTGAAAAAGACGACCTTTTTGTAGTATGGCAGATTGGCCACGGTCTCCTTTTGCACGAAGGTGATTACGTAAATATCTTCGCCCTTGCTGTTTTTTGCCTTCTCATATTTTTCCATGTCATAATAGTCAAGGATGGGCGGGCGCAGCAGGTCGCCGTGGGAAGTATTCCCCAACGCCCTGGCCCCGCCGGAGATCCGGATATAGTTGTTGGCTTTCGGGAAAAAGAAGTAGTAACTCTCCCCTCTCTGCAGGATGATCTTCCCTTTATTCTCCGGCGGCGACAAGTAAAGGGCAAGCGAATTGGTCTTGCTGGCCACGATTAAGAAACGTGCTCCCTCCAGTTTCTTGCCGTTCTTGTAATGAACAAGATCCGTATACCACGAATAGGGACCGAATGCTCTTTCCGCTTTGGCCAGGCTATCCAGGATCTCCCCGATTGCTTCGTCCCCCGCCCGGCCCGGAAGGGCGCCCGGAAAGATAAGGATCAAGAAGATGAAGATTAATAAGATCAGAATCGTTTTCGCTGTTTTATTCACTTTCGCTGCTTTATTCATTGGCCATGCAGTGTTCATTTGGCCTGCAGTATTCATTTGGCACAAAACTTTCATTTGGCATACGGCCTTCATTGGGTATGCAGCCCCTTCATAATATTCCTTTTGATCACACTATACGCTGGGAAAACACTGGCCAGGGCGGCAACAAGGATAAAGACCGCCGCCAGTTTCAGGTTGCGGAAAAGATCAAAAAGCACATAAAAGGGGATCCGGTCGCTGCTCCCCGGCGGGGGCGGGAGGGTTAATTGGAGCGAATTGAGCGCGAGGTGGGAAAGGTACGCCAAAACCAGGCCAAGCAATACCCCGAAAAAGGCGATAAAGGTCCCTTCCAGGAGAATCAAGGCAAAAACCGTTTTATCCCGGACGCCCAGGGTTTTCATGGTGGAAAACTCTTTGGTCCGGTCGGTGATGGACATATAAATCGTATTGGTCAGGCTGAAGACGATCAAGACCGCCAAAACAACCAGGGCGACAAGGAAATAACCTTCATACATCCCAACGACTTGCATGAAAAAGGTGGCGACTTCCGCAAAATCCTTCACCACCAGGGGGAGTTTACTCTTGCCAATCTCTGCTTCCAGCAGGCTTTTTACCCGGGGTATGCTGTCGTAAGAATCCAGAAGAATAACAATATAGTGATAGAGTTTCCCGAGGATGAGTTCTTCCGCGCTTTCCAGGCGCAGGTAGACACCCATCTCGTTAAAGACCGAATATGAATCGGTATTCAGAAGCCCGATGACCGTGGCGTTAATCGCCTCAATACTCCCCAACCGGCTGTGGGCCATTAACATTACCTCATCGCCCACTCCCGCCTTGAGCTTCTCCGCCAGTTTATACCCGACCAGGATCCCGTCGGGCCTTTCCTCTGTGAGAAACTGCCCGTCCTTTACCGGGCTGAAGTAGTGCAATTCTGCCAATTCCGAGACATCCCTGGCCGAACCGATAAAGATCTTTGAGGCGTATTCATTGCCGATTAACCCGGAGAGATTCAGGCGTCCCGTGTAATATCCAATCTCCGGGATCTTATCCATGACGCCGGCCAATGTTTTGAACTGGTCTTCCGTGATGACATGCTCCAGCGCGGTGTTGTCATCCTCGAAATAGTCCCGGTGAAAAACCTGCAGGTGGCCATATTCCCCGTGGATTAACATCTCCCGCCAGGAGATCCGTTGGCTGTTTATGTACCCCTGGAATATGCTCAGGACAATGAAGGAGACAACAATGATGATCACCGTTAAAAGGCTTCGCCGCTTGTTGCGCAAAGTATTCAGGAAAGCCAGTTTTCCTAAGCGGAACATCCTTCGCTCACCCTGTTTCATCGTTTTTATTCAGCGTAACCCTCTCGACCATCCCGTCCTTGATCGCGATTACTTTATCAAAATGCTCCAGCAAGGAGAGGTCATGGGTTGCCACGATAAACGAAGCGCCCAGTTTTTTGCTCTCCCTCTTCATCAGGGCCATGATCTCGCCGGTATTATGGCTGTCGAGGTTTCCCGTGGGTTCGTCGGCCAGGACAAGCTTGGGGAAATGGGCCAGGGCCCTGGCGATCGCCACCCGCTGTTGCTGGCCCCCCGAGAGTTGGCCGGGGTACCTTTTCTTCAGCTCAGAGATGCCTATTTCCGCAAAAAGCCGGTCCAGGTTCTTAACATACCTCTCCCTTTCTTCCCTTTTCGCGTACCAGAACGGCAACTGCGCGTTCTCAAAAGCCGTGAGCGTCGGGATGAGGTTGAAAAACTGGAATATATACCCGATCAGGCTTTGCCGGATCCGGACGAGTTCCCTTTCCGGAAGGGCGGTTACCTCGCAGTCATCAAAATATACCCGGCCGGTGGTGGGCTGGTCAATACACCCCAGGATATTGAGGAGCGTTGTCTTGCCGGAACCGGACGGGCCGATAACCGCGCAAAACTCCCCCTGGTCAATCTCAACGGTTATCCCGCGTAAAGCCGCTTGGTTTACCCGCCTGCTCAGCTTGTAGCTTTTTTGAAGGTTTTCGATTTTAATCTTCATCCTGCCAACCTCATCTGCCCAGCGGATAATAATAGCTGCCGGGGTCGATCCGGTCAAAGAAATCCCCGGCTTTTTCCCGGTCTTCCAGTTGCTCAAGGTAATAGGTGCCCACCAGATAAAGGACTTCGTTCCTGATTTCCCGGAAAAACCCGGCAAGCTCCCCGTCCTGCCCGGCCGCGCGCAGGTACTCTTCAACCCAGTCCAGCACAGCCCCGGCGTCGGCGTCAATAACCTTCCGCAAATGACCGTAATAGCGGTTGGGGAAATACACAAATGTTCTCAGCCGGATCAATTTCAGTTCCGGGTTGTCAGGCGCCATCGCCACCGCCCCGTTCAGGGTGGTTTCACATTTCTTGGCCAGGATCAGGAGGGCGGGAAAGCCGGTATAGGGGATTTTTATCCCGTACAAGGAGCCCTGGACCGCTTTGTAGAGGGCATTATCCGGAGCAAGCGCCGCCGCCTGCTCGACCAGGTTTATTGCCCTGTCCACATAGCGCTTTTTGACCCCTTTCCGCAACTGCTTATGCTCATGATTGACGTCAACGACTTCATACATGTAATAGACGGCGGCCAGGAAATAATCCGCCCCGTCACTATTCTTTTTCAGATACGCCTCGACTTCCCCGGGATTTTGAAACCTGGCATAAAGATCCCGCGGCATCGGCAATTCAGGAAGATGCGCCACCCGGTCGGCGCCGGCGCAGGCCGGCGCGGCGACAAGAATAGCAACGGCAATAGAGAGCAATAAAGTGAAAACACCAAACGCTGCCGGCAGGTTTTTTTCCATCCTTTCCACCCCCCTGCTCACCATTTTATGGTTGTATAGAGGTTCACCGCATACTGCCTATTAATGATGGCCGTAAAACCGGCGGACGCCAGCATATAGTCAAACCTCAGTTCATACCTGCCGAGGACCGGGATGGTCACCGGGATCATACAGCCCACCCCCAGCCCGTTATAGAACCTGGAAAACTGATAGTGCGCGCCCGGTTCATCGCAGAAGAACAATGAATCGTACAAATAAAGGGCAAAGTCCCGGTCAAAAAGGTTCTGAACACCCCAGGCGACACCGGCCAGGAATCCCAGGCGGTACTTGATGCTGTTGCCCGGAAAACCATACAACTCATTATAACTCTCGCCCAAAACCAAAAGTTCATTGCCGGTTGCCAGATCACCCTCCCTGGCGTAATCCACACCCCCGAAGAGGCGAAGGTGTTTATCGCGGGCGTACACGCGGTTAAAGTCCATTCTTGCCCGGGCAAAAAAGATCTTGGCAAATTGCGCTTCCCCATCACCGAAGGCGCCTGCTTTACCGGCGTGCGCATAGCATAGCAGGATCCTGCCGGCAACCGCCGCCTCATTGCTTTTCCCGCCAAGCCGGCGGCAGGATTCATACTTAACGGCATAACTCTGGACGGTGTTATCCAGCGGCAGACGGTACCCTGCCGGCGTGCCGGCGTGCGGGGAAAAGTAATAGCTCCTCTTCCCATAAGTAAACCCGCAGAGCGCGTGGCCGGCAAGCAGGGACTCGATGAAGAGCTCGTAACCGGAGTACCTGCTCGCATAAGGTTCACCCCGGGGGGAGTAAGAAAGAAAATAGCCGGCAGAATTCCGGTGGTTTTTATAAGAAAAAATACAGTTAAAGCCCAATCCCAGCCGGTAATCGAGAAGATCCCATTTTTTAAGGCCGATAGAGGTATGCTTATAACCGGCTTCATACTGGAAGGCAATGCCCGGCGAATCCAGGAAAAACGGGGCAAAATAACTGAACCGGTAGAGGAAATAACCCCCGTCGCCTTCGCTGTCACCGGCAAAGGCCAGGTTATAATTCACCTCAAAGTCTTCTTTTAAGACCTCCCCGGCAAGGCACGGGCTGCACCCCAGAAAAAGCAGGAGGAGTATTAATACAACCGGGAGTTTCATGGACCAAACCCCTTTCATTTCTCCTCTTTACGGGCCAACTGGATGATCTGCTCCAACTGTTTCAGGTAGTGCAGGAAGGCCTCCCGTCCTGCCGGGGTCAAGCGGCAGGTGGTCTTTGGCTTCCGCTTCACGAACTTCTTTTCAATCTCGATATAGCCGGCTTCCTCCAGGACCCGGAGATGGACGCTGAGATTGCCGTCGGTCAAGCCCAGTTGGTGCTTGAGGGTCAAAAAATCGCTCTCCCCCATTGAGGTGAGAACCGTCATGATCCCCAGGCGGGCTTTGGCCTGGAAGAGTTCGTTCAGGTTTGGGATAAGCCCGTCATTCATCATTAATCACTTGTTTTCGCATGATCAAGCCGGTGAGCAGCAGGCTGCCGCCCCCGCCGACCGCCAGCCATATTTGTTGCCAAGGCGAAGGGAGCCAAAGCCCCGCCACCGCCGCCAGGATCAGCCAGCAACCGATGATAATCATTGGCCGCCCGATAAAGATCCCGGCCAGGATGTAAAGTAAACCGATGTGAAAGGGCCAGAAGGAGATGATTATTTGGGGATCATCCGTGACGAGCAGCAACCGGCCGAATAAAAACGCCATATAGACGAATAAAACCAGCATTACCCAGCCGATCTTCTTCAGAAGCGGGGGCGCGGGAAGGTTTTTCTTCATCTTGAAGCCGATCACTACAGAAACAAGGCTGCCTGCCACGAGAATTCCAGGCCACACCAGATCGGACCAGAGGATCGACGCCGTATACCCCACGATCCAAAGGAGACCCCAAAGGAGAAAATAGGGATAGCCATCCGCCGCCCGGAGACGGGTCTGGTTAATCAACTCCTGTAAATAGGTGATCTGGTCCAAGGCATCCTGTGTTTTCATTAACCACACCTCCTTGATTTTAACTTTATTATACAAAGTACTTTATGAAGATGTCAAGTAAAAATTTCACACCATAAAGAAAACCCCCCGGCTCCTGCTCCGGGGGGTTTTTTATCAGCTTATTTCACCGGTCTTATACTCTTCTACGTTCGATCATCCGTTGAAGAGTGGCCGCCACCTCTCTGGCGTTTTCGTAATCAAGCCCGGCCTGGTCCGCCAATTTCTCTATGGCAAACGGTTTGCCGCTATTAAGCGCTTCCGTAAGCAACTTGCAAAAACGGTTCACCCTTTCCATTAATTCTGCTTCTTCCGGCGACAAATCGGGTTCTTCACTAAAATACTCTTCATAGGGGTTAAATTTAACCTCTTTCCTGAGAATCTCGCGGACCAAATAGATCATCACCATCGTCGCCCTGCTTTGCGGATCCCGGGGAAACTCATGCCCCATTTTCTTCAGAACAGTAATCAGTTTCTCATATCCCCGCTCAGTCCGGGCGGTGAGGTACAGGGTTTGCTCGTTCGCTATATAATAGCACTCGCAGTGATGGGGAAAACGGTGCCACCTTTTCAAGGAGAGTCTATACAGGCCATCTTTTTGCTGGATAAAGAAGTAAGAAGCGTATTTCCCGGCATCAAACTTCTCCACCCGATAGGCGGAAGAAGAGATGACGATCATATCTTTCCTGTGATAAACCAAGGGTTGTTCGGCGCCCACAAAAAGCATCATAAAGGGCGCGGGTTCCTCCTCAATCACCGCAGGTATCTCGGTCCAGGCAACCGGAGCCGAACGGAGTTCATTAACAAAATAATGCAGGTCAAAGGGGAATAAAGCTTGAAAATAAGCAACGGGTCCATAAGCCTGCCAGCACTTGCCGTTAAAGAAGATGAGTAAGAAATAGAAAGAAACGTTTCTTTCCTCTTCCAAGGTTGCCACCGCCGGGCTGTACAACAAAAACTCCTCGCCTGTAAGCACATCGGTCATCGCAAAGAAACTATCGCGCAAGAATTCCTTGACGGAGCAAAAAACGAACCGCCATGGATGCGCAGCCTGAAATTTTAAAAAATCTATTTCTCTGGCGTCACGCTTTAAAACCATGGGGTGACCGGTGTACTTCTGCGCCAATCCTCCCCTGCGGAAAAGCTGGAAAGCTATATACTGTGCCACCAATCCGGATACAAAACCCTCCGGCATTGTTTCAACAATATGCCGATACTTGGCCAGCTTTTGTGCAAATTCATCAGCCAGGCTTTCTTCCCGATCGCATAAAAAAAGCAAAAACTCATCGACAACCCTTCTCAAAATCTCGCTCGTTTTGTTACAGGTATAACGCATTCGCTGATAATCAGGCATAGTTGACCTCCAGTCTCTGCAGTGTTTTAGGGTTTGTTCTCAATCCCTTCGGCAATCTCTCGCGCGCACCCGCGTAGCAAAAGCAAACCAGGTTTCATTCTGTGCCTAGCTGCCGGGTTTAGCGGTGACTACGGCAATATTAAAGGATAAGCCGGGAAAATCCGGGTGGGCAAATTCCTGATCAGTCGATTGTACAAGGACATATATGTTATCTTGTAATCTGTAGGTTTCAATGGTACCCTCCCCGGATCAACGATCCCGTACTCCTCCTGCCATTATTATAACAGGAATACAAAAGGGGGACAACAAAATAAAAACACCAAAACTATAGTCAAGAATACTCTGGCTTTTCATCCCAATATCTTCCTTCAAGCCG
>JAAYGG010000149.1 GCA_012727895.1 Bacillota bacterium
AGGGCGAGTCACGGCCACAAATCATACCACAACTCGAGCGACGAACGACGAACAACGAGCAACGAGGAGGATATTATGGACAGGATATTTTCCTATATCAAACAGTTCAAATGGTATTTCATCGTGGGAACCAGCTTTATCTTTATCAGTATCGGGCTTGACATGCTCAACCCCCGGCTGCTGAGGGTGGCCATTGACGAGGTTATCATCGGCGGCAGGATGGAGTTGTTGACTGTGATATTGGCGGCGCTGATGGGCATCACCATCACCCGCGCGGTCCTCGGTTACTCCAAGGAATTGCTTTTTGACACGGGCGGGCAAAGGGTGGTGGAAAGACTCAGGCAGGAGTTATTCGCTCACCTGCAGTCCCTCTCCTTTTCCTTCTTTGACAAGATCAACACCGGCGAGTTGATGTCCAGGCTCAAGGAGGACGTGGATAATATCTTCCGCCTGGTCTGTTTTGGCGGGATGCTCTTCATCGAACAGGTCGTCTATTTTACCGTCGCCACCGTCATGTTATTCACCATCCACTGGCGGCTGGCCCTGGTCGCGGTGGCGCTCATGCCTTTTATCGCCTGGATCGCCTTCCGGCTGGAAGCAAAGATCGGCGAGGTCTTTGGGAAGATCAGCGACCAAGGGGTGAAGATCAATACCACCGCCCAGGAGAATTTGGCCGGCGTACGGTTGGTCAAGGCCTTTGGCAGGGAAAAATACGAGATTTTAAAGTTTTTTACCCAGAACAAGGAGAACTACGACCTCAGAGTGGAACAGGCGATGATCTGGGGGAGATACTTCCCGCTGATTGAGTTCTTGACCAATCTCGCGGTGGTCCTGGTCATTACCGGCGGCGGCTGGTTCGTGATCCGGGAAGAGATCTCCATCGGTACCCTGGTGGCGTTCAGTAATTATATTTACATGATTATCTGGCCCATGCGGATGCTCGGCTGGCTCACCAATCTCCTGGCGGAAGCGCGGGCCTCCGCCGGGAAGATTGAAAAACTCTTTGCGGAAAAACCGGTGATCAAGGAGAAGGAAAACCCGGTGGCGCCAAGGGAGATCCGCGGGGAAATCATCTTTGACCGGGTTTCCTTCGAACATAATGGCCGGTTGATCCTGAAAGATATCAGCTTCCGGGTAAGGCCCGGCGGGACGCTGGCGATCATGGGGATGACCGGTGCGGGGAAAAGCTCCATCATTAACCTGATCCCCAGGTATTATGATTGCACCGGCGGCACGATTTACCTGGACGGGATCGACATCAAGGACCTGCCCCTGCAGTTGTTAAGGTCGGAGGTTTCCGTGGTTATGCAGGAGCCTTTCCTCTTCTCCAATACCATTGAGGAGAATGTCCGGTTTGGCGCGGAGGGTGTCGCCGAAGCCGAGATCAAAAAGGCGCTGGCAGATGCGGCGGCTGATGATTTCATTGTTGAACTGCCCGAAGGTTCGGCGACGGTCATCGGGGAGAGAGGGATCGGCCTTTCCGGAGGGGAAAAGCAACGGTTGACCATCGCCCGGGCCCTGGTGAAAAAGGGCAAGATCCTCATCCTGGACGACGCCACCTCCAACCTGGATATGGAGACCGAATACCGGGTCCAGAAGGTGCTGGCCGCGGAGGGCGACCGGACGAAGATCATCATTGCCCACCGGATCTCTGCGGTCAAGGATGCCGATGAGATTCTCATCATCGAAGACGGCGAGGTGGTGGAGAGAGGCAACCACCAACAACTCCTGGCGCTGAAACAGAGATACTACCGGATATACTGTGAGCAGTTCCGTGGGCTTGCGGCGGAGACAGCAGGATAAGAGACGGCCGCGCGCTGAGGAAAAAACGGAGAGGTAAAAACCGCTGATGACTCGGTGGGTAAAAGATAACCCGTGCGTGCGGGGAAAAAAGGAGGGCGTCAAATGCCTATTATCTACCTAAAGGATGAAGAATACGTCAAAAAACCATTGCGCATCAAGGTTATACTGAGACTCTTTTCCTACCTCCGCCCGTACAAGCGGCAGGCGGCGGAGGCCGTCATTATGATCGGGATTGTGACCGGGGTCGGACTGCTGAACCCCTACTTCATGAAGCTGGCTATTGACAAGTATATTTTCGCCAGGAACTACCCCGGCCTTTTGCTCTTGGGCGCAGGGATGGTGGCAATGAACCTGCTGGCGGTCTTTTGCGCCAGGCGCCAGATTAAACTGGTCTCCGGGATTACCAATAAGATCCTCTTAACCATCCGGCAGGAGCTTTTTGTACATATTCAAAAGCTCCCCCTCTCTTTCTTTGACAGCAGGCCAGTGGGGAAGATCCTCGCCCGGATCATCGGGGATGTCAATTCCCTGAGCGACCTCTTTACCAATAGTATTACCAGCCTCATCCCGAATCTGGCCACCATTGCCGCGGTGGTGGTTATTATGCTATCCATGAATTACCAGTTGGCGCTGGGTTCCTTCGTCGCCTTGCCGTTTCTCTTTGTTTTCATGAGTATGATCCAGGTGGTCTCGCACAGGCGGTGGATGGTACACCGGCGGAAGGTCTCCAATACCAACGCCTTTACGCACGAAAACTTCTCCGGGATCAGGGTGATCCAGAGTTTCACCGCGGAAGAGCGGGCCAACAGTGAATTCCGGGGTCTTTTGCGGGAATGCGTGAACTCCTTCATCAACGCGGTCCGGATGAATAACATGTTCTGGCCGTCGGTGGAGATGTCATGGGGGCTCGGGACCATCGTGGTCTTCTGGTTCGGGGTCAGGCTCTTGAATACCGGGACCATCACCATCGGTCTCCTGGTCGCCTTTACCGGGTACCTCTCCATGTTTTGGCAGCCGGTGATGAATATCAGCAGCTTCTATAATATCCTGGTCTCAAATATGTCCGGGGCGGAGAGGATCTTTGAGATCTTGGATATTGAACCGGCGATTAAAGACAAGGAAGGCGCGGTCCCGCTTCCCCGGATCAAGGGTGAAGTGATCTTTAGGAACGTCTCTTTTGGCTATGAAAACGGCCGGCGGGTTTTGGAGAATATCAGCTTCCATGTGAAACCCGGGGAGCGGATCGCCCTCGTCGGGCCCACCGGCGCCGGGAAGACCAGTATCATCAATCTGATTGGCCGTTTCTTTGAGGCGCAGGAGGGAGAGGTCCTGATCGACGGGTACAATGTGAAGGATGTTACCATGGAGAGCCTCCGTAGCCAGATGGGGGTGGTCCTCCAGGATACCTTCCTCTTCTCCGGTAGCATCAAAGATAACATCAGGTACGGGAAGCTGGACGCGACGGACGAGGAGATTATCGCCGCCGCCAAGGCGGTGCAGGCCCATGATTTCATCATGAAGCTGGAACACGGGTATGAGACCAACGTTAATGAGCGTGGTTCCCGGCTTTCCTTCGGCCAGAGGCAGCAGATTGCCTTTGCCCGGGCGCTCCTGGCCGATCCCCGGATTCTCATCCTTGATGAGGCCACCGCCGGGATGGATACCGAAACTGAACGCCTGATCCAAAAGGGGATTGAACGGCTTTTAGCCGGCCGGACCTCTTTTGTCATCGCCCACAGGTTGTCCACTATCCGGAATGCCGACCGGATCATGGTCATTGACGAAGGCCGGATCAAAGAGGAAGGGACCCATGAGGAGCTTCTGCGGGCCAAAGGCCTTTACTACCGGCTTTTTATGGCCCAGTATAAGTTCCTGGGGGAGGAGAAAGTCTCCCAAATAGTTTAGTGGAAAACTACTGTAGGTCTTTACAGAAAATATCTTATGGAAAGAAGGGGAACCTCACATTCAGCTATGAATGAACCCAAAAAAAGTGACGTTCGTAATGACGAACGTCACTTTTTTATGAAATATTCCTTTTTTGCTAAAAAGTGGTAAAATTACATAAAGTATTATCAATTTATCGTAAGAAGAAACCCCGGTATGAACTGGCACCGGAAGGATTTATACATAGCTCGAGGGAGGGTTAGTTAATGAAGGGGTTCATGTGTGTCATTTTTTGCTTTCTCCTTATCATCCTGCCCGGCTGTCGTTCCCAAGAACTGGATTCGCCGGAAAACGGATATCTGGAAGTCACTTTTTTACTTGACGAGGAGATTGGAGACGTCGACAGTTATGATGTGGAAGGGGTCAACGAGTTTGGATATGGTTTTATGTTAACAGGGGCCAAAGATCCAACTGTGACTATTGATTTAGAAGCCGGTAATTGGGATATTATTGCCAAAGCCAAAAATGCCGCGGACGAAGTTATCGGCGCGGGTAGAGAAAAACAGGTGACCGTTATCTTCCAAAAGACAGTTTCCATCGAGATTCCAATCACCCCAACAACTACTGTGACATTTGTCGATGAAAACCTGGAAGCTGCGATCAGAGAAGCTATTTCTAAATCTACAGGGAAAATCCTCTCGTGTGATCTATGGCAGTTGACTAAGTTTGTTGCCAACTATAAAGGGATTGAAGATCTATCCGGGATAGAATATTGCGAAGAGCTAAAGGAGCTTAATCTTGAAAGGAACCGGATTGTTGATATAGGGCCATTATCGGGTTTGCCCAATTTGTCAACGCTTCATCTTGGTTGGAA
>JAAYGG010000030.1 GCA_012727895.1 Bacillota bacterium
CAGGCCTTTTCCTATCCGGCCCTGCTGATCACCGTGGAAAAAAGGCTTCTCCCCACCGGGGACCTGCTGGTGGTTTTTGAGGAGGAAGGAAGCGGGAGGAGAGAGGAGAAGAAAATCCGCCTGTAGTCAAATTTCGTAGTTAAACTTTACAAGTACCCGGGAACGTTGTATAATATAGCCGGTAAAATTGAATAAGCAGCTTTCTTCAGGGCAGGGTGGAATTCCCGACCGGTGGTGAGGGCCAGTCCCGAGTCCACGAGCTTACGCCGGCGTGCGTAGGCAGATCTGGTGAAATTCCAGAACCGACGGTATAGTCCGGATGGGAGAAGAAAGGATTTTTTATTATTAAAACTGATGCCCTGACATGTGTTCAGGGCTTTTTTTATCCCGCTCTCGGGCCGGCTGGGCGGAGCCCGCTTGAGATGGAGACGCGGGGCGGAGGGTGTAATTGGTTACAGGCCAGGAGGATGAATACAGGACAGGAGGATGAAGATGCCGGCGCCGGTGATTGATGTAAAAGAAGTAACCCTCTCCTTCAATTCCGAACCCGCGCGCGCGACTCCTCCCGAGCTTGCCGGGGTGAACATGCAGATATACGAGGGGGAGATCGTCAGCCTGGTGGGGCCGAGCGGGTGTGGGAAATCCACGCTACTACGGTTGATCTGTGGGGTTTTGCCCCCCACAAAAGGGCGGATAAAGGTTTATGGCAAAAAGGCCGTTCCCGGCTGGTCCGGCCTGGGATTTGTCCCCCAGGACGCCCTCCTTTTTCCCTGGCGCACCGTGCTGGCGAATGTCCGTCTTCCCCTGGAGATCAAGGCCGGGGGAAAGAAGAGGCTGGAAGAGCTGAATGAAAAGGCCCGGGAGGCACTCCGCCTGGCCAATTTGGAGGGGGCGGAAGAGAAATACCCGCACCAGCTTTCCGGGGGGATGAAACAAAGGGCGGCGCTGGCCAGAGGGTTGGTGACCGGCAGCCGGATCCTTCTGTTGGATGAACCCTTTGCCGCCCTTGATGACATAACCCGGACCCAACTGCAACTGGAGTTGTTGAACCTCCATTCCCGTATGGGCAGTACCATCCTTTTGGTGACCCATAACATCTTTGAAGCGGTCTTCCTCTCCGGCCGGGTGGTGGTCATGGGCGAAAAACCCGGCCGGATACTGGGAGAAGTCAAGGTGGACCTGGATTACCCAAGAGATTTAAGGATCATGGGGACCCCGGAGTTTGGTCGGAAAGTCGGGGAGGTCCAGGCTTTATTGGAGAAGGCATGGGGGGATGATTAATATGGAGTGCTGGAACAGGGAGAACAGGCGGACCCGTACTTGGCGTTTGACCGGCTTTGGCGCACTGATCCGGGAGAATTACGAATATTTCTCCCTCCCGCTGGGACTCTTCCTTTTCTTATTCATCTGGAAGACCGCGTCCGGTTTTTATCCCTCGTTTATCCTGCCGTCCCCGGGTGAAGTCTGGGGAAGGTGGCAGGAGTTTTACCGGCAGCGCCTGTTCTTCCACCATTTTTCCGCCACTTTCCTGGAGGCCTTTGGCGGGTTTTGCCTTGCCGCCGCAATAGCGCTCCCCCTTAGTTATGTTTTGGCCGGCAACCCCTTCCTGGAGAAGATTTTCACCCCTTATATCGTGGGTATGCAGGCCGTCCCCATCATCGCCCTGGCGCCGTTGCTGGTAATCTGGTTTGGTTTTGGGATAACCTCGAAGGTGCTGGTCGCCGCTTTGGCCGCTTTTTTCCCGATCCTCACCAACGGCGTAGTCGGGTTCAGGGAGACGGACCCGCGTTTCCGGGAGATGATGGCGATTATGGGGGCGGGCCGGAAAACCATCTTTTGGAAACTAGAGATCCCTTCTGCCCTGCCGGTGCTTTTTGGCGGTTTGAAAATGGGCATGACCCTTTCGGTCATCGGGGCGGTAGTGGGAGAGTTTGCCGGTGCCGGCCGCGGCCTCGGCTACCTGGTGAATTCGGCCCGTGGCAATTTTGATACGCCTTTGATCTTTGTCGCCCTTTTGCTCCTGGCTCTTTTGGGGATTGGCTTTTACCTGTTCCTTTCCGGCTTCGAGTATCTGGCTGTACCCTGGAAACGCCGGCAGAAGGGTTGACCTTGGTGCTCCGGCCTTGCCCGGACTGGTAGACCGGTTTTTTGCCGCACGTTACCGGGACAGGGAACCGTCCCCTGTCTCCAAGCACGCTGCCGGGACAGGGAACCGTCCCCTGTCTCGTCCAAGTAAAAGGGAGGTAGAAAAGGTGAAAAGAATTCTCTTGCTGGCTTTGGTTCTTCTGGTGATTTTGGGCGCGGTCTTTTTGGCGGTGAAGAGACCCCGCACGGAAAAGATCACCATGGCCATGACCTTTGTCCCCAATGTCCAGTTTGCCCCCTGGTATGTAGCGGAAGCGAAGGGATTTTTCCGGGACGAAGGGATAGAGGTGGAGTTTGATTACAGGATGGATATTGACGCCCTGCCCCTGACAGCCGCCGGGAAGATCGATTTTGCCATTGCCGGCGGGGATCAGGTGATTACCGCCCGCGCCCAGGGGATACCCGTGGTTTACCTGGCGTGTCTCTACGCGAAATTCCCCCCGACCGTGGTTGCCCTGGCGGAAAGCGGGATCCGCGGGCCGGCGGACCTCAAAGGCAAGAAGGTCGGGCTCCCCCTCTACGGCACTAGCCTCCTGGCGATGAAGGCGATTATGAGCCAGACCGGGCTGGCCGAGACCGATCTGGAACTAGTCGATATCGGTTACGCACAGATTGCCGCGTTGACCGAAGGGGTGGTCGACGCCGTGGTGGTCTTTGCCAATAACGAACCGGTAAAGCTGGAACGCATGGGGTATGAGATCACCAGCATCCCCTCGTGGGACTATTTCTCCCTGGTCGGGCACGGCCTGATCACCGGGGAAAAAATGGTCGCCGACTCACCGGATCTGGTAAGGAAAATGGTCCGGGCAACCATCCGGGGGATGCGTTACGCGCTGGAACACCCGGATGAGGCCTTTACCATCTGCCTCAAGCACCTGCCGGAATTGGGTGAAGAACAGAAAGAACAGGAGAAGGAGGTCCTCCTGGCCTCAATGGCGATTTGGGAGAGCGACTATACCCGGGAAAAAGGCTTGGGCCGTTCGGACCCGGAGGCCTGGCGGGAGTCGCAGGAATTGATGCTGACCGCCGGATTGATTAATAAGGTAACACCCGTCGAAGAACTCCTGGACCAGAGCTTTTTGGAGTAAAAGCAATGGCGGAGGCGGCAACGATCCGGTAGATTCCATATTATCCAGAGTAGACGGGAAAAGAGAAAAAGAACCCCGGCCTCGCGGCCGGGGTTCTTTTGAACCGGTAATGCGGGACCATCGCTCATGGGTATAACTCACGGGGTCCGTGCCAGGCGGAAGCCCACATCGTTGGCGGTGCCGAAGCCGGAGTACTTTTCACCAATTTGCAAGTCGCTGTCCGGTGCCTTCCAGCTCCCGCCAAGTTGATACCGTATAGCAGTACTTGGATTGGCTTGCTCAAAACAGTATTCCCGGACATTGCCACTCATATCAAAGAGGCCCAGGGCATTGGGGTCCTTTTCGCCAACGGGGTGGGTTGCTCCCCCGCTATTCTTTGAATACCAGGCCACTGCCGACGTGGCGTCCACATCTGTATAGGGCGCCGTTGCTCCACTGGCGTAATTACCGGGTGTCCAGTATACCCCGCTGCCTGCCGGGTATTCTATGGCCCAATCAGGAGGATCCTCCTTGCTGCCCATCCACCGTGCCGCCAGTTCCCACTCTACGCTGAGTGGCAGGCGGAACCCGTTGGTGGGACCGGCGACCGCATTACTGTAAGCCTCTAGATTATCGATCCGGGAATCCCGGAGGACCTCCCCGTTGTAGGTGTAGACACAATTCAGGTTCGTTCCGTTCCTGGCGTTATAACATTCGGTCAGGGCATTGCACCAGACGATGGCATCCTGCCAAGTGATCATGGTTACCGGGTGCTGATCGGTGTCGGTCTCTGCGCCGTCGCTACCTTTCTGCCCGGCATTTTGGAAGTAGTACCGGTTCTCTCCTCTCGCCTCGTCAGTCGCCCAGTCGTAAACCTCTTTCCATAGCGCGTATGTCACCTCATGCATACCCAGCAAGTAGATATAGTTCACATTTTTGACACCCGAATCACCTGTGCCCGTCGGGAAACCGCCGGCTGCCACCGGCACCTGGAGCATGGGGATGACGAGAGGAAACGACGGTCCTGTGCCGCTTTTCACCAAATATGCATTATGGGTAGTTATTTTGCCTGCCTCAATCACGACAGTAGCCGTATACGGCGAATACCCAAGAACACTAATTGTCAGGGTTTTTTCTCCCGCTGATAGATTCGTGAACGTATGAGTTCCCGTGGTGACCATGACTGAATTACCGTCCAGCGTGACGTTGAGCTTTTTCGATCTAATCAATTCTTTGGTTTCATCGTCATAAACATTAACGACCAGTTGCCCTGTTTGCTCACTGTCGCCGCCGCCACCGCCGGCTCCCCCGTTGCCGCCGCCACTGCTGCCGCAACCGGCGAAGGCAAGACTCAAAACTAATATGACTGCCAAACTACAGTACAAGCCCGTACGGATGAACTTTTTCGCCATCACAAAACCTCCTTTTGAATTCCGCCGCGGCGTTGGCCGCAGGTTTCATCAAAACCATGCTCCCACCGGTGAAAGGTTTAATTTGGAGATGTTGTGGGTACTAGTTTCTTTTAAATATGCCAAATTATTCTAAACAAAAACTAAACAACAAAGGATCACTAAGGAGAAACTAAACACCATGGACTGGACAGGGAAAGGTTTTACCAGGGGAAGATGACCCGGTTAGGCAGGGAGTTGGTCTAAAA
>JAAYGG010000031.1 GCA_012727895.1 Bacillota bacterium
ATACCCTGTTGCTAGTCTTTCTTATCTACGCGGAGCCGGGTGGACGGGCCGAGCCGCAGGATGCGGCGAGACGGTTTTCGGGCCAAGGAAGGCCCGTTAACCGTTTGCCCGGCCGCCCGGTGGAGCGGAGATTAGAAAGACTCAACAGGTATCCCGGCCCTCCGGCGCCGGGCGCCCTGCCACCGCCACCTATTAGAAAAAGGCCTCTCTACCCCCCCGAGGCCATCCATCTCACCATCAACCAACACCAATCTATCAAAACCTAACTCCGTATGGCGCCGAGCAAATCCTTGTAGGTATCAATATCCATGCCAATCTCCGACTTGCGGGCGACGATGTCGGATCCCTTTTCCCGCGCGCACTCAACACACCTTTTCGTCTCCGGCAGGGCCTTGAGCCTTTCCGCAGGGATCTCCTTCCCGCAGAGCTCGCATTTTCTTCCCATTATAGAAAACCTCCTTTTTTAAACCAGGCGGTAGGGAGCAATCAGCTTCCTGCTGGTGAAAACCGGTAACCGGTCTTCACCGGTAAACCTGGCCTCCAGGTGTTCTTTTATCTGGTCCAAACCCCGGGATTCCATAAGGTGATGCCCGGGATCGACAATGGCCAACCCTGCCTGCCGCGCGGTGAGAAAATCGTGGTGGCTAAGGTCGGAGGTGATAAAGACATCGGCACCCATCTCTTTCACCTGTTGTAAAAACCGCCCGCCGCCGCCGGCAACAACCGCCACCCTTTTTACCTTGTCAATTACCGCTCCCCCGCAGCGAAGCGCCGGGGGGCCAAAGATCTCCTTGATCCTGGCTAAAAAATCCTCCCACAATAGTTCAGCGGAGAGGTTGCCAATCCGCCCCCAACCGGTATTCCCGGCCGCCTGGGCCAAAGGGTACAAGTCATAAGCGACCTCTTCATACGGGTGAACCGCGAGCAGGGCCCGGAGGACCTCCTGTTCCAGCCTGGCCGGGAAGATCGTCTCCAAACGTACCTCTGCGACCCGTTCCAGTTTCCCCTTTTCCCCCAGGAACGGGTTGGTGCCCTCCCGGGGTAGAAAAGTGCCGGTTCCTTCCGTTTGAAAAGTACAGTGGCTGTAGTTGCCGATCCAGCCGGCCCCGGCCTTGGCCAACCCTTCCATAATCACATCTTCATAGCCTTTGGGCAAAAAGACCACCAATTTCAGGTGTTTTTCCCCGCCCGCCTCCACCGGCTGGGGTTTGACCAGATGCAACAGGCGGGCCAGGTAATCGTTGAGTCCCCGGGGCGCCCGGTCATAATTGGTATGCAGCGTGTAAAGGGAGATCTCTTTTCTTATCAGTTCCCCCCAGAGCCTGCCGGTGGGAGAGTCCAGGCGAAGATCGGTCAACCGGCCCCCAAAGGGCGGGTGGTGGGTTATGATCAGCCCGGCCTTTAGCTCTTCCGCTTCGGAAATCACTTCTTCCGTAAGGTCCAAGGCCAGCAAAACAGCGGAAACTTCTTGATCGGCCCGCCCGGCAATGAGCCCGACCTTGTCACCGGCCTCCGCCAGGGACAGCGGGGCCAATTCTTCCAGTACCGAAGCAACCTCACTAACCAGCGGCATGCGCGATCATCCTTCGCGTGGATGGTCTTTACGGATTTTTCTATTTATTTCTATAGTAATTTCTATAGGGTGCCCCTTTTTTCCTGCCTGGGGCGGGATAATTTTCTGGCAATTCCTGCAAAACTTTCCTTTCCCCCCTGCTGTACGCGCCGGGGAAAAAGGTACTGTTTTGCTTATATTCATATTCTCAAGCCCAATCCTATATGGCGCAGGCCGGCGCTTAAAATTTTCCAAAAAAAAAGCGGGCTCCCCCACTCTTTTTTTGTGGTGGGCCCACCTGGATTTGAACCAGGGACCGATCGGTTATGAGCCGACTGCTCTGCCGCTGAGCTATGGGCCCTTAAATTGTAAAATATAATGGCTCCTCGAGCTGGACTCGAACCAGCAACCACCCGGTTAACAGCCGGGTGCTCTACCATTGAGCTATCGAGGAGCGTAACTACCATGTATTATTTTACACCCTTTTTCTTTATTCGTCAAGACCCCGCTCGTTTTTATTCCAAAAAATCTTTCAGTTTCTTGCTCCGGCTGGGATGGCGCAACTTGCGCAAGGCCTTGGCTTCAATCTGCCGGATCCGTTCCCTGGTCACACCGAAAACTTGCCCTACCTCCTCCAGGGTTCTAGCCCGGCCGTCCTCCAACCCGAAGCGCAGGCGCAAGACCTTCTCTTCCCGGGAGGTAAGGGTATTAAGAACCCCTTCCAACTGTTCGGTGAGGAGCCGGAAAGACGCAGCCTCCGACGGGGCCGGCGCCTCCTGGTCTTCAATGAAATCTCCCAGGTGACTGTCTTCCTCCTCGCCGATGGGGGTTTCCAGGGAGACCGGTTCCTGGGCGATCTTGATGATCTCCCGCACCCGTTCAACCGGTAAATTCATTTCCTGGGCAATCTCTTCCGCGGTCGGTTCCCGCCCCAAGGTCTGCAGCAACTGGCGGGAGACCCGGATCAACTTGTTGATGGTCTCCACCATATGCACGGGAATCCGGATGGTGCGGGCCTGGTCCGCGATGGCCCTGGTAATGGCCTGCCTTATCCACCAGGTGGCATAAGTACTGAATTTAAACCCTTTATTGGGATCAAATTTCTCCACAGCTTTGATGAGCCCCAGGTTCCCTTCTTGGATCAGATCAAGGAAAAGCATCCCCCGGCCCACGTAGCGCTTGGCGATACTCACCACCAGCCGCAGGTTGGCCTCGGCCAGTTTGCGCTTGGCCTCTTCATCGCCGTCTTTGGCCTTTTGCGCCAGTTCCAATTCTTCTTCCGGGGTCAGCAGGGGAACCCGCCCGATCTCCTTGAGATACATCCGTACCGGATCGTCCAGGGCAATCCCTTCCGGAACGGAAAGGTCGAGATCATCCTCGTCTTCTTTTAAACTCTCCACCGTATCCAGGGAATCATGGGTATCGTCATCATCGCTACCCCCGACGATCTCGATCCCTTTCTTCGTCAGTATCTCATAGATCTCCTCGATCTCGTCCGGGGAGAGTTCAACCCGTTCGAAGGCGTCCATGATCTCCTGGTAGGAAACCATGCCTTTTTGCCGGCCCCGGGCAATAATCCGCTTCAAGCAAGCTATCTTGTTCGCTTCGCGCTCCTGCTCCTGGGAGACCTGCTGTTCCTGGCCTTCTTCGTTATCTTTTTTGTTTTTCTGGATTTCCTGTTCTTTGCTCACGTGATGATCATCCTTCCCGGAAAACCCGGTCACCATTTGTTCCCGGTCATCTTTATCTCAACATTTCCTTATCTCAGTATCTCTTTATCTCAACCCTGAAAATGAAGGGAATTCCTCCCGCATTCGCCGGTGCAGTTCATTTAAGAGCGCCAGCTTTTCCTGGAGTTCCGGGCTGTCTTCCGCTGCGGCGGCCACTTCTTGCTGGATCTGGCGGATCTCCCGGCTCAACTGGAGTTGGCGCAAACGGCGGCAACAACCTTCCAGATCCCCCGGGGGTAACCCCAGTTCATTCTCGGCCCGGAGTTCGGTATAGATGGACCGGAGTTCCGCCGGGAATAAGGAAGCAGGCGGCGGCCAGTTTTCCTCTTCACCAACCTCTAAAAGGCGGGTAAAAAAGAGCTTGTATTCCTCAACTGTCCATTCTATCCCGGACAACTCTTCTTTTATTCGCTCTAAATTCTTTTTTTCCTGCAAACATATGCGCAAAACTTCCCTTTCCGGATGGGGAGGGGTCTTTCTCCCCGTTTTCCCGGAAGCCGCCGGTGGCAAAACCGCAGTGTGAGTAATATCATTAGTATTCCTTGATTTCCTTTTTATATCCAAAGGTTGCTTCTTTTTCCTCTGCGCGCTGGCATATCTCCGCCACTCCGTGTAGACGGCTTCCTCGGAGACCTCCAGCCGGGCCGCGACCTTCCGGATGTATTCATCCCGGACCACCATGTTTTCCTCTGCAGCCAGGAGCGGCAAGACCGCCGCCACCACCCGCGCCTTTTGCTCCGGGGTCCCGGGTTTCTCCTGCTCCAGGAGGTAATCAAGTTTAAAGGTGAAAAGGTCCTTACTTTTCTCCAGCAATTGCCGGAAAGCCCCGGGGCCCTCCTTGCGCAGTAACGAATCGGGGTCTTCGCCCGGGGGCAACGTTGCCACCCGCACCGCAAGGCCGCTTTCCTTCAAAATATCCAGGCCGCGCATGGTTGCCGCCTGGCCGGCCGCGTCGGCGTCAAAGGCGATGATCGCCTGTTCCGTGTAGCGCCTGAGGGCTTTTGCCTGGTCCCGGGTGAGGGCGGTCCCCAAAGCGGCCACCACATTTTTAATCCCGGCCTGGTGGGCCTGGAGGAGATCCATGTACCCCTCGACAATCACCGCCCACCCTTCTTTCCGGATGGCGTCTTTTGCTTGAAAAAGACCGTATAGATAACGGCCTTTACTGAAAAGCGGGGTTTCCGGTGAATTTAAATACTTGGGGACCCCTTCCCCCAGCAACCGGCCGCCGAAGGCCGCCACCCGCCCTTGGGGATTGCCAATCGGAAACATCAGCCGGTCACGGAAGCGGTCGTAATAGCCCTTCTCCCCCCGGAGAATCAGGCCGGACTTTTCCGCCGCTGTCAAGGGAAGGTTTTTCTTCTGGAAAAGGTCTACCAACCCCGTCCAGGAATCCGGGGCATACCCCAGTAAAAACTCCTCAGCAGTGGCTGATGAAATCCCCCGCTCCTCCAGGTAGGCGCAGGCCTTTTTCCCGGCCGGGGTTGCCGTCAAAACCTTCTGGTAATAAAGGGCTGCCAGTTTATGCAGGCGAAAGAGCCACTCCCTTTCCTTTTGCGCCCTTTGCTCCGCCGGGGTTTCCCTTTCCGGTAGGGGAACCCCGGCCCTCTCCGCCAGCCAGTTCAGGGCCTCGGGAAAGGTCATATTCTCCATGCGCATAACAAAATTGATCACATCGCCCCCGGCCCCGCAGCCAAAACAATAGAAAAACTGCTTCTCCGGGTGGACGTTAAAAGAAGGCGTCTTTTCCTGGTGAAACGGGCAGAGGCCAATAAAAGACCCGCCCCTTTTCCGCAAAGATACATACTCCCCGATGACGGAAGTAATCTCATTTGCGGCCTTTACTTCTTCAATAAATTCTTCCTCTTTTAAACGGTCCACTTTTCTTTCACCATTAAAAATATTCGCCCCTGGTCCCTTGTTCTCCTTTTACTGCAGCAATATTCGACAAAAACCGCAAATAATGGTTTTATCTTGGATTTTATCTTGACTTTTACCCGGCTTTTACCTGTTTTTAGCCCTCAGTTCATCCAGACCCGGGGGACAAAACGCCTCTTAAAATCGGCGATGGCGTAATGATCGGTCATCCCGGCCAAATAATCGGCGGCCCTTCTTTCCGGGGGATCTTCCTCCCTTGCGGGCATGGGCGGCAGTTCCTCCGGGTGTTTGAGATAAAACTGGTAGAGCCAGCCGAGAAAATCTTTTAACTTCGCCTCCTCCGCTTTGGCCCGCGGGTTGGTATAGACATGTTGAAAGAGAAAACTGCGGAGTTTGTCCACCATGGCCCCCACTTCCGGGCTGAGGCGCACCTTCCCCCCGTCGCCGCTGGTTTTTACGATGTCCAGGATCATCCGGCTGATCCGCTGCGAGTGGCTGTGGCCCAGGACTTCCAGGCAATCGGCGGGGAGATCCTTCCGGTGCAGGATCCCCGCGCGGATCGCATCGTCGATATCATGGTTGATATAGGCGATCCGGTCGGCCAGGTGGACCACTTCCCCTTCGCGCGTGGACGGCTGCCCGGAACCGGTATGGTTCCTGATCCCGTCCCGCACCTCCCAGGTGAGGTTGAGGCCGGCCCCGGGCAAGTGGTAGGGTTCCAAAAGATCCACCACCCGCAGGCTCTGGTCTTCGTGCTGGAAGCCCCCGGGGACCAACTGGTCCAAGACCTCCTCCCCGGCGTGGCCGAAAGGGGTATGCCCCAGGTCGTGGCCGAGGGCGATGGCTTCCGTCAGGTCCTCGTTCAACCGGAGCAGGCGGGCAATGGTCCGGGCAATCTGGGCCACTTCCAAGGTGTGGGTCAGCCGGGTGCGGTAATGGTCGCCCTCCGGCGCGATGAAGACCTGGGTTTTATGCTTCAAACGCCGGAAAGCCTTGGAGTGGATGATCCGGTCCCGGTCCCGCTGGAAACAGGTGCGGAAAGCGCATTCTTCCTCAGCGAACCTTCTGCCCCGGGACTCGCGGGCCTTCATAGCTCCCGGCGCCAGGCGGCGGAGTTCTTCCTCTTCCAACTGTAAACGGTCGAACACCTGGCTCTCCCCCTTTCTGTTTGTCTTCGCCTTACAAAAGTGCTATAATATAGATTCAAGAAATCAGGAAAACCGCACTGCATCCAAATCTGATGCAAGAAGGGAGACGACAATGAAAAGAATTGTCAGTGTCAGTTTAGGATCCTCGCGGCGTAACCATAAATATGTTATCGATGCCGCCGGTGAAAAGGTGGAACTGGAGCGGATCGGAACCGACGGTGATGTCAAGCAAGCCATCCGCCTCATCCGGGAACTGGACGGGAAAGTCGACGCCATCGGTCTCGGTGGGATCAGTATGTACCTGTATGCCGGCGGCCGCCGCTACATACTGGACGAAGCACGGCGCATCGCCAGCCACGCCAAGAAAACACCGGTGGTCGACGGCGCCGGAATTAAACAAGCGATCGAAGGCAAGCTGGCCGGGATCTTTGAGGCCAAAACCGGCGAAAAACTGGCGGGCCGGACAGCGTTGATCGTTAGTGCCGTCGAGCGCTACGCCATGGCCGAATCGTTGTTGGCCGCCGGCTGCCGGCTCCTGATTGGGGACCTCATCTTCGCCCTCGGCCTGCCGGTTCCCCTCCATTCCCTCCGGACCCTGGACCGGGTGGGCAAAGCCCTTCTACCCTTGATCTGCCGGCTGCCCATTAAAATGCTCTACCCCACCGGCTCTAAACAGGAGGAACAAAAGAGCGCAAAGAAAGCCACCCGTTTCCTTGAAGAAGCGGAGATCCTCACCGGCGATTTTCATTATATACGCAGGCATCTACCGGAAAAACTCGACGGCAAGGCGATCATCTCCAACACCGTGACCCGGACTGACCGGGAGCTCCTGGCCGAACGGGGCGCTTCCTGGCTGGTAACGGCCAGCCCGGAACTGGGCGGGCGCTCTTTTGCCACCAATATCCTGGATGCCCTGGTGGTCGCGGTCTCCGGGCGGCGCCCGGAGGAGTTAACCGCCGCCGATTACGAAGACCACCTGAAGAAGCTCTCGCTCTACCCGCGGGTGGAGAACCTCCAGGCGTAAATTGTCGATCATGACAATAAATTAATTATTTTATAAATATTAATTATTTTATAAATTGTGTTTTTGACTCATTTTCCCTTTAACAATTCTTCCAGGCGCCGCGGGGAGATCAGGACATCCCGCGGTTTACTTCCTTCACGGGGGCTGACAAACCCCCGTTCTTCCATCATATCTACCAGCCGGGCGGCCCTGGTATAGCCGATGCGGAAACGCCGCTGGAGGGTAGAGGCGGAGGCCTGTCCCTGCTCAACCACGAGTTTGACCGCTTCCCAGAAGAGCTCGTCCTCTGCCTCGCCCCGGACCTTCTCTGCGGGTTCAATCTTCTCCGCTTTCACGAAGGCCTCCACATAATCGGGGCTCCCCTGCTCCCGCCAGAACTCGGTTACCCTTTTTATCTCATCATCCAGAACCAGCGCCCCTTGGACCCGCTGGGGTTTAAGGGCGCCCACCGGCGAATAGAGCATGTCCCCCCGTCCCAGGAGTTGCTCGGCCCCGACACCGTCCAGGATCGTCCTGGAATCCACCTGTGAAGAGACGGCAAAGGCAATCCGTGAAGGGATGTTGGCCTTAATTAGGCCGGTAATCACATCCACCGACGGGCGCTGGGTGGCCACCACCAGGTGAATCCCGGTGGCCCGGGCCATTTGCGCCAGGCGGCAGATGGCATCCTCCACATCCACCGGGGCAACGGCCATCAGGTCCGCCAGCTCGTCAATGACGATCACCACATAAGGGAGGGGCGCCTCATCCTTCTTCAAGGCCTGGTTAAACCGGGGCAGATCCCGCACCCCGCGTTCGGCAAAAAGCCGGTATCTCTTCTCCATCTCAACAACAACGGCCTTGAGGACCGCCGCCGCCTTTTCCGCCTCCGTGACCACCGGCACGGAGAGGTGGGGAATCCCCTCGTAAACCGATAACTCCACTCTTTTCGGGTCAACCATAATCAACTTGACTTCCGCCGGCGTAGCTTTATATAACAAACTTATAATCAAGGCGTTCAGGCAGACGCTCTTCCCGGAACCGGTGGCGCCGGCCACCAAAAGGTGGGGCA
>JAAYGG010000150.1 GCA_012727895.1 Bacillota bacterium
GAACTGGGTTGATGAGTCTGACGGCAACCTTCTTATCAGGAGTTGAAAGAGAAGCTTGCATAATGCAATCACCGGCATCAACGACCATTTGCTTGCGCATCTCCAGAGGTCCTTGGAAAAAGCAAAGGAGATCCGGATCATTGTCGCTTTTTTGATGGAATCCGGGGCAAAGTTGATCGCGGACCAACTGGCGGCGGCTGCCAGGAGGGGCGTGCCGATCAAGATCCTCACCGGGACCTATCTGTCGGTGCCCGAACCTTCGGCCATCAATTACCTCAAAAGCAGGCTGGGGGAAGCCGCGGAGATCCGGTTTTATAAAGACCCAATCCGGTCGTTTCACCCCAAGGCCTATATCTTTGAACATGACGATGACGGGGAGATCTATATCGGTTCTTCCAATCTGTCGAAGGCAGCCTTGACCGATGGGGTGGAATGGAATTACCGCTTGACCCGGAGTTCAGCCCCTGAAGATTTTGAGAAGTTTCTCCAGACTTTTGATGAACTCTTTGCCCATCATTCCTACGTGGTGGATGAGGAGACACTGAAGCGGTATGCGGTCTCCTGGCGGAAACCGCGGCTGACCAACAACCATCGATCCGGAGGAGGGTACCATTGAGGCCTATCAACGTGTGCAAGGAAAAGATGAGTTTTATGTTTTTATCTTCGCGTTTGAGAGACCCAAACAGCAACCGAGTGTGCTAAAGACCAAACAGCAGCCGGGATCCCGGCTGCTGTTTTTTGTGCGGTGAACCGGTGTAGGCTGGCTACGAAAAAAAATATTTCAAATACCCATAAATAACCAGAGGATTATCAAAAAAGGTCACGAATATATCAAATATAACTATAAATTAGCAACAAAACATATAATAAATAACCAGAAATGTTGAGTGTTTGAAAAAGTGTGCTGGGAACCGGGGGGAGACATGAGAGTGATGTTACCCGAGCAAAGGAGACAGGAGATATTAAGATACGTAAATGAAAAGAGAAAAGCCAATGTGAATGAGTTGGCCGAGGTTTTCCAGGCCTCGCCCAACACCATTCGCCGCGATTTATCCATCCTCTCTCAGCGGGGTCAGGTAACCCGTACTCACGGTGGTATTATTGCCAATAATTTTTACTACGAGATGTCCGACTTTTCTTACATGGAACGGGCTTCACAATATTTGACAGAGAAAAGGAAGATCGGGAGGGCTGCCGCGCAACTGATCGGTGAAGGAGAGACCGTTATTATTGATTTCGGCACAACGGCTCTGGAGGTTGCCAGGCATTTGTCGCATTTAAAGAATTGCACCATCCTTACTAGCTCTTTATCTGTTGCCACCGAACTTGTTACTTATTCCCCGCAGGTTACTGTTCATCTCAGCGGGGGGACAGTTAACAGCAAGATTAACGGGTTGATCGGTCCTGTGGCAGAGAGTTTTTACAGTCAGGTTCATGCGGATAAGCTGTTTCTCTCGGTGGCCGGGATGGAAATCAGCCGCGGTTTGGTGAGTTCCAACTGGTTTGAGGTGAATATCAAGCGGGCGATGATCCAACAATGCAATGAATGTATTCTTTTGTTGCCGAATTACCGTTTGGGCAATAAAGGGCTGGTGGTTTTTAGTGACATTACCCCGGTTAACAAGGTTATTACGGACATGCCTTTGCCCGCGGAATACCAAGCCTTCTTTGACAGGCGCCAAATTGAAGTAATCATTGCCGATGACGAAGGAACGAAGTGAAGAAATAATTGGTGAAGACAAGGAGGGAGAGGATGAAGGGCCCTGTCATTACTGTTGTCGGGAGTATGATCTATGATTTCGTGGCATTTGCCGACCGCATGCCCGAGCAAGGAGAAACTGTCAGGGGATATGATTTTGGCATGTTTACCGGAGGGAAGGGCGCCAACCAGGCGGTTCAGGTTGGAAGACTGGGAGCTTGTTGTTATATGGCGGGTATGGTGGGCCAAGATTTTATGGGCCGGGCTATTTTGGAATCCCTACAGGCAAGCGGGGTCAATACTGATTATGTCATCGAAAACCCCGAAGCCAAAACGGCGAGTTGCTGTATTTTTGTGGCCGGCGGCGAGAACCGGATTATAATTTGCCTTCAGGCCAACGAGGTTTACAGTGTGCAGGACTTGGCAGGCGTGGAGCAACAGATCAGCGCCTCGGATATCATCCTGTTACAATTGGAAATGACGATGCCGGTCATAACAGAAACGGTAAAACTGGCAAAGAAATATGGGAAGAAGGTCATATTGAACCCCGCGCCCTACCGGCCCCTAACCGGCGAATTATTGGCGAATGTCGATTATTTGACGCCAAACTATACCGAAGCGTTGGCGCTTATCAATAAACAAGGCGAAAAGCCAAGTCTGGAGGAGTTGGCCGCCGGGCTCAGAGAGATAAAAGCGGATGGGAATTTTTGCGTAACTCTGGGCGCCAAGGGTGCATTGATCGTCGCCGGTGGGGAGAATATTCTGGTCCCCGCTTATCAAATTGAGGCGGTAGACGAGACTGCAGCAGGAGATGCCTTCAACGGGGCGCTGGCGGTAACTCTGGGGGAAGGAGCGGATTTAGTTGAAGCAGTGAAATTTGCCAATGCCGCCGGTGCGGTTGCGGCTATGCGCAAGGGCGCGCAGCCTTCGATCGGAACGAGAACGGAGATTGAGAAGTTCATCCAGACGAAACCACAGCTAAAGGAGATAAGATTATGAGCGAAATAGCGAAATATATTGAGCACACCCTCTTGACACCGTACGCAACAGAAAAAGATATAAGTCGCCTTTGTGACGAAGCGGTCCAACATAAGTTTGTCGCGGTCTGCGTCCCTCCATACTGGGTCAGTTATGCCGCAAAACGTCTTGCGTCCGCCCCCCAAATTGAAGTATGTACGACCATCGGGTTCCCACTGGGCTTTAACGCACCCGGGATCAAGGCCCTTGAGGCCAAAGCAGCGGTGGAGCAAGGCGCCACCGAGATTGATATGGTGATTAACCTCTGCGCACTCAAGGAAGGCAATCTGGAAGCGGTTAGTTCAGAGATTAAGGAGGTACTTTCCGCAGCTTCCGGCCGTATCGTCAAGGTGATCATTGAAACCGGCCATTTAACAAAAGAAGAGATTGTTCTCGCCTCGAAACTGGTTTTATCATCCGGAGCGCATTTTGTAAAAACATGCACGGGTTATACCCCTGTAGGAGCAACCGTGGAAAACATCCGTCTCATCCGTGAGACCGTGGGCGATCAGTTGCGAATCAAGGCGTCGTCAAAGATCCGTGATTACCAGACCGCCGCGGCACTGGTGAAAGCCGGCGCCGACCGGCTGGGGGTTGTACAGAGCCTCAAGATTTTGCAGGAGGAACAGGCTTACCTGACCCGTCAGTAACCTGTCATTCAAAACGGGGTGCGGGGGATAAATACATGACAACAGTTAACATCTTTGATATTCAGCGCTTTTCTTATCATGACGGACCTGGGATAAGAACCGTGGTTTTTCTGAAAGGATGCAATATGCGTTGCCTTTGGTGCCAAAACCCCGAATCCCAGTCGCCGGATCCGGAGGTTCTCTATCACGAACACCTCTGCACCGGCTGTGGCAAGTGTTTACAGGTTTGCCCGTACGGTTGCCACCGGATCGATAACGGGCAAAGGGTTTTCATCCGGGAAAAATGCACCGCCTGCGGGAAATGCGTTGAACTCTGTTACGCCGGGGCTTTGGAGTTGGCCGGCGCCGAGGTGGAGATTGAAGATATCCTCCGGATAGTCCGCAGGGACATCCCATTTTATCAGATTTCCCAGGGGGGAGTCACCCTCTCCGGCGGGGAACCGTTTTTTCAGGCGGAAGCATCTTTGAAGTTGCTGCAAGCCTGTAAGGAGGAGGGGATTCATACAGCGGTTGAAACAGCGGGTAATGTAGAATGGGCGGTTATTGAGTTAGTGTAAAATTACTGTAGGTCTTAGCAGGAAATAACTTATGGAAAAAAGAAGAGGAACCTCACATTCAGCGATGAATGAATACCCCCCCCAAGGAGGCTGAGGTTACTCATGGATCTAATTCGATTAGTAGAAGAGAAAATCCTTTCGGTAGTGAACGAAATGTCGAAAATTTTCGAAGGCGAGATAGACTATCTAACCTTTGAGGTTCGATTAAAGAAAGAGCTTGACAGTTTAGGCCGTGACCTGCTGCAACTGGTTTTGGAGACTCTTGAGGAAAAGATTCACGAAAGCGATGAGCGCAAACGAGACTGGAAGGTCGTACGGAGAAGAGACCAGAAAGCGATATTGACCCCTTTTGGTCAACTGACCTATGAACGGAGCTATCACCAGCATAAAGAAAGTAAGCAGTATGCGTACTTGGTAGACGCGCAAATAGGGATTACCCC
>JAAYGG010000151.1 GCA_012727895.1 Bacillota bacterium
AGTTCCTGGAGGTAGATCTCGCAGTCCCCGTTGTACCGCATGCCGCCGGGGTTGGGCCGGTTGCCCGTATAGTAAACCTTCCCGTCGTCGTCAAAGAAGAGGGAGGGGTCGATCCCCGGCGCATCCTCCAGCCAGTACGGGTCCGACCAGGGGCCGGCCGGGTCTTCCGCAGTGACCAGGAAATTCCCGCCATGGGTGACGTTGGTGGTGATCATGTAGAAGCGCCCCTGGTGGTAACGGATGGTCGGGGCATAAATCCCCCCGGAATGGTCGGCGCCGTCCAGGTTCAACTGGGAAGGCCGGTCCAGCACATTCCCGATCTGGCGCCAGTTGACCAGGTCCCGGCTGTGGAAGATCGGTACCCCGGGGAAATAGGCAAAGGTGGATGTAACAAGGTAGTAATCATCGCCGACCCGGCAGATGGAAGGGTCGGGGTAGAACCCGGGCAGCACCGGGTTGGTGAAGGTTCTCTTCTGCAACTTATCAGCCACTCCTTTCAGAAATCTACAATCTTCCAGAAGGCCGCCTTCGGCCGGTGTTCCTCATCAAAGACCAGCGGCCAGTCTTTTCTCCCCCGCACCGGGAAGTTATCCTTCCAGGTCCGGTCATCGGCCACGCCCCAGAAAGTGACCCCGGTGACCACATCCTTGTTTCTCCGGAAAACCTCGAAGAGTTCCCGGTAGCGTTCGGCCTGTTTCTCAAGGCGGTTCTCCGGCTTTGACTGCAGGCGCCGCCGGTCCTGCCAGGGATAAACCGAGATATCCAGTTCGGTGATTTGTACCTCCAGGCCCAGGGAGGCGTATTTCTTGATCGCCGCCTCCACCTGACGGGCAGAGGGGTAGTCAATATCCCAGTGGCCCTGGATGCCCACGCCGTGGACGGGTACCCCCTGTTCCAGCAGTTCCTTGAGGAGCCGGTAGATCTTGCCGGATTTCGCCGGATCCACCGCGCTGTAGTCGTTATAAAAGAGTTTGGCCTCGGGATCGGCCTGGTGGGCGAAGATAAAGGCGTGGGCGATGTAATCGGGGCCGATTATCCGGTACCACGGCGAATCGGTCCGCAAATAGCCTCCCTGCCCGTCCGCCACCGCCTCGTTCACCACGTCCCAGGCGTAGACCCGCCCCCGGTACCTCGAGACCACGGTGGTAATATGTTCCTCCATCCTTTTGAGGAGTAACTCGCGGCTGGCCGGCCTGCCTTCCTCATCCCTGAAGACCCAGGCCGGGGTCTGGCTATGCCAGACCAGCGTATGCCCGCGAACCAACATCCCGTTCTTCTCCGCCAGTTCGACAATGGCATCAGCCCGGTCAAATGTATATCTCCCCGGCGACGGCTGTATAGACTCAAATTTCATCTCGTTCTCCGCGGTCAGGCTGTTGAAATGCTTTTCGATGAGTTCCTTGTGGCTCTTAATGGTCCAGGAGTTGACCGCTGCGCCGATGGGAAAGTAGTCCTGGTAGACTTCGTATAAAGCGGGGACTTCTCCGTGATCAAGCGAGGCGGAAGTCTCCGCCGGTTGGCAGCCGCCGGCGATACACCAGATCATAACCACCGGTAGCAACAGGTAGAAAAAGCGTTTTCTCATAATTAACCCTCCTTTCTCCAAAGGATTCGCCATCCGTTATTCCCTTACCTTCTACCGGTTAATAATTAACAACCTGCCAGAAGGCCTCTTTGGGCCGGTGTCCCTCGGCGTCAAAGAGGAGCGGGAAGTCTTTTCTCCCCCGCACCGGCTCCTGGTCCTTCCAGGTCAGGTCGTCGGCCACCCCCCAGAAGGTCACGCCGGTGATCACATCCCGGTACTCCCGGAAGACCCGGAAGATCTCCTCATACTTTTTCGCCTGCCTTGCCAGGCGCCCCGCCAACTCTTCCGGGTCGGTAATGGCCTTTCGCTTGTCGTTCCAGTGATAGAGGGAGATGTCCAGTTCGGTGATTTGCACCTCCAAACCTAAGGCGGCATAACGCCGGATGGCGGTCTCGATCTGTGACACCGAAGGCCCAAAAATATCCCAATGCCCCTGCATCCCCATGCCGTGGACCGGGACCCCGGCCGCCAGCAAATCTTCCAGGAGAACACAGATCTTCTCCATCTTGTCGGCCCTGGTGGCGCCATAGTCGTTATAAAAAAGCTTGGCGTCCGGGTCCGCCTTGTGGGCCATATGGAAGGCCGCGGCGATGTAATCCTCCCCCACCGCCTGGTACCACGGGGAGTCCCTGCGCAGATACTCCGACATGCTGTCACTCACCGCCTCGTTCACCACGTCCCAGCAGTAGACATCCCCTTTGTACCTGGAGAGCACCGTATTGATATGGGTCTCCAGCCGTTGCAGCACCAGTTCGCCGGAGGCCTTTCCCGCACCGTCCCGGAAAAGCCAGCTCGGGTACTGCCTGTGCCAGACCAGGGTATGCCCGCGGACGAGCATATTGTTTTTCTTGGCAAACTCCACGATGGCATCAGCCCGGAAAAAGGCAAATATCCCTTCGTCCGGCTGCAGGGTACTGAATTTCATCTCATTTTCCGCGGTGATGCTGTTAAAATGTTTCTCCAGCAAATCTTTATGCCTCGTTAAACTTGAGTAGCGTACTGCCGCGCCGATGGGGAAATAATCGGCATAGGCCTGCCATAGGGAGGGGATCTCCTCCTCCGACCGGACCCCCTGGCCCAGTAGTGCCCCGGCACAAAGAATAACCACAAAGCTTAGAATGAGAACCTTTGCTTTCATCGGTTGCAGCTCCTTTCTTCCCGCGCGCACCGGGCGCGTGGGCAGACGTGGCTTACGGTTTCCAGATCCGGTA
>JAAYGG010000152.1 GCA_012727895.1 Bacillota bacterium
CAACAGGAGAAATAATGGACTGGGATTTTTCCAATATCCCAAGATGGCGGTGGTTGATCACTCCCTTCATAGCCTTTGGTTTCTGGTATCCTACCTATATATATGGTCAAGGCTTTGTTTTTACAGCGAAAGATTTGTTGTTCTCATTTTTTGGGCTTATGCCTTGCCCGACAACCATCGTAACCCTGGGTATATTAACATTGAAATACCCTGCCGTGCATAAGGGGTTATATAATGCTTTGACTCTTTTTGCCGTGTGGATCGGCAGTTTTCAGATATTACTGGGTTATGTTCCGGATTATCCCCTGGCTATGGTGGGTTACTATTCGCTTGGCTTGATAATCAGCGACCGGTGCGCACGGGTAAGGAGAAACCGCACGGGTGTGCAAGAGTAAAAAACGAGGAAAAATAAGCGGGCAAATCAAAGGTGAGGAAGAGAAAAGCGGTCTGATCAAAGGTGAGAAAGGTTAAGAAGAGGCGGGTATTGTGGGAACAATACCCGCCTCCCTGTTTAAACGGCCAGGCGCATGTGCGCAACAACCAATGGTGTTTATATCTTCGGTTCCCAGGGTTTGATCGGCCTTCCGGTGGCTACCGGGCTGAAACCGCTCGTCCCATATTTATTTTTTGCCTTCACCCAAACATAATAGGTGGTCCCGTTCCCACTTTGTTGTTCGCACCCTATCCCTTAAATTTGCCATGCCCTCCGGGTAAGAGCCTACCCGGAGGGCATGGATTCAGGGGACGGGTTAGCTATGATGTGTGCAGAGAACCCTGGCCTAGTCTTCACTACTTTTTACGGTAAGACTTATTGCGGTATCGTCTTCACTGGGGATGATGGTCACAGAACCATTCCAACCGCTGGCTTTTTTAAACGAAATAATGGCCATCTCCCCTAGATAGGAGGTTTCAATCTCCCAACCCTTGCTCCGGAGGTTTTTTTCATAAAACTCCACGACTTTGGTATTGGAATCTGTCGTGGAAAGCATGGCGGTGGCGTTATACTCCTTGTCTTTGGCGCCGCCAAGGAAGGAAACAACTTCGGCATCGCCGTAGACAGGCACATCCTTGGGAAAGTCTTTGGGAATTTTATTGCCAATGGTAACCCCGCCAAAAGAGAAGGAACCGCCGTCTTTGTCAATATCCACTTTGCGGCCGGTAACCGTGCTGAGAATTTTGCCGGTCAAACCGCTTCCCGCTCTGCGGGAACCGCCGGAAAAGCCCACGGCTTTGAAGATAAGCCCGGCCAATAAGAGGCCGACCAGGACCAGGACCACCGTCCGGCGGGTTTTTTTATCCACTTTCTCCAGGTTGAGGGCGCCCGGTTCCCGCGCAGATAATTCGTTATAGGCAAGAACGGCGCCTATTACCCCGAAGGGCATGGTGAAAACGACTGGGAAGAAAAAGAAGAGGGCGCCAATCCCACCGATGATAAAAATAGCCAAGCTATAGATCCAGACCGCCAGTGGTTCGGTGAAGAAAGCTTGGAGACTACGTTTTATGGCGTCCACAGGGCTGAGGTCTTTATCGATAACATAACCTATGGCCATAAAGGAGATAAGTGAGACTAAAGAACCAGCGGCCAGACTGAACAACCTACCGATTACGGGGATCCCCCCAATAACTGAGATGACAAGCCCAACCAGAAAAGTGATTAGGATTACGAGAAAAGTGGGGAGAAATTTGTCAAAGCGGCTAAAGATCTCCCCTAATTCTGGTTTCTCCCCGTCAATGGTTTTGCGCAAAAAGACAAACAACCCTCCAAGCAACGGCCCGGCAAGAAGACCAAAGGTGATTCCCGAGACAAGAGCTGTAATCAAGGTGGCGAGAAAAACCGGGACAAAATTCTTTCCATACAGCTCAAGGCTCTTTTTCAAATTAGCCAGAATATCCATGGTTACACTTACCCTCCTTTTCTTTTGCGTGCGCAAACTGCCCGCCTTACATTATATGCCTTCCTACTTCTGCACGGCTTTGTCACGAACGGCAATGGGAAACTCTTTGCTCAATTTCTTTTGAATGGAGCAGGTAGCAGACTTCTCTTTGACCTCCGTTACTTTAATCTCAGCAACAACCTCGCTTATTTCATCAATAACCTCATCGGTTTCCGGATCCCTGACTTCCTCGATTATGTGCAGGACGTTAAAGACCATTCCCACTTTGACACCATCATTGGCGCCGATATTCAAAATCACCCTTGAATCACTGGCATACGCCACAGATCCAGTTATCTTCGACGAAGCGGTGGGTGTAAAAGCGAGAACCTTCTCCCCAAATTGCTTAGCGACTTGTTCAGCAGCCTCTCTTAGGGCAATCCCCAAATTGGTCGCACGAAATTCTTCACTGTTCAAATCTAAATGATGCCAGTCATATTCAATACTGATATTGGATTGTTTCTTTTCCCCTTTTCCACCGACAGCGGCGACGATTTCGGCGGTATCGGTCCTAACCATTCTGGCGTCCATGACCACCCGCGATGTTGTGGTCTTAAGGCCGAGCCCCTTCCCCCCCAGTGAAAGGGAACCGCCGGTAGTTTTGTTACTAAACTCCGTAACCTTTCCGATGACGATAAACTGAACGCCAAGAATTTTCCCGATGGCAGCGGCAGATCTGGCATTAACCCTGTCCGTGGCGCCGAAGTCCTGTTCTTCCAGTACCCTATTGATCTGGTCCCGTTCAATAAGACGGAACTTTTTCGGTTCAAGATTGAGCATGGAAGTAACCAGTACGTCAGCCACCCCGCTCCCGATATCGTAATCCCCCCACCAATGATCATCGATGGAACCGTCGTCAAAAGGCAACACCGCTACTCTATACAGGTTTTCCTGACCGGAAACCGAGCTGAACAACAAGAGCCCTACCAGTAAAGACAGTACCAACAGCAACCTTCTCTTATACACGAAAAATCCCTCCTCACTAAGATTATGTTTGGACATAAGCAACGATTAATTATATTATAAAATACAATTCTCAACAAATTCTAAACAAAAAATCTATGCTGCTTTGTTGGGTTTTTGTTGAGTATTGGCCAGTATAATTGAGATCAAAGCCTCTTAATAAGGAAAAAAACCAGCCTGCCCGGCCGGTATATGCGCTTAATCGCGATGAATCGCACGTAATCGCCGCTATGTATTGTCCTGATAAATTGCCGCGATGTATTGCCGCGATTTATCACCGTGATTAATCGCCACTATTAATCGCCACAACTAATAACGCTTATTCCATCTTCTCCATTATCTTTTTGATCTGCCTTTCCTCCCATTCCTTGCCCAGGAAGCCGGCAAGACCAAAAACGGCCAGTGCATGGGAGGCGATGCCAATCCCCCATCCCAGGAGGGGCCAATAAAACCACCAGTGATTGCGGGCAAAAATTAGATTAATCAAGAATAAAGCAGCGTTGATTATTATGTAAAAAAACAGGTGGATATAAAAGCCTTTTAACTGTTCGACCCGCTCTTTTGCCTTTCTGTATTTTTCCTCTTCATTCATCCTTCTCACCACCTTCTACCCGTATAATAGATTTTATCTTCGCGATCCTCGGATAATTCTCCTTTTAAAGAACCATCTTTTGTGTTTTTTTCTTGTCTTGGTTTCGCCGGGATTCCGGCAGTATTAGGTGGTATTCCGGCAGTCTTAGCGCGCGCTAGGCGTTTTCTTACTTCTGCAAATACTTAACTATGCGGTCTTTATGAAGAATACTGATAACGAAGAACAAACACGCAAGCAACGAAAGAATCACGGCCAGCAAATAATTGCCCTGCCGGAGATTTGCTCCTATAAAACTGGAAACAAGCAGGGCGGGAATTCTGGCCGTGCTGGAAAGGACAAAAAACAATAGGGAGTTGACAGGGGTTAATCCGGCAATATAGTTGAAAATATCTTTAGGCATTCCCGGGACTAAAAAAAGCAGCAAGATGATTCTTACCGATTTGGGGCTGTTCATAAGAAACCTGTACTTTTCAATGCTTTTCTTGGGTATAAATTCGCTTAAAAGGGAAAACCCAAAAATCCTTGCGATCGAAAAAGCAATAATTGAGCCCAGCGTAATGCCGATGATTGAATAGAGGGTTCCCATGATTGCCCCATAGACATAACCGCCGGCAACTTGCACCAGTTCCCCCGGTATCGTAGCAATTACCACCTGCAAAACCTGCAGGCCGATAAAAACCGCAATGCTTACCGTACCATAGAAAGTCAAGAACCCTTTCAGTTGGCCGGGATCTTGAACCAGCCTGGTGATAGCAGCTCCGTATTTTTGCGCAATATACACTAACGCACAAACAACCAACAGTAATGCCATGGATTTGAGAATCAACCTTATTATCTTGCGGGTACGAATGCTCATCGTGGACTCCTTATAGAATTGCTTTAAAGATTAATCCTTTCGGCGTCCGCTTCTGCCTCTCTGCCATGTGAGCCAGGCAAAACAGCTTATGCCCTCTTCTATTATAGTATAATCATTCCTGGCAGCAAACCGGCGAAAGTTTAGACATTAAAGCGGAAACTAATAATATCCCCGTCCTTTACCAGGTAATCCTTGCCCTCCAAACGAAAGAGTCTTTTCTCTTTCAACTTGGCCATATTCCCGTGGGTAACCAGATCGTGATAGGCGGCAACCTCCGCCCGGATAAAACCTCTTTCAATATCGGAGTGGATCTTGCCGGCCGCCTTTTTTGCGGTTGTTCCTTCCTTAATGGTCCAGGCTTTGACCTCGTCCTCGCCCACCGTAAAAAAGGAGAGCAAATGCAAATGACGGTAGACAGTCCGCGCCAGCCGGTCAATGCCCGGTTCGGTTATTCCCAGGTCCTCCATGAATAACTCCCGGTCGTCTGCGGATAACTCGGCGATTTCCTGCTCAATCCGGGCTGAAACCTCCAGGAAGGGCAATCCCTTCTCCTGCAGCCCGGCAAGGAACTCTTCTCTACCGGGGAAACCGGTTTTAAAGCCTTCCGCGTCCAGGTTGATTACTATCAGCAGCGGTTTAAGCGTCAGGAATTGAAAACCCCGCAACAATTCAGTTTCTTCTCCGGTAAAGGAAAGGCTGGTTAAACGGTTCTCCGCTTCCAGCGCTTCCCGGCACCGCTGCAACAGCTTTAATTCGGTCTCGTTTTCTTTCTTCTTCTTGGTCCCCAGCCGCTCAAGCCGCTTCTCAATGACCTCCCAATCGGCAAAGACCAGTTCGGTGTGGATCATTTCCAAGTCGCGCCATGGGTTAACCGCTCCCAGGACGTGCGGCGCTTCCTCTGCAAAAACCTGAACCACCGCCACCAGGGCGTCCACATTCCGCACAGCCGCCAAAAACGGGTTTTTCCCTTTTTTCTGTTCCTCGCTGAAATTCAGCCCGGGCAGGTCGACGAGGTCAATCTGGGCGTACGTGGTTTTCCTTGGTTTATACAGTTTAGAGAGGTAGTCTATGCGTTCGTCCGGAACCCGGGCTGTTCCGGTTGTCGCCTCCATTCCGGAGAGGGGAAGATCATCACTTATCCCCGTAAGCAATTTAAAGAGGGTGGTCTTCCCGGAACCGGGCAAACCCACAAGACCAATCTTCATCTTCTTCATCGTCCTTTACGACATTTTTTCTCAAAAGTCGTTATGGAAATTATTATGATCACTTCGTCATTCCGTAACCACGGCTACCGATTTTTATCTCTCATTATATTACAATGAAACCAACAGGGCAAGAAATTCTCCTGTAAAAAGAGGTGAAAATAATGAAACGGAAGATCGTTCATATTGATGAAGCCAAATGCAATGGTTGCGGCCTTTGCGTCAATGCCTGTCACGAAGGGGCACTCCAGTTGGTGGACGGCAAAGCGAAGCTGGTCTCAGATATTTACTGCGACGGGCTGGGGGACTGCCTCCCGGCATGCCCCACCGGTGCGATCACCATTGAGGAACGGGAAGCGGCCCCCTTTGACGAGGCGGCGGTAAAAAAGCGGATGGCAGAGACG
Organism: Bacillota bacterium; assembly: GCA_012727895.1. Classification (GTDB taxonomy): domain Bacteria; phylum Bacillota; class UBA4882; order UBA10575; family UBA10575; genus JAAYGG01. The sequence continues at coordinate 5,952 of JAAYGG010000152.1, forward strand.
GAGGAGAAAGAATCTCCCGCAGCCTCTCCCCTGCCCTGCGGTTGCCCCGGCTCCCAGGCTCGCTCTCTTGCCAGGGAAAATGCACCGGCGTCTTACCCGCGGCAGGTAAATACCAGATCCGAATCGGAGCTTCGGCAATGGCCCTGTCAGCTGAAACTGGTCCCGGTCAA
>JAAYGG010000153.1 GCA_012727895.1 Bacillota bacterium
AAGTACCGCTTTATCTCTTCGTTACCTATCATTTCCGCCGTATACCAGCCCAAGAGCCGGTAAAGTTCCCCAATTTCAGGGGCATAATCCGCCAGGGCCTGCCGGTGCCTGTCGATGGTCTCCAGATCCCCCCGGGCGATTGGCCCGGTCAGAGCCCCGGCCGGGGTCATCTGATCAAGGTTTTGTAAAGTCCCCTTTACCAGTTGGAGAAGGCCTTTTTTCACCTCTTCCCGGTCCATCCCGGCCTTCTTTAGCAACCGGAAGCTGCTGTCAACAAGGGTCACCAGGTAGTTGGAGGCAACAACCGCCGCCGCATGGTAAAGGGGCTTATACTCTTTCTTAATCACCAGGTACTTCAGGCCCAAAGACCGGGCCAGCTCCCCGGCAAATTTCTCGCCCTTTTCATCGCCTTCAACAGTAAAAAGGGCCTCCGGCAACAACCTAACCCCTTCGGTAAAACCGGCAATTGCCTGCAAAGGATGGAAGGAGAAAACTCCCCCCTCCCAGCCGGAGATTTTCAGGATCTCCGAATCAAGGAGACCGCTCATGTGCATAAGATAGGCATCATTACGCGGGCTGCAGCCGCCGGCAAGGGCGGCTGTTTCCTTGATCGCCCTGTCCGGGGTGGTAATAATGATCAGATCCGCTACAGGGACCGCTGCCGGCAGGGATTCCCTGTCGTAAACAGTGCCTTCTCCGATCCTTTCCAGGGCCCGTAAACCCGTTTCACGGTGGCGGTTATATACCCCCAGGATCCGGTAACCCCTTTCTTTCAGAAGGTAGCCGAAGGCCGTGCCCACCCGGCCGCTGCCAAGGATCAGGACGTTCATTGGTTACCACCTCGATCTAACCTTATCTCCGCTAACATTATACCACAGCACGGGTTGACACTTCCCTTGACAGCTTGTATAATGACAAAAAGCCATATAAACAGCGGGCAAATGCCCACCATAAAATATTCCCCGCGGGCCGTTTGAACCTGCCCTACGAAAGGAGAAGGAATTATGGAAACGATCCGTATCCCCGCCACGGCAAAGGGAAAGGTCTATAAAGCCGCTTGGAAGCAGTGCGTTGGCACCGGGAGAATCGGGTTGGCGTTGCAAAAAGAATACCTGGACGCCCTGGAGTTTGTCCAGGAGGAGATCGGCTTCTCTTATATCCGCGGGCACGGGCTCCTCTCCGATGATGTCGGTATCTACCGGGAAGACAAGGTGGAGGAGGAAGTAAGGCCCTTTTACAATTTTACATATGTCGACCGGATCTTCGATTCTTTTCTTGAATTAAAGATCCGGCCCTTTGTCGAACTGGGGTTCATGCCGGAAAAACTGGCCTCCGGCGACCAAACCCTCTTCTATTGGCGGGCAAATGTCACCCCGCCCAGGGATTACGGCGAATGGGAGAAATTGATCAAGGCTGTGGTCAAGCATTTCATCGCCCGTTACGGGTTGGAAGAAGTGCGGCAGTGGCCTTTTGAGGTCTGGAACGAGCCGAATTTGCCAGGTTTCTGGAAAGATGCGGATATGGCCGAGTATTTCAAGCTCTATAAGGTGACGGCCCATGCCATTAAAGAGGTGGACAGCGGGTTGAAGGTCGGCGGCCCTGCCATCTGCGGCGGGGCGGACCATTGGCTCACGGCGTTTCTGGATTTTTGCCACAAAGAGCAGGTGCCAGTGGACTTTGTCACCAGGCACGCCTATACCTCTTCCCGGCCGGTTAAGTACTTCCCGCACCTGCTTTACCAGGATATCTATGAAACCGACCATATGCTTGATGAGCTCAAGACAGTCCGGGAGTTAATTGCGAACTCGCCTTTCCCGGATCTCCCATTCCATATCACTGAATTCAACACCTCATGGAGCCCGCGGAACCCCATTCACGACACGGTTTTCAACGCCGCCTACCTGGGGCGGATCCTCAGCGAGGCACCGGATTACGTGGACACCTTGTCCTATTGGACTTTCAGTGATGTCTTTGAAGAAAATGATCTGCCGCGGTCTTTGTTCCACGGTGGCTTCGGCCTGGTGGCCCTGAACAATATCCCCAAACCCACTTTCCACCTGTTCTCTTTCTTTGCCAGGATGGGCGAGGAGCGACTCTACCGCGACAAAAACCTCCTGGTCACCAGGAGAAAGGATGGGAGTATCGCCCTGGCCGCCTGGAACCCTGTTTATTTCGGGCCGACAGCAGCCACAGCCGAGCCCTCTGTTCTCCCGAGAGACCTGGAAATCCTGATCCCCTTCCCCAAGGAGGAGGCTTTTATTAAAAAGCAAACAATCAACGAAGATTACGGGAACCCGCTGAAAACCTGGATGCAGATGGGCCGGCCCAGATTTCCCAGTAAAGGCATGGTTGAAACCTTGAGACAGGCCGCCCGCCCCCATTTCTCCAGCGAGCGGCTGCAAGCTGACGATGGGAACCTCCATCTCCACCTCTCCCTGGGAAAAAACGAGGTCACCTTTGTCGAGATCATGGCGATCAACGACGAAACCGGCACCTACACCGGTTTGGACGACAGTATGATCGGGTACTGAAAAAAAACAATCAGCCGCCCCGGACAAGCAGGGCGGCTGATTTGTTATCTCCCGTTTATTTTGGCGGCTTACACGCTCCACAAGGCAAATACCCGGCGGTGATGAAACTCTTTATAAATCTTCGAAATGGTATCTACCCTCAAGAAAAGCAGAGGGAATCCCAATTTGCCGGAAGTATCCGGTCATCGCGATACAGGCAAATTTCTCGGTGGAGTAATGGGTTGCGCCAATCACATTAATCTTGTTTTCGCTGATAACTCTATGGAATTCATCCACCGGTTCAAACCCCGGCACCTCCCTGGTGCAACCGGTGATATATGTGTTGATTCCCAGATCGGCTATTTCTTTCACTACAAACCCGAGGTTTCCCCCGCCGGCGGCAACCGCCACCCGCCCTTCATGAATCTCGTGGTCGCCATTGGCCAGTAACCTCACTTCATGGCCGACGGTTGACTTGACTCTTTCCACCAGTTCAAGTATGGATTTCAGTTCAGTCTTGCCCAGAATGCCCACTTTCATCCCGTCATATTCGCAAAACTCGCCGGTGAGCTCCAGCCCGAGATTCTTTGCCAGGTTAACGGAGGTTGAGAATTCACCATTTTTATCCAGGGGATTATGAAGCGTATATAGGGAAATCCGTTGTTTCTTCAATTTTTGCAGGTACTCTTCGGGTATATCATAAAACGGCAAGCCACTGATTGTCGGGTCGTAACCCATTGCATGGTGGGTGAATAATAATATCTCCCTCTCTTTGGTAGCAAGCAATTTATCGAGGATATCCAGGTCCGGAAAGACCGCGGTATAGACTTTCTCTATTTTGCCGGTGTTACCCAGCATGACCCCCATGTAGCGCCTTTTAAAACTGGGGGTTATATAATTGTTGAACCGCATAAAGCTCCAGTCATCTCTTAAGTTGTCAACCCCAAAATCCCTGTCCAACCTGGCATATAATTTTTTTGCCTTCATCCGGTAACGCGGTATGCGCGCACCCCCTTTCGGTCCGGCCTTCCTTGGGCAGTTTTCCCTTATTTTGCTTTTAGATATAATTATAACATAATATGAGAACCTCTGGGAAGCGCCGGGTTTCTAAATCCCCGGCAAAACACCGCGCGCGTATCATAAAAAGATTGAACCAAACCCGCAAAAACCGCGACTATATAAGTGAAAGGGTTGAGGGGATGAGTTTTGAGGAGATCTATACCAGGTATGTGGATACGGTCTACCGCTTTCTCAAATTCAAACTGGAGGATGAGCACTTGGTAGAAGATGTACTCCAAGAGACCTTCCTGGCCGTCTACCAGAATCTCCATAAGATCGCGGAAGTAAACTCGCCTAAAGCATGGATTCTCGCCATCGCCCGCAATAAACTCGTAGACCATCTGCGGAAAAAGCGCCTGGTCGAAGTGGAGCTTGCCGAAGGGCTGGAGGCTGATCCCGGGCCCGATCACCTCTTCATCCGCCAGCTCCTGAGTCATCTGGATGATACCGCCCGTACCATTCTTTACGGTCTGTACGTCGAGGAACTGACTTGTAGTGAATTAGCGGAGATTTTGGGGATTCCGGTGGGAACGGTAAAAAGCAAAGCTCATGCCGCTCGATCCGTCTTACAGCACAAGCTAAAGGAGGAGAGTGTATGACCCGCCAGGAAATGCACGAACTGGCCTTGGCCTACCTGCAACAGCGGTTGACCATCGAGGAAAAACTCGAAGTATTTCGACTGATTATGGAAAATGACGATTTTCTTCAAGTACTTTCTTTTGAATTAGCCCTCCTGCGCCGGTTCGCGCCGTTAAAAACTGTGGCCCCTGCCGGGGTAAGGGAACGGGTTCAGGAAAAAATCATCGTTGTCGTGCAAAACCCCAAAAAGGTCATTGCCGAGCGGGTCATTCACCAGGTTTTACGAGGGACAATGCCTCAAATAGCTTGGGCTGTTTATCAACCATGGCAAAGGAGGGTGTTTGCTTATGAGTGAAATCCCTGTTAAAGAAATTGGCGAGTTAATGGATGAGTTGGCTTCAAAAGTCCCGCACCTGATTAGGGAGATTATGGCCACCTTTTATTCGGTCGAAGCAGCCAATAACATGGGAGCGGCCGTCGGTGCCTTCTACAAAAAGTTGCTGGAATACGGGATTAGTCAAGAGGACGCCATGAAGATGACCCACGACTATCTGAATACAATTAGAGATGTGGCAAAATTCCAAGGCAACTTCGAGACAAAAGAAAAAGACTCCTGATTATACAGGTTCGTAGAGGTTTCCCATGTTAAAATCCATAAGCGGATTTGTCTTTGGTATCCCCCGGTTAATAGGGAAGATCGGTTTTACTTTCCTTGCGGGCTGCATCCAAAGGAGGAGAGCAGTGAAGATCTTCCGTAAACAACTATGGCAAACCGGTCTTGACCCATTGGCCGTGGCAAAATTGACTCGCTCCTATAAAAGCTTTACCAACCCACTGAATTGGAGAGCTTCTATCCGGAAAAAATCTGGTTGAGTGCGCGCGTGCGCAAAGAGAAGGAAGAAAAGAAAGACCTCTCTATGGCTAAAAAGAGAAGGTCTTTTCCATCCGCATCTATATCCTTCTCAATCTTTTGCAAACAATCTTGAAAAACCCGGATAAGGTTCCAAAGCAATGATTTGAAAATCGATCAACCCTTCTTTAACCAGAGGCAATGTTTTCAGATGGTCTTCGGCCTCTTCAATATCTTTACATTCCAGAATAATTACTGCTGTATGCTTGTGTTTATCAAAATATATCTCACGAAATATTCCTGATTTATAAAGTTCCCAAACCCTAAAAGCCTCCGCCTGCAAATGCGGTTCATAAGCGCGTACGCGCGCTTCGTCACTGGAGATATTAGGTATTTCTCTTTCAATTGCCAATATTTTCAACACTGTCAACCCCTTTACTTTTTTCCCTTATCCTAGCTATAAGAAGGCGTTGGCGCCTATGAAGCCTTGCTAACCAAGAGATCAAGAGCGGAGGCCATCTGCTCCAGTTCCTTAATTTGCTCTACAATATGGTCAATAGCAATGGCTTGTTGTTGGGTTGTGGCTGATATTTCTTCAGTGCCGGCAGAGGTTTCTTCAGCGATCCCGGCCAGGCTGTTTGTGGCATCCATAATGTTGTTATTCATGGCCACCAGTTTTTCCAGGGCTTGATGGATTGTTCTGATTTGTTCCGAATTTTTACTTATATTCTCCATGATCTTTTCTATACTGCCGGAAACGGCATATGACTCCCGGGAACCTTCTTCTACAGTGGCCAGGCTGGATTCGATGGCCGTCATTACTTTGTCGACGTCAAGCAGGGTGTCCCCGATTATGCTTTTGATTTCTTCAGTTCCCTGCGCCGATTGTTCCGCCAACTTTTTAATTTCCATGGCAACAACGGCAAATCCCTGCCCGGTACTACCGGCTCTGGCCGCTTCGATATTGGCGTTTACCGAAAGCAACGTGGTTTTTTCAGCAATTTCATTCATGATCTTCAGTATGCTACTGATTTTTAAGGAACTCTCCTTCAAACGCCGGGTGGCGTCAACAACCTCAGCCATGTGAACGCCGGTTTTTTGTATCCCGTCAATTGTAGAATATATCAACTCAGCTCCCTGCATAGAAAGGCCGTGGGTCTTGTCAAATGCATCCGCCAATTCCATGGTTTTTTTTCTAATCTCTTCGGCGATCTCATTTATCTCGCTTACACTTTGGGAGACTTTGGTTACTTCACTGGTTTCCACATCCACCATGCGGGCCATTTCCTCCATTCCTGCGGCTGTCTCCTGTGAACTGGCCAGCATTTCCCCGGCCTGTTGGCTTAATGCCACACTTGTCTTTCGCAGTTGCGTAGAGGCTACCGCAATTCTTTGCTGGATGTCGGTTAAGTGCCGGTTCAGCCTGGTCTGTTCTTCTTCTCTTTTGCCCAATATGCCCAGTAACGATAAGGCCTTAACAGCAATAGTATAAACAGCCAGGCAATAAAGGAGATAGATAAAAGTGGCGTATATGTACATTGCCGGTTGGTGCAGGGCAAAAATCTCTTCCGGGAAATAGGTCATCATGATCACATGAGCAAAAATTGTCTCGGCTATCACTATAAGGATAAGCCTGGGATTTAGATAAATTAAGCAAAAAGCCGGGAGCGAAAAGAAATAAAAGGGAATGCAACGGTTACCCTCGCCCATGGTAATGGTCATAAGAAAACCGAACGAAACCAAAACAACGGTTAAAATATACTTGGTCAAACCGGCTGTTTTTTTATTTCTGGAAACTGCAATCAACCCAGTGGCCAAAAGAACGCCAATAATCGAGAGCATAATTCGCCAAAATATAAGGACGTTTGGTATGGCCAAAAAAACAGGAACAGCAGTGAAGCCAAAAACACCGGTGATAACCGTACCTACCTTATTTGCCCACAACTCATGTTCATGCAATATCTCGTGACGTACGTGGTGTTTTTTCATATGCCAGACCTCCAAGTAAGTCATGATGTGGAATCTATTTATATTATCGTCTAAAAAAACACCAGCTGATCAAGTCCAGATTAGTGTGTAAATTCCTCAGTTATCAATAAGCTTATCTGATATACGCAATATTGCTTTGATCATTGATTTGTTTTTGCTCTTGTTGCCATTGGAGGTATTCGCTCATATCAAGATACTTTTTGCCGGCTACCCACTTGTCGTCAATCTCCATGAGCACGGCTCC
>JAAYGG010000154.1 GCA_012727895.1 Bacillota bacterium
AAAACCATTACCTTCTTTTTGGATAAAGACACCCGTTTGCATTTTAAGACCGATCCGGCGGGTTCCCTGCTTACCCAGATCAAAACTGTGGAAGTGGGGATTCAGCCGAAGGGGATGGCCTTTTCCAATGACGGCCGCTATCTCTTTATCGCCCTCTTGGGCGAGGCGGCGGTGGAGGTTATTGACGGTGAGACCCTGGAGAAGATCGGCCGGATCGTACCGGCGGAGCCGCGCTTCCGCAAGAGTGGGTTTGTGGAGATCGGGGTTTCGCCCGCTGGCGACCATGTGGCCGCCAGCAAGATGGAGACGGGCACGGTCCATTTTATCCCCTTGTCGGGGTCAAACCGCCTGGAGATGACGGAGCATTTGACCACCGGTGGTACCTGGTCAAAGGTGATTGTCTTCTCGCCGGCCGGCGATCTTTTTGCCGTTTCCAATTGGATCTCCGAGGATGTCTCCGTCTTTTCCTACCCGGAAAAGAAACTCGTTGCCAAGGTAAAGATCCCCGGCATCCCCCGGGGGTTGGCCTTTGCCGGCGGGTCGCTCTTTGTGACCAACTATTCCACCGGCGATTTGCACCGGATCGATACCGGCAGTTGGGAACTGGTGGAGAGTATCGCTTCCCCCCGGCTCGGAGCTCTCCGTCACGTGGTGGCCGGTCAGGATCCGGACCTGCTTTTTGCTTCGGATATGCGGCGGGCCCGTGTTTACATATATAACCTGAAAGCCGGGAAGATTGAGACGGAAATCCCGGTAGACCGGAACCCCAACACCATCGCGCTCTCCCCGGACGGTCGCTACCTCTTTGTCTCCTGCCGGGGGCCAAATGCCCCCGAAACTTACCTTGCCCGGAGCCCGCGTTCCGGGGAGCTTCATGTCATTGAGACCGCCACCCGTAAGGTGGTGGACCGCCGGGTCCTCGGCAACCAGCCGACGGCCCTGGCTGTGCACCCTTCCGGCCGTTACCTTGTGGTCTCCAACTTCCGGGATAACAACATTGAATTCTACCGGATTGACGGGGCGGGGAAAGAGGCCGGGACCGGGACGGTTTTGCCCCAATCCGTCGGCTCGGCGGCCATCTGAAAAACCAGCCGGCCCCCGTCTTTTATTTCGCTATGCCGGAGCCAATTTTTATCGTATTCCTCGCCGTTGATGGTAAGCGCGGCAACGTATATGTTTTCCTCAGAGGCGTTAATCCCTTCCACCACCAGTTTCTTGCCGTTTTCCAACTGGATGGTGCATTTCTTAAAGAGCGGGCCGTTGATCAGGTAGAGATCCTGGCCGGCCACGGGAAAAAACCCGAGGGCGGAAAAGATATACCAGGAGGACATGGCGCCGCTGTCTTCGTTGCCGGGATAACCGTCCAGCGTCCAGTGGGCCATGGATTTTCTCACGTAATAAGAGGTGAGGTCGGGCCGGAGGGCGTAATTGAACAACCTGGCCACCAGGAAGGAAGGTTCATTACCCAGGTCAATCAGGTTGTTCTCAAAGGCATATTTCGTTCTGGCCACGAATTTCTCCGGGCCTCCCATCAGTTGGATCAGCCGGTGGACGTCATGGGGGACGTAATAGGAATAGGTCCAGGCCGAACCCTCATAAAAGAACGGCCCGTCCCAGGTATACCATTTGTCCGGGTCATAGGAGACCCAGGCCATGTTGGACCGCCGCGGCCGGATGAACCCGGAAAAGCTGCGGCTTCCCGGCTGGTTGCTTTTCGTCCGGCTGCTCCACAAATTCTCCCATTGCCTGCTTCTTCTCAGGTACCTTTCGTAATCCTCCATAAAACCCAGGCCCCTGGCGACCAGGGCGGTGGTAAAGTCGTTATAGGCAAATTCCAGGGTTTTTGAGACGCTGGCCGGCGGCCAGCCTTCCACCAGGTCGTCGGGGATCCAGCCCCGGTCGTGCTCGCGGTAGGCGGGCAGTCTTTTGTTTTCCGCCGCATCCTTCAGGATGGCGTAGGCTTCATACCAGTCCACGCCGGTGATCCCTTTCAGGTAAGCATCGGCAATCACCGTATCCACCGCATCGCCGCCCTGGGGGGAACCGCCGTCACGGCCGGCGATAAAGGCATCCATCACCTTGCCGTTCCGGTGAAACCGGGTGATGAAAGAGTTGATATTATCCCGGACAATGCTCGGTTTCACCAGAGCATACAAGGGGAAGAGGGTCCGGAAAGTGTCCCAGATGGCGTAATGGTCGTCCCAGTAGGGCCCGGCATAATCTTCCCACGGGCAGTCCCCTGTGCGGTCGCGGGGCATTATTGCCGTATGGTAGAGGGCTGTATAGAAGATCGTCAGTTGCTCCCTGGTGGCTGTGGGGTCGTCGATCAGGATCGTGCTTAAGTACTCGTTCCATTTGGCACGGGCGGCGGCAGCCACCGTGGCAAAGTCCCAGCCGGGGATCTCCTCCCGCAAATGCTTTTCCGCCTGTTCAATACTGCGGAAGGAGACGGCGATTTTCAGGTGGACCACTTCTTCCTCCCTGGTCGAGTATTGGAAATAGGCGCCGATCCGCTCTTTGGGGGCGGCAACTGCGACCGTTTTTTCTCCCGCCTGGATCTTCCCGTCCTTCCAGACGCCGTGGGCACTGCTGGCCTTGCTGATCTCGGCGACAAAGTAAACCCTGTAGGCTTCGGCTTGCCAGCCGCCGTAATACTGCCCCCAGCCGGTGATCCTGTTATTTTCACTATCGATTTTAACCTCCCCGGCTTCCAGGTACCCGCCGGTCCAGGAACCGGCGATGTCGCCGGGGATGTTATGCCCCAGGTCAAAGAGGATATGGGCCTCTTCGGATTGGGGAAAAGTCAACCGGTAGATGGCTGCATGCTCCGTGGGGGTCAGTTCCACCCGGATATCATAGCGGGTCAGCCGGACCGAATAATAATGGGCCATCGCAATTTCCCCGGCTTTTTCCGAGTCGTGGCCCTCTTTATCAATGGCCAGCCCGATCTGGGGTGAGATCAGGATATGCCCGTATTTGCCCCCGCCGCCGGTGCCGCTGACATGGTTTTGGCTGAACCCCCGGATCGGGCGGGCGGGATGATACCCGTCCGGGCCGCCGTCTTTTGTATCAGG
>JAAYGG010000032.1 GCA_012727895.1 Bacillota bacterium
ATCGCTATTATTATTCTTTATTCCGCCCTGATCATCGCCCCGGTCAACTCCGCCCTCCTTGCCCAGGCCTATAAGAGTCTTGACGGCATTGGCAACCTGAGGGGTTTTTGGAAAGACCTGCGCGGGAATTACCGGCAGACAGTGGGGGTTTATCTCCTCTATGGGATCGCGTTTTCCCTTTTATTAATGAATATCGTGATCTGCTTTTATCTCCTGGCGCCATTATTCACGAAAATTGTGGGCATGCTCAACCTGTATCTATTGATCTTCCTGATCCTGGCCGGGTTTTATCTCCGGCCCCTCATTGTGCTCCAGGAAAACACCGTAAAAAAAGTCTTTAAAAAGGCTTTTCTCTTGGCCTTTGCCAACGGACCCCAGACTTTCCTTGCCTTGCTCATCCTTGTCCTGCTCGGTCTTTTCTGCTCGTTCCTCCTTCCCCTGCTGGTTATGTTGTACGGCGGGTTTTTGCAGTTTTTTACCATGCGGTTTTTCCTCGGTTTATTGGAGAAATACGATGCAAAGAGTACAGTAAAGACGGAATAGGGATAGTATTTACATTTTGATGCGGGAGGGACTCTTGTGGCCAAGTATATCTTTATCACCGGCGGAGTCGTGTCATCCCTGGGGAAAGGAATCACCGCCGCTTCCATTGGGCGGCTCTTAAAGAGCCGGGGGATAAAAATCTCCATTTTAAAGCTGGATCCCTATATTAATGTGGACCCCGGTACGATGAGCCCTTACCAGCATGGGGAGGTCTTTGTCACCGACGACGGGGCGGAGACCGATCTGGACCTTGGGCATTATGAGCGCTTTATCGATGAAAACTTGACGGGAGACAACAGTATCACCACGGGAAAGATTTACTGGGCGGTTATCAATAAAGAGAGACAGGGCGAGTATTTAGGCGCCACCGTCCAGGTTATCCCGCATATTACCAATGAGATTAAAGACCGGATTATCAAAGTAGCCGAGATCTCCGGGGCCGATGTGGTCATTGCCGAAGTCGGGGGGACGGTGGGTGATATTGAGAGCCTGCCTTTTCTCGAGGCAATCAGGCAGTTTAAGACGGATATCGGCCGCGACGAGGTAATGTATATCCATGTCACGCTCCTTCCCTTCCTCTCCGCCGCGGCGGAGCTTAAGACCAAACCCACCCAACATAGTGTAAAAGAACTGCGGAGCATCGGTATCCAGCCCGATGTGATCGTCTGCCGTTCCCAGCAGGTGATCCCCGATGACTTAAAAGAGAAGATCGCCCTGTTCTGTGATATCCATCCGGATGCGGTCATCCCCAATCAGGATGTGGATACCATTTACGAGGTGCCGCTTTGCCTGGAAGCGGCCGGCCTCGATGAGTTCCTCCTCTCCCGTCTGGGTTTACAGTACGGCCAAAGAGACCTCACCGAATGGCGGGAGTTTGTGGAGCGGATCAAAAACCCGGAAGAGACAGTGACCATCGCCCTGGTCGGCAAGTATGTTTCCCTCCCGGATGCCTATATCAGCGTGGTGGAGGCGTTAAGACACGCGGGAGTGGCCCACCGCGCCGGGATTAACCTGCGCTGGGTGGACGCGGAGAGCCTGGAGAAGAACGACCAGGCGGCCGCCGGAATCCTCCAGGGAGTCGACGGGATTCTGGTGCCGAGCGGTTTCGGCAACCGCGGGATTGAAGGGAAAATCGCCGCCATCCGTTACGCCAGGGAAAATAAACTGCCTTTTTTGGGGATCTGTTTGGGGATGCAGTGCGCGGTTGTGGAATTCGCCCGTAATGTCTGCCAAATGCAGGGGGCCAATTTTGCAGAGTTCGTTCCGGATGGGCCTTACCCGGTGATTAGTTTATTGCCCGGACGAGCGCAGGAAACCAAGAAGGGCGGGACCATGCGTCTTGGGCTCTACCCGGTGAAGCTCCGCAAAGGAACCAAAGCCTATGAGGCTTATCAAGAGGAGACGGTTAAAGAGCGCCACCGGCACCGTTGTGAAGTCAACAGTGAGCTTTTGTGCGGATTGGAACAGGGCGGTTTGATGGTCAGCGGGGTTTGTGACGACAGGGGGTTGGTGGAGATTATCGAGTTGCCGGATCACCCCTGGTTTGTTGCGACCCAATTCCATCCGGAGTTCAAGTCACGCCCGCACCGCCCGCACCCGCTTTTCCAGGGGTTTGTCGGGGCTGCGCTTCGCCACCGCGAGACAAATTCCTGAGTGTCATGGGGCAACAGGCGCTTTTAAGCGGCCTGTTGCCGGCGGCGCGAGAAGACAAAGGGCTTGCGTGGGGCCGGCCCTGTTGGGGGTGGACAAATGAAACCGGCCATTTTCTCCGCTTTCCGGCAGAAAATCTTCCCTTGGGGAAAAATTTTGCTGCGGAAGGGTTTTTCCGCCCTCTTTCTCCTGGTCTTTAGCCCGCTGCTTTTGGTGATCGATATTTTTTCTCCCAACCCGCCGGAGCAGGCCTGCGCTTCCCAGTTGCGCCCGCGGGTAAAACTCCTCTATGCGTACCTGCTTTTCCTGGCCATTGCTTCCGCGGCCGCAATCATCCTTTATTGCAGCAGTACGCAGGAGGCGCGGCGGCTGGAAACGGTCTTGGGGAGCTTTTTCCGTTCTTCAGAAGTCCGGAGCAACCTTTCCCAGGAAGTCGTGGGGGTTGTCCATAAATATGCCGTACGTTTTGACCTCAACCCGCATTTGGTTTTAGCCATGATCCAGGTGGAAAGCGGGTTTAATCCCCACGCCCGCTCACCCAAGGGCGCCCGCGGTTTGATGCAGGTCACCCCCTTGGTTTGGCGGCACTATAACCCCAGATCCGCCTGTAACGGCCGGCATGCCCCGGGCGCGATCCACGGCGAAGATTGTATTTTTGCCGTGGAGGCCAACATCAGGACCGGCATGCGGCTGTTGCGGGATCTAATCGACTATTTCCAGGGAGAGACCGGGGCGGCCATCGAGGCGTATAATGCCGGCCTTACCAATGTGGACCTGGAAAGAATCCGCCCCAAGTACCAGGAGACCAGGGATTATTTGCAAAGGATCGGTACGGTTTTAGCCCCTGCCGCCCATGAAGAGACGGAGGAGAGCTTCCGCTCTGCCGCCGGTCTGCGCAGGGCCTTTCATATCCTGGCACTGGGCACGTTGGGGCTCTGGTTTTTATTGGTTATCTGGGTAATCCGTCATCTCCCCAGGCACCCTCTTTCATAAGGCGCACTTCTTTATAAGGAATCCCCCTTCATAAGGCGCCCTTCTTCATAAGACGCCTTTTTCATGAAGAGGAGAAAACCACCGCCCATTTCAGTCATATTTCCGGCAAATTGCTATAAAATGATCCCGGGAAGAAGAATGGAAAAAATTGATTGGCAGTTGAGCACCATTGTCCTTCTGATGCTGGCCGGGGCCGGCTGGGGGTTTTTGGCCGATTGCTTCCGTATCCTTAAGAAAGGCCGGAAGAACCAGGTGCTTGATTTTGTCTTTTGGCCGGTTTCCCTGCTTTTTTTATCGCCGGTCATTTTCTATGCCAACTGGGGGGAAGTCCGGTTATATCTCTGGCTCAGCCTGGGGGCGGGGGTGGTTCTCTACCGCAAACTTTTCCGCAGGGCGGTCATGTTCCTCCTCCAGAAGGAGTAAAAAAAGGATCTTCTCCGGCTTTGTTGAATGCTTCCATAGGCGGGTTATAAAAAGACGGGTTATAAAAGGCTGAATATTTGGCGGTTTATGAAAGATTGGGCATGAGCAAAGAAAGGGAAGGGGATTTCCATGGAACCTCGGCAGGCCGGAAAAAGACGCCGGGTGCGATATAAGTTCAAGTTTAAGCCCCTAACCTGGCTGGCGCTTTTCCTGATCCTTTCTGTCCTTTACCATTTGGGCCTTGGTATTTTTGGCCTGGTGGTCAATAATTACCGGCTGGCGGAAGAGAAGAGAAGGCTGGAGGAGAAACGCGAGCTTATCCAGGAGTTGCAGGCGGAGAGGGACCGCTGGTACCAGCAGGATTTTTTGGAGAGGGAAGCCTACAAGCTTGGGCTGGTTAAAGAGGAAGAGCCCGCAGAAGAAAACTAGCAGCCGAGGAATATTAGGGAGTATTTTTCTTGCAGCTTGACAACACATTTTGCCCTAAGCTATAATAAACTATAACATTGAGAAGGATTTAAAACCAAGGAGGATAATAGGCGAATGTCATTTACCGCCGGTCAGATTGTGGAAGGAAAAGTCACCGGGATCACCAATTTCGGCGCCTTTGTGGAGCTTGCCCCCGGGACAACAGGCCTGGTTCATATCTCCGAAGTGGCGGATGTTTACGTCAAGGATATAAACGACTATTTAAAGATGAACGACTCGGTGCGGGTGAAGATCCTCAGCATTAAAGATGGGAAGATCGGGCTCTCCATCCGCCAGGCGCAACCCGGTGGGGGCGGTCGCCATACCCAGCAGAGTTTTGAGGACAAGCTGAGCAAATTTTTGAAGGATTCGGATGAACGGCAAGCGGCATTAAGAAAGAATTGGGAAGGCAAACGGAGAGGGAAAGGCGGTTTTTCTCAATTCCGGGGATAAACCGGCCTTCAGCCGGAAGGTTCGGCATGAAGAGACGTCAAGAAAAACCTCTTGCTTAAGAGATAAAGATATATTATAATAATATAGGCTGTACGGCGGTGTAGCTCAGTTGGTCAGAGCATACGGTTCATACCCGTAGTGTCACTGGTTCGAATCCAGTCACCGCCACCATCATGCGCCATTAGCTCAGTTGGTAGAGCAGCTGACTCTTAATCAGCGGGTCCGGGGTTCGAGTCCCTGATGGCGCACCATTTAACTTCAAGAGAAAAATCCCCCCATCCATGGGGGGATTTTTGTGCCATCAGGGTCTTGAATCCCGTGCCTTCCCCCTCTTTTCCCTTCATGGGGGGATCTTTGCCGGCAAGGCTGCGGCCCCCGTGTCTTCCTCCTGAAGGCCGGGGGATTTTTCTTTGCATCTATTTTATGTCATGGTATAATAAATTTTACCAAAAGAAAGTATAATATTTTTGCCCGGGCTAATCCTTGCGTGTGCGGGGCGATTAGCGGGTACGCGGGGGACGGGTGGCGGGAACAGGGTTATACTCAGGTTGGAGGTGGGAATATGCGAAAACACTGGCGTTACCTGGTTTCCCCATTATTCGCACTCCTATTGGTTAACGCAATAACTTATGCGGGTTTCTTCGATAGCCTGGAACTGGCTTTGGAGAAGGAAATAGGCCGTAATGCTTATGAAGAGATCGTCGCTGAAATGAGGGTAATGAAACTCCCCGCTGCGGAAGAGAACCGCCTGCAATCCATCTTCCGGCGCCTGGTCGCTGTTTGTGAGCGGAAAAAGGAGCTGCAATATACCCTGACGGTGGTTGAAGATAATACCGTGAACGCCTTTGCCTTGCCGGGAGGGTATATTTTCGTCCATACCGGGCTTTTGGCCTTTGCTGAAAGCGACGGGGAGATCGCCGGCGTCCTGGCCCACGAAATTGCCCACGTGGACCGGAAACACAGCATGAGCCAGCTTAAGCGGCAGATCGGCATGGCTTTTCTCTTGCAATTGGCTCTGAAAAAGAGTAATGCAAAGGAGGATATAGCCAAACTGGGGGCAATAGTCATAAACCTGGCGCAGTTGGGTTACAGCAGGGAGGCGGAGTTCGAAGCCGACCGTTATGGTGTTTACTACATGGAAAAAGCCGGTTTTAACCGGAAAGAAATCCTCAACTTTTGGCAGCGCCTCCTGGACCGGACCGGAGGGAAGGAAGATCCGGCTTTCTTATACCTCTTTTCGACTCACCCTCCGACTACGGAACGGATGAAACGGATCAGGGAATTGTAAGGATATTAGTTGGTGAGGAAAATACATATTCTATAAGGGGGGGTAAAGATGACGGAGAGAATGAGAGGAAAAGCGGTTATCGTGACCGGCGGTGCGCTGGGGATCGGGTTCGGCATTGCCCGCCGTTTTGTCCAGGAGGGCGCCGGGGTGCTCCTGGTTGATCTGAATGAAGAAGCGGCGCGGGCTGCTGCGGAGAAGCTGGCAGGCGGGCCCGGCCGGGTGGAGGTTTTCCCGGCTGACGTTGGCGCCGAGGAGACCGGTGAGAAGGCGGTCGCCCGTTGTGTGGAGGTTTTTGGAGGCCTGGATATCCTGGTTAATAACGCCGGGATCTTCCCGCAGGCGCCGGTCTTGGAGATGGCCCCCGAACTGGTGGACCGGGTCTACCGGGTTAACCTGAAAGGGTTGATCCTTCTTTCCAAGGCGGCAGCCTTGCAAATGGTCAAGCAGGGCCGGGGCGGGCGGATTATTAATATCGCCTCCATCGATGCTTTTCGCCCCTCCATGGTGGGACTCGCCGCCTATGACGCCAGCAAGGGCGGAGTGGTGATGTTCACCAAGAACCTTGCCCTGGAGTTGGCCCCGCACAATATCACGGTAAATGCCGTGGCGCCGGGGGTGATTTTTACCGAAGGCGTGGCGGAAGCGGATGTCAGCGTGGAGGCGTTTCTGGAGAGGATTCCTTTGCGGCGGGTAGGGAAACCCGAAGATATCGCCGGTGTAGTTGCCTTTTTGGCCTCGGCGGATGCGGACTACATCACCGGCGAGACCATTGTGGTTGACGGGGGCTCCCTCCTGGTTTAAGGTTAATTGTTCATCGTAGAAAAAGAGGATTCTGCAACCGCCAGTGGAGAGCGGAAAGAGCGGTCAGGCAGAATCCTCTTGTTTTTTTATCCTACGGGCCACCTCAAGGCCAAGGGCACATTCGATCCGTTTCCGCTGCATGATACAGGTAATTTCGTTCGGGGTTGCCAGGTCGTTATTGGTGAAGTAGGCGTCGGCGTGGCACCCCCCGGAGCAGAAAAACTTGGCCCAACAGTTTTTACAAGCCGGCTTCGTCAAAACATTGGTCTTTTTAAAGGTTTCAACGAGACACAGGTTCTTAATTCCCTCCCAGATATCGCCGGCCTTAAACTGGGGAAGGCCGACGAATTGGTGGCAGGGGTATAAATCCCCTTCCGGGGAGACGGCAAAGTACTCAAAACCGGCGCCGCAGGCGGTTATCCTTTTGTAAATGCACGGCCCTTCGTAAAGGTTCAACTGGAAATGGTAGAAGCTGAAACCGGGTTTCTCCCGGGCGGCGATGACGCGCGCCAGGTTGTCGTATTCGTCAAGGACCGCCGGCAAATGCTCCCTGCCGATATGGTACCCGGCGCCGCTGCCGGTGACCGGTTCAAGGGAGAGCCGTTTAAACCCCAGGCCGGCCAGGTGGAGTACGTCCCCGGTAAAATCCAGGTTTTCCGTGGTAAAGGTGCCACGGATAAAGTAATCCCGGCGCCCGGGAGGGTTTTTCTCCCTTTCCCGCACCAGCTTAAGGGCGGCGGGCAGGATCCGGTCATAGCTGCCGTTTTTGGCTGCGTCATACCGGAAACGGTCATGCACCTCTTTTCTCCCGTCAATACTGATGACAACGTTATGCATCTCCCTGTTGAGGAAGGAGATTTTCTCCTCGTCCAGCAGGGTGCCGTTGGTGGTCAGGGTAAAATAGAGGTTCCGGTTCTTCTTCTTGGCCAGCTTCCTCCCGTAAGCCACTGTCTCTTTGATGACCTCAAAATTGAGCAGCGGTTCGCCGCCGAAAAAGTCGATCTCCACATTCTCCCGCCCCGCGTTTTCCATTAGAAAATCCACTGCTCTAAAGGCCACCTCCGGGCTCATGAGGCGGGCGGTTCCCTGCCCATTCCCGTCTCCGTAATCCCCCTGGTGGGCAAAGCAATAATCGCACCGCAAGTTGCAGCCGTGGCTCACATGAAGGCAAAGGGCTTTCAAACCGGAGCGGGGGTGCAGCTTTTCAGTGGTTTCCTCATCGATGAATTCGGGTGAATAAAGCATCTTTTGGTCGATGAGGGTCTGCAGCTCGGCATAGGCTCCGGCGAGAGCGGCCTCGTCTACCCCCTCCGGGCAGGAACCGGCCAGTTCCGCCCGGGCCTCCTCCAAAGTGGGCGGGCGGTCCGGGAAATTGGCAAGGATCTTGGCGGTCATCTCGTCAAAAAGAAAGATATTACCGGTATTGACATCTACGGCGATTTGCAAGCCATTTTGGGAAAAGAGATGAATCATTTGTTACCCTTCTTCATTAATATTTTCATAAAAAAAAGACTCCCGATTGAATTATAAGCAAGCAGTTTGTAGCCTGTCAATGATTAAAAGACAGTCGCGTAATGCTTGCGGGTAAAGTAATCCCGGTGCCATGGGGGTTAAACAGTTTCTTGGAGGAAAGGGAGACTTGGCGAAAGAAGGCCAACTGGAATTTACCGTCGTAAGCTGTCCAAAGATATCCTGGGGGAAGCGGGGGGAACTACCGGATCCGGTGGCTATTCCAACCGGGTCAGGCGTTTTACCAGATGTAAGAGGCAGTCGAGGTCTTCCTTGTCAAGTTTTTTCAGGAGGCAACAGAGTTGGCTCAGGGTTTTTTCGTTTACTTCACGGGCGCCGGCCGCCGGTTGCTGAGGTTTTTTCTCCATAAAAACACAGGGTTCCTCACAGACTTGCCAGTGGGGCTTGGGGTCGTCGGTCAAGTCAAGAAGATAATCCGAAGAGACCTTGAATAATCTGGCCATCCGGCTCAGCATTTGCGGGTCGGGATAGCGTTCTCCCTTTTCATAGTTGGATATTGCCTGCCGGCTGACACCGAGTAAGTTGGCGAGATCTTCCTGGCGCATTTTTTTACCCTTGCGCAAAACGGCGATTTTTTTTCCTAACAATGCATTTACCTCCAAGTATGATTATAGGCTACAAAATGCAGCAAAGCAATA
>JAAYGG010000155.1 GCA_012727895.1 Bacillota bacterium
TAATTTAGAATATTTTCTAAAAAAAAAGACCGGGTCAAAAGACCCGGTCAGAGGGGTTTTTGTCTCGCTTATGCGCATCTGTACGCGCGTTCACCGCCGTCCCCTTCTCCGCTGGAAAACCCTGCCGCCGGCAGACTCCAACTTTTCCAATTGTTCGGGAGTAAGAACTTTTCTGATTTTTTCCCGTGTTTCCATGGCCATGGCCCTTAACTCAATTCGGAGCGGGGTCATTTCCGTCAGTTTTGCGTTGATTGCCGCTTCATCCGGTTTTTCTTCCGCCCAGAGCCGCCGCAATTCCAGTCTGAGCCGTTGCAATCTCTGGCGCAAAGGCAGGCTTTTCTGGTAAAACTCCTGGCTGAGAGTGAGGATCTGCTCTTCCTGTTCGGGTGTGAGATCAAGACCACTCCGGTGCAAGTACCGGAGGCAGATCCCTCCCCCGTCTTCACCTCTTACCCTTTGGCCAACGCGCATATGCGCGCCCCAGCCGCCCCAACCGGCAGCCATTGCACCGGTGGACACCAGGAGAAGAATGATGATTCCAGCGCCCAGGATAGCTCTTCTTAGCCGCATCTTTCCAACCTCCTTGCCGGTTTTTCCTGTTTTCTAAAGTCGCTGTCTTCCACTTTCCGTCCCTGCCTTAATTGTAACAGGGAAATATGGTAAAACCGTGGAGGGAAAATGACAATTCTGTGGCGCCGGTAAAGGGGGTCTTTTCCCCTATCTCCGGTTGACCTCTTCCCAGAGCTCCGGGGTGATTTTCTCCATCACCGCTTCCAGCTCTTCATCGCCGATTACCGTATTCCGCCCCGCGGCATACTGTTCGTCGATCCATTCCTTCAGCGGAAGCAGGCGCGGGTCTTTCTTATCAATCATCCGGTCGCCCTTAAGGTTAAAATACTGATTAATCCAAAAAGTCAAACCGGCGAGCCCCGAGTATTGGTTAACCGCCACCATCACCGGGCGGTTGAGGAGTTTCTCCGTGTCGAAGATATTATAGATCTCTTCATCTTTCAGCAACCCGTCGGCATGAATTCCCGCCCTGGTAAAATTGAAATGCTTACCGACCAGCGGCGTCATGGGGGGAATCTTGTAACCGATTACGTTCTGGTAGTACTCGGCGATCTCTGTAATCACCTGGGGATTCATCCCGTCCATCGTCCCCCGCAGGCCCGCATATTCAAAGACCATAGCCTCCAACGGGCAGTTCCCGGTCCGTTCGCCGATCCCCAGCAAAGTACAGTTGACCGCGGCACACCCGTAAAGCCAGGCCGTTCCGGCGTTGACCACCGCCCGGTAAAAGTCGTTATGCCCGTGCCATTCCAACCGTTCGCTGGGGATACCGGCATGGTGCCAGAGACCGTAAATGATCCCCGGAACACTGCGGGGTAAAGCGACGCCGGGATAACTCACCCCGAACCCCATGGTATCGCAAGCCCGGATCTTAATCGGGATCCCGCTCTCTTCCGAGAGCTTGTTCAGTTCAATGGCGAAGGGCACCACAAACCCGTAAAAATCGGCGCGGGTGATATCCTCCAAGTGGACCCGGGGAACAACGCCGATCTCAAGGGCGGCCTTAATGATGGAAAGGAATTGTTCCATCGCTTGTCTTCTGGTCATCTTCAACTTCTTGAAGATATGATAATCGGAACAACTGGCCAAAATCCCGGTTTCTTTCAGCCCCATTGCCTTGACCAACTGGAAATCTTCTTTAACCGCCCGGATCCAACTGGTGATCTCCGGGTATTTATAACCCAGAGCCAGGCAACGTTCTACCGCTTCCTTATCTTTCTTGCTATAAAGGAAAAACTCGGTCTGGCGGATGATCCCCTTGGGCCCGCCCAATTTATGCAGGAGCTTATATAAATGGACGATCTGTTCCACTGTATAAGGCTCCCTGGCTTGTTGCCCGTCGCGGAAAGTGCTGTCCGTGATCCAGATCTCAGCCGGCGGGCGCATCGGTACATGCCTGTGGTTGAAGGGGATCTTGGGGGCCTCGTCATAACTATACAGGTGTCTATATAAATTGGGTTCATCGACATCCTGGAGCCGGTACTCATAAACGCGCTGTTCCAGTGTGTTGGTACGGGAGCTAAACTTTAATTCCTTTTCCATGGTTATACCTCCAAACCTTAAAGGGTGCTTCTTCCGGATAAATATCATATATATTCAACACTGCCCGGAAAACTCCTTTCCGGGCGGTGAGAGAAAAGTATTAACAAAAAATAAAAACTCATAACTATTCTTTCCCTTCCCCTCTGGGAAGCTCCTGTCCAGGAAGGATCCGGCCGGGAGGCGCGCCTGCCTGGCTCTCCATAATCACGTCCCGGTCACCTGGGCGGTCTCCCCCGCGTGTGTAATAATCCCGGAGGATCTCCGCCACTTCCGGCCTGGTGAGTTCAGCCGGGAGTTCCTCCCCTTTCTCCAACAACTCCCGGATGCGGGTGCCGCTCAGGGAGAGGCGGGAGTCTTGCGGGTGGGGACAGGTGCGGGCTGTCGCCATCTGCCCGCATTTCCGGCAATAAAAGGCGTTGTCAAACCTGAGAATAGTTATTCCCAGTTCATCACCGAATTTCTCACAGAAATCCTGGGCTTCGTCGGGGCGGTAATACCCGCCGGTACCCGCATGGTCCCGGCCGATAATCATATGGGTACACCCGTAATTCCTCCGCACCAGGGCATGAAAGACCGCCTCCCGCGGCCCGGCGTAACGCATGGCCGCCGGGAAGACCCCTAGCAGGACCCGGTCCCGGGGGTAATAATTCTCCAGTAAAACCCGGTAGCAGCGGAGCCGGATCTCCGGTGGCAGGTCCTCCTCTTTGGTCGCCCCCACCAACGGGTGGAGAAAGAGGCCGTCCACCATCTCCATGGCGGTTTTCTGCAGGTATTCGTGGGCCCGGTGGATGGGGTTGCGGGTCTGAAATCCCACCACCTTTTTCCAGCCCTTTTCTTTAAAAGTTTTTCTGGTCTCCGCCGGCTCCCACGGCAAGGACCAGTAGTTTTCCGGCCGGCGCAGGACCAAAACCTTCCCCCCGGCCAGGTACTCCCCTTCCCGGATCAGACGGGCCACCCCCGGGTGCCGGCGGTCCTCGGTTCCGTAGACCAACCGCGCTTCCTCCCTGAGGTTTCTCTTGTATATTCTGGAGAGAAAAAGACAGCCCAAAAGTTCCCCGTTTTTGCTGTGTAAAGCAACCGGCCCGTAACGGGGAAGCTCCCGTATTCTTTCAGGAGTCACCGCCATTGTTATGGGGAGCGGCCAAAGGCTGCCGTCGGCCAGGCGGCACCTGGCCAATACCGAAAGGTAATCATCCTGGTCCATAAAGCCGCGGAGCGGGGTATACGCCCCGTTGGCCAGGAGCTTCAAATCGGCTTCCTCCCGCTCATTAAGGACCAGCCCGGGCAGGGCGGAAGCCTCCTCCTGGAAAAGGCGGGCAGTTTTTTCATCCATCCACCGGTTTACCAGTTCTTCAGAAAAAAGCCGGAACATCTCTTCTCCCCCTTTCAGAGTGACACCGGCTTTTTTAACTTATGCCCGGGAACCGGGAAAAAGCACAATAAAAAAAGGAGGGGCTCTGCCCCTCTTTTGTACAGGTGCACTGCGTATCCTGGTACAACCCTCAGGTCCGGGCCGGCGCCGTCTACAGCCGGCGTTGCCAGGGAAGGGTTCTAAAATCCGGCCTCTTCAGGACGTGGGCCAAAACCAGGGCGGAAAGGAAAACCTCCGGTTCCTTCCACCCTCCTGGCGGTAGTGGTTCTTCCCGGCTCTCCTCGCCCGGGAAAGGTTTACGCCTTATTCTCCCTATTTCATCCTGCTGGCTTTCCCAGAATTCCCCGGTTTCACTGGATTCGCCAACCCATCCCTCTTCCGGACCGGCTATGATATCTTCCGCCCAAAAAACCGGTTCACCGCCAGGGCTCATTGGCGTTGCCGGGCGCCGGCCGGCGGGCGCCTGTACTTCCCGCCAGGTTCTCTCCCCGGGCCGGCTTGGGTTTTTCTTTTCCTCCGGTTCATCCAGGAAAAAACGGCCTTCACCGGGCGGGTGTGGGGAACCCGGCGCCGGTCGCGCCGGTCTTTCCATTTTCTGCTTTGCCAATTTCTCCAGCAGGCCGGCGACCACCGAGAAGAGGACAAAGATCAACCAGATCCAGTCCACTTGGCAACCCCCCTATTCCTATTTCTCCTTTTTCTCTCCTTGCTCCCCAGGGGTGGGCCTGGCGCCCATCTGCCCGATGGACTCCCGCATGCTTGTATCAGCCTTGATATTCTGCAACTGGTAATAATCGATTACCCCAAGCCTGCCGCTGCGCAGGGCTTCCGCTATGGCCTTCGGGATTTCGGCCTCGGCCTCGACCACATGGGCACGCATCTCTTGCACCCGGGCCCGCATCTCTTGTTCCCGGGCAAGCGCGGCAAACCGGCGTTCCGCCGCCTTGGCCTGGGCGATATTCTTATCGGCTTCCGCCTGGTCGATCTGTAACTGCGCCCCGATGTTCCGCCCCACGTCCACATCGGCGATGTCAATGGAGAGAATCTCAAAAGCCGTCCCGGCATCCAAACCTTTCTCCAGCACATTTCTGGAGATCAGGTCGGGGTTCTCCAACACCTCTTTGTGGGTGGGTGAGGAACCGACGGTGGTAACGATCCCCTCGCCGACCCTGGCAATGATGGTGGCTTCGCCGGCGCCGCCCACCAGCCGGTCGATATTGGCCCGCACCGTCACCCGGGCCATGCACTTCAGCTCAATCCCGTCTTTTGCTACCGCCGAGACGACCGGCGTCTCAATTACCTTCGGGTTAACGCTCATCTGTACCGCTTCTAAAACATTCCGCCCGGCCAGATCAATGGCGGCCGCCCGTTCGAAAGTAAGGCCGATATCCGCGCGGTGGGCGGCGATCAAGGCGTTGACCACCCGGTCCACGTTCCCGCCGGCCAGGTAATGGGCTTCCAGCTTGTTCACGGTAACATCCAACCCGGCTTTCACCGCTTTGATCATGGGCAAAACAATCTGTGCCGGCGGCACCCGGCGCAGGCGCATGGTGAATAAGTTCCAGACGCCGATGTGCACACCCGCCGCCAGGGCGGAGATCCACAAACCAATGGGGATGAAGTTAAAGAAGAATAAAACAAAGATTATAACAACGGCAATAATGATTATGGTTACAAACTCCATTTTCAGCCCTCCTTTTTAATTCAATGACGCACGCGCGCCTGTTTTTGCCCTTATTATTTCTTTTTTCCCTTTATCCCATTATTCCCTTCAATTCTTTCCTATTATTCCCTTTATCCCTCGCCGTCCTCCGCAATTTCGCGGACCACGACCCGCCGTCCTTCTGTCTTAATTACTTTCACCTTTTTCCCGGCGGGGATATAAGAGCCTTCGGAGACCACATCCAGCCGCTCCCCGTCTTCAAACTCGATTCTCCCGGCCGGGCGCAGGGGGCTGATGGTAATCCCGGTTTTCCCAAGGTAATCATCGTAAAGGGGGCCGGAGGAATAGCCTTCTTCAGTGCTCAGGCTAGTCTGCAGGACCAGGCGCTCCAGAACCCTGCTTTTCCGGAGATACTGGAAGGCGACGGCCGTTAGGAACGCCGTCCAGGAAATGGCCATCCCCAGGGCAAGCAAGCCCTGGCTGCTCGTGGTGTAACTGAGTACAATACTCCCGGCGATGGAAGCCAGCCCTAAAATCCCGGCGACCCCAAAGCCCGGAATCACAAAGGCCTCAACCGCCAGGAGGACAACTCCGATGACAAACAGGAAGACAGCTTCGATTCCGGCCAGGCCGGAAAAGAGGCGGGCGCCAAAATAAAGACCCAGACAGGTGAGGCCCAGAATGCCCGCTACCCCGAAACCGGCCGTAAACAGCTCAATAATAAGGGCGGCAAAACCAATACTGAGCAAAAGCGGGCTGACGACGGGATCGGTCAAAAAACGCACCAACCCTTCGACCGGCGTCTGCCGCACCTGGACAATGGTTAATCCATCCAAACCCAGCGCGGAAAGGGCAACGTCCCGGTTCTCGGCGATCAGATCGGCATAACCCAGTTCCAATGCGGTATTTGCGGTGAGGACCAAAAGCTCGCCCCGGGCGACTACCCCCTCAATCTCCACCTCCGGATCGACCATCGCCTCCGCCACCAGCGGGTCCAACTGTACGCCGGTCCTTTCCGCCCGGGCTTCGGCGGCCGCCCGGAACATCTTTCTCATCGCCGCCATCTCTTTCTCCGGCACTTCTTGTCCTTCCACAGTCCGGGGTTGGGAGGCGCCAATCACCGCATCCGGCGCCATAACAATCTTTTGGCCGCTCAAGGCGATATAAGCTCCGGCGGAAATGGCCCGCCCGCGAATATAGATATAAACCGGCAAGCGGGTTCCGGTAATCAGATCACCGATCTCCGCCATGGCATCCTCAAACCCGCCAAAAGTATTCAATTCGATGAGGACGGCTTCGGCTCTCCGGTCTTCCGCTTCCTTAAGCCCCCGCTCCAGGAAGTCGGCCATCCCGCCTGAAACCGCTCCTTTCAGGGAGATGAGATAAAGGGTGTTGGAGTTTTCCTCCTCTACCCGGCGGTAAACGGCAAAAGTGAACATCAAGGCCAGGATGAGGAGAAAGACGGTAAAAAGATTAAACCCTTTTATTTTCCGCATTTTCACACCCCTTTTCCTTTTACCCCGGTAAAAAAGCGGGGGAGTAGAACAAAGGTCCCCCCGAACTAAATTGGGCGGACCTTTAGCAAGCGTTCTTATGATGATCTCCGTTTTTTTCGGGCGGCTTCGGCTTTCTTCTTCCGGCGTACACTCGGCTTCTCATAATGCTCTCTCTTCCTGATTTCCGCCAGAATTCCCGAACGTTGGCATTGCCGTTTAAAGCGGCGCAGAGCACTGTCCAGCGATTCATTCTTGCCGATTTTTACTTCTGCCATAAGGTATCCTTCCCTCCCTCCGCTGCCCGCATTTCAATCCAGAACAAACAGGATCCCCCGCCCCTTATCTTCTCTGGCCTGGCTGTTTCGGGACAGATAAATAATATTTGCCGCGCACTACACGCGGCGTACAAAGTCAGGCGCTACGCGTATGCTCGGGAAATCACCCGGGCGGCCATGAGAGTTGCTTACCACCGATAACATGTAGGTGTAAGTGGGGGATCGTCTCTCCGGCATCCGGGCCGTAATTGATTACCGTACGGAAACCTCCCGGGGTTAATCCGGTTTTCGCCGCTGCCATCTGCACGGCGCGGAACAACTCTCCCGCCAGTTTTTCCTCTTTGGGCAGTTGGGGATCGAGGATATTGCCCACATGTTTTTTGGGGATAACCAGCAAATGGGTGGGGGCTACAGGATTAATATCCCGGAAAACCAAAGCCTCCTCTGTTTCCAAGACTACTTCCGCCGGTACCTCACGCCGGGCGATCCGGCAGAAAAGACAATCGCTCACTTTTTTTACCTCCTCAATTATTTAGCATTTCGACAAAAGAAAAAAAAATCCTTTAGGAAAATCAACTTTTCTCTTCCTCTTTCTCCAAGGGCCGGCCCAAAAGGGGTTCCCGGTCAGCATTAATAATCCGGACGGGAACAAAAGTCCCGCCGGTAAAGGAGCCTTCCAGCCTCACCCGCAGGTACCGGCCGGAAAGGCCTTCCCAGCAACCGGGGGCCGTCTCTTCTTCCACCAAAACTTCTTCGGTTTTACCTAAAAGCCCCTGCCGGTAACCGGCGGCCACCCGGCCGGCCACCGCCAACGCCGCTTTTTTTCTTTCCTCGATTACACGCCGGGGGAGGTGTCCCGGCATTTCTGCGGCGCGCGTCCCCTCCCGCGGTGAAAACGGGAAAACATGCACCCTGGAGAATTCCTGCTTTTCCAGGAAATCCAGGGTTTCCTGGAACTCCTCTTCGCTTTCACCGGGAAAGCCAACCATTAAATCGGTGGAAACAGCCAGATCCGGCAGATGCCGCCGGAGATCCGCCAGGAGGCGGGCATATTCTTCCGGGGTGTACGGCCGGTTCATCCGCGCAAGCACAGAACGGCTCCCGCTCTGGAGGGGGATGTGCAGGTGCGGGCAGAGAAAACCGGCCTTAAAAAAGACCTCCATAAACTCTGCCGTAATATCCACCGGTTCCAGGGACCCCAGGCGCAAGCGGAAACTTCCGCCCCGGAAGGCCTCTGCCATCTCCTGGACGATCATCCGCAAGAGCCCGGCCAGGTTCCAGCCGCGATCGCGGCCGTAGTGGCCCAGGTGAATCCCGACTAAAACCACTTCTTTGAAACCGAGGTCGAAAAAACGGCGGAGTTCTGCGAGGACCATGGGGGGAGGAAGGCTGCGCACCGGACCCCGGGCAAACGGGATCTTACAGTAACTGCAGTAAGAATCGCAGCCGTCTTCGATCTTCAGAAAAGCCCTGGTCTTATCGGTGAAGACCGGCCGGTAAAAGCCCATCTCCGCCTGCTCTTCCGGAAGCACCTGTGCTAAAGGAAGCCCGGAGGCGAGATACTCCTCGACAAGCTCGGGCAGGTTCTCCCGGCCGGCCACCCCGGTCACCAGGTCGACGCCGGGGAGGGCCTTGACGCTCTCCGGGTTGGTCTGGGCATAACAACCGGTCACCGCCAGAACGGCGCCGGGGTCTTCCCTTTTAATCTTCCTTATCAACTGCCGGGCCTTTTGCTCCGCGGTCTTCGTTACCGTGCAGGTATTCACCACGTAAATATCGGCTTGTTCGCCGGGGGAAACCACCTCGAAGCCCCGTTCCCGGAATTTCTCGGCCAGCCCGGCCGTGTCAAACTGGTTCACTTTACAGCCTAAGGTATGAAATGCCACCCGCAAATTCTTCCGCAAATTGTTTCACTCCGGATTCCTCCCGCACTGTGCAAAGACGGCCGGGAGGGTCATTTCTCAAGGGTTGGTTCTTCGTTGGCCGGTTCTCCGGCGGGTTCTTCCGCCGCCGCTGCCGGCGCTTCCCACTGCAAATCAGGAAGGTAGACTGAACGTCTGAGGTTGGGGTTATACGGCGTCCAGGAGCCGGCTTCCGCCGGCCCGTTCCGGACCGCCTCCCGGTATTTGGCGGCTTCGGAGTCCATATAGTCGGCATGATGCAAGAGGCAGGCCTCGAGTAAAACCGGTTCGACAGGGGAACCCCACTCCATGTTCCCGTGGTGACTGGCGAGCAGGTGGAGGAGGGGCAGTTCGAGGGTGGCGGGGAAAAAAGCCGCCCCCCGGCGCCGCCGGATCTCCGCTATGGCTTCCATGACCATATTAATCCCGATGACCAGGTGGCCAAGGAGCTTTCCCTCATCGGTGCTGGTAAACCCGGCGCCGATCTGGTAAGACCGCACCTTGCCGAGATCATGGAGGAGGGCTCCGGTGAGCAGCAGATCCCGGTTCACCCGGGGGTAATGGGCCAAAGCCGTCTGGCAGATGGTAACCACCCCGGCCGTGTGCTCCAGGAGGCCGCCAAGGTAGGCGTGGTGATGGCGGAGGGCCGCCGGGACCCGGGCAAACTCCTCACGAAAAGAGGGGTCCTGAAAAAAGCTCCCCAGCAATTCTTTGAAAGGCGCCAATTCCACTTGGGCACAGGCCTCATCCAAAACCCGCCATGATTCGGCCGGGGGCACCGGTGAAACCGGCAAAAAATTGGCTGGATCGTACTCCCCTTCCCGACAGATCCGGTAAAAATCCTCTTTCCCGTCGGCTTCCAGCTGAATTATGTTATTATAATTCCCGGCTACGGCTGTCAAGCGGATTACCTGCCCTTTTTCCAGCCGGGTAAAGATTTCCTCCGGCGCATCCCAGACTTTCAATGCAATCTCGCCGCTCCTGTCACCCAGCTTTATGTCGGCAAAGGGTTTCCCGTTCCTGGCGACCCGCCGCCGGCACTCGAGGACCATGTAAACCCCTTCCACTCTTCCTTCCTGAACAATCTCTTTAATCAGCATGACCGGTCATCTCCTTCCATTTCTCCCCAATCACCTTGACCAACTCTGCCAGGACCAGCAGGTCTTCACGGTTATGCCGGAGAATCTCCCTCATTAACCCTGTTTCCCCGGTGGCTACAAAACTGTGGTAGGCGGCAGGGACAAGGCTCCCGGGGAGCCCGTCCGGTTCTTCCCGGGCCAGCAGGTGACGGGCGGCCGTACGCAACCGGCAGTTGGGAAGGTGCCGCCGGAAAAACCTCCGGGTCTGGTGGACCAGGTCCAGGTGATGGGGGATTTCCACCGGTGGCAGGCCAAAGAAACGCATCCGCGCCGCCAGGTAAGGGAGGTCAAAGCTCCGCCCGTTATAGGATACAGCCACTTTAAACCGGGATAAAAGCCCGCTAGCCGCTTCCAGGACCGCTTCTTCTTCCCCGTAATCCCTGGCTAATAGCTGGAGAAGGCACGGGCGTTCCCCGGTGAAAAAGAGCAACCCCACGAGAAAGAGGGGCTGCGCCGGTGAAAAACCTGTGGTCTCCAGGTCAATAAAGACGATTTCCGGGCGGGAAAAAAAGCCGATCAATTCCTCTTCCCGCGCGCCGTAACCCCGGAGGCGCCGGAGTTCTTTCCGCGCGATCAGGCGGAGAACCTCCGCTGCCGCCGGCCCCCACTTGGGATGGGCGGCCAGTTTCTCCAGGTTGTCGTAGCCGTCCTCCCGCAAAGCCGCGGCTGTCCGGGGACCAATCCCGTAAACCAGTTGCAAATTATTGAGGATTAATTCCGGGCCGGGAAAGGGAAGGACGATTCTCTCCGGCAACAACTCCTCAATCCGGCAAAAAGACCCCCGGGACGTCCTGACCTCTTCGCCGCCGAAATTCTCTTCTTTCCTGTTCCCGCCGGGGGCTAAAGCTCTTTCCACACCGTTCTCCTCCCGGATACCTTTTGCACAACCTCTTTATTCTTCTGCTACCCCTTCTTTTCCCGTTTCATCTTCCCCCGCTTCTTTCCCGTCTTCTTCCGCCACTTCCCCTTCTTCTCCGGTTCTTTCCCCTTCTCCTTCGCCCTCTTCTTCTTTTACTTCTTCTTCTTTTGCTTCTTCTTCTTTTGTTTCTTCTTCTTTTGTTTCTTCCTCTTCTTCGACTTCAAAATAGAGTTCCACGCCGCGGCGGGCGTCAAAGACCTCTTCTTTCAGGTCGATCCATAATTCCTCGCCTTTCATATTCTCTTTCTCGCGGAAAAGGAAAAATCCTCCGGTGAAAAGGAGGGTTTCACCGGCGTCCTCATAGGTCAGCGCGGCGGCGGTGACGGTAAACTCTTTGTGCACAAGGGAGATATTCCCCGTAGCCTGGAAATCTTTCCGCTCGGTCTCGATCTCCAGATAATCGCAGGAGAGAACGATCCCTTCTTTCTCCACCTCGCCGGCGGCGTCCTTTACTTCCTCCCTTTCCAGCCGGACATCCCCCTTAAAAACCGCCCAGTCCTCATCAAAGGCAAATTCCATCTCCGCCCCTTCCAGTCTCAACTCATCCTGGAAGAGGCGCACCCCGCCGCTCAACCGTGCCTTCCGGGCACGGTCGCCCTCGCCGGTCTTTATCACCTCGGCAGAAGAGGCATAAATCACGGTATCGCCCTTGGTGATCACCAGGTCCCCTTCTAAATAAGTCTTTTCGCCTTCCGTATCGCCCCACATCCGGTTGATCCCGGTTATCCGGACCTGCTCGGTCTTTTTCTCTTCCCCCCGTGCCGTCTCCGGGAACAGCACCAGTGAGAACAGGAGGAGAGGAAGGAGCAGGATACGCCCGCTCGCCACCAACGGGGTCTGCCGGTCCCGGCGGTTTGCCGCCCATCTTCTCATAACTCCAGTTCCACTCCTCCCAGTAATTCGAAGTGTTTCCTCTCCCCCCAATAGCGGAGGGCCTCCCCGCGAATGCGGAATTCTCCCTTTCTCTCGATGAGAACTTCCTCACTAAAAAGCAGGTCTTCCTTGTCGATATTCCCCTCCATCCGCCCGGCGGAGATCTGCAGATCATCCCTGGTGAAAACGACCGGCTGCGGGCAGATAATCTCCCTGGTTTCCAGGTTAATCTCCGCCTCCTCCGTGCTGAAAATACCCCCTTCCAGCCGGCCGCGGATCCCGCCGCCGAGCTTCAAGTGGTCTTTCTTGCGCAGCAGGTGCGCCCAGGCGGAGCTGAACGAAAAATCCTCCTTCTGGTCTTCAGTGTAAACCACAACCCGCTCCACGCCGGTGCAGTACACCTCATTGCCGTTTTTCGCCTGCCAGACCTCTCCCGCCCGGACCTCCCAAAGCCGCCCCCGCCGGTCACGCCCGACTAAGGTGACGCCGTAAAGGGTAAACCCTTCTTTACCTTGGGGAATAAGCTTCTCCTCTTTATGGGGCATAAGCGTCCAGATGATAAAACCGGCAACCAACAGGGACCACAGGATTTTGGAGCCAAGCAGTTTCCGGAGTTTTTTAAAATAGCGCATCCCACATTCTCCTAGCCTGAACCGGGCCAGGCAAAACCGGCCTGCCCGCTGCCGAAGGTAAAGCCTGTCTCGGGAAGAATCTTGTACCAGACTTGGAAAGAGTATTCCCGGTCGATGAAGTTATACCCGAAGTAAAACTGGCGGCAATGCCAATCGTAGCCCAATCCCACCCGGGCCCGTTCGAAGCCGTCCCCAAAGAAGCTGTAACGTAGATCAAAATTGGCCTCCAGGTTCCCGGCGAGCTTCTGCCGGAACCGGGTCTCCAGATCCAGGGTGGACCAGATATCATTAACCGGGTCATAGACCGCGTCCAACTTGATGTTGCGTTCCGTATCCGGTTGGTAACGGAAGGTCAAATTGACCAACCCGAACTGGCTTGTATTCGGGTTATAGGAGGTGCTAAAGACCAACCGGTTGTATTCGTTCAATTCCCAGTTGGCGTTGGCATACACCGTGTGCCAGGGGTTTATAATCCCGCCCATATTATAGCCGCCGCGGACCTCCGCCCGGAACTGGGGCGCGTTATAGTAAAACCTGGTCCGGAGGTTCCCTTTGGGTAGATAGTAAGAGCTGTTGCTGATGAGTTGGGAAAAGGTCGTGGGCGTGTTGCCGCCGCTCTCCACCCAGCTGACAGTATTCTCCCAGGAAAAATAAGGGGTGAACCGGGTGGTCCCCTGCAGGTCAATGGACCAGGCCATCCTGGAGAACTCCCCCTCCTCGAGCCAGTAATCCTGCCGGCGTAAAGAACTGCCCAGTTGGAGGGTGAATTTACCCCGCTGCCAAAGGGTGTAAAAGCTCCGCTGCAGGTGCAGATCGGTACGGTGGCCCTCCAGCCCGTCGGGGACTTTAACCAGGTGTAGATAGTCCAGGTAAAGACGGTAATTACCCAGGACCCCCCAGCGGTAAACGGGCGTTGTCAACCGTACCGACGGCAAACGGTTCAGCGAATACCAGTTGGCCAGTGGTTCCGGCGAATGGTCGGCGGCTTCATAAACCTCCGTCCGCAGCTGGTACCCGCCGAAATTATGGGTGGTCTGCAGGTTATATATATACCTCGTCGTGACAGAGAGCGTATCCGGGCGTTCCCGGTGGTCCAGGCGGCCGGAATAGGTCACGCTGTGCCGGGAAGACGGCCGCCAGGTCAACTGCACCCGGGGATAAAAGTAATACTCGGAATAGGAATAACGTTTTCCCCCTTCTAAATTGATGTTAAAAGGCCAGACCCGGTCTTTCCCGTTCAGCACGGCCCGGAACCGGTATTCATCATATTCGAATGTCCCGTAATCGCTTCCCTGCCATTGTAAAGTACTCTTCTGCCAGTACTCCGCATCCAAAGAATAATCGTATAGCGGACCCAGCTTATGCGACCAGCCGGCGCCGGCCTGGATGTCCCGCCCGCCGGTGCGGTAGTTGTTAAAATTATAAAAGTTGAAAAAGAGATCTTTATCCCCCCCGAGGGGAAAATACTGCTTCACGCCCTGTCCCAGGCCGCTACGTTCGAACCAGTCCAGCAACAAGAGGCCATAGAAACCGGATTTCATGAAATAACGGTAAACCAGTTTGACATAGAACCCGTCATAATCGTTATAACCCACCACCGGCTGGTCCAGGTTGCTCTCCCGCTCCTTGAGGGAGATAACCATTACCGGCAGGTAAAAGAGGCGAACGCCCCCTTCCCAATAGACCAGGTGGCGGAAGATGATCTTGTCGTCCGGGTAATACTCGACTTTTTTTGCGGTCATGTGGTAATGGGGTTTTTCCCGGTCGCAACCGGTGAGGGATGACCGCTCGACAATGGTGAGATCCCCTTCGATCTCCCCCCGCTCCCCCCGGATAATCAGGGGCTGGTTCTCCTCGGTCAAATTGAAAGAGTAATAATTGTCAATGCTTCCCCGGTCTTTTTGATAATTATAGAGAAAATTCTCCCCGGTGAAGGAGGTGTCCTCCTTCTCAACGGTCACATACCTCCCGGTGAGGGTATTCTCCTCCAGGTTAATAAAGAGTTCTTCGCCGCGGATCGTTATTTCCCCGTAAGTCAGAACGGCATTTCCCCGGGCGACAACTTCGCCCCGGTCATAATCGTAACGGAGGTTCTCGGCGACCAGCACCCCTTTCTCCCCGCCGGTCCCGCCCGGTATACCAGGTGACCCCGGCGCCGCGCCGGGTTCGCCCGCTATGACGGGCGAGGAGAAAAAAAAGACCATCATCCAGAAGAAAATGGTTTTTTTCGCGTGCAAACCCGGGTTCACCTCCGCGTGCGGGTAGTGTCTTAACGGACCAGCAATAGAGAAAGACCCCCTCCCAAGAGCAGAAAGGCGATATTCGGCGCCCAGGCCGCCCAGAACGGGTCGAGAATGCCGTTAACGCCAAAAGTCCTGAAGACCACCTGGGAGACGAAGAAGATCAAGATCAAAATCAGGCTGGCGATGAGCCCCAGAATCTTGCCGCTTCTTGCCATGAGGGTGGCAAAAGGCAAACCTAAAAAAGCCAAAACCAGGGAAGCATAGGGAACGGCAACCTTAAGGTGGTAATCAACTTCAAAGACCGAGGTGTCAAAGCCGCTTCTCCCGAAAAGCTCTATATATCTCTTAAGTTCCGCCCGGGTCATCTCTTCTGTACTGCGCCCGCTGCTGAAAAAGGTCTCCAGGTCTTCCCCGACTTCATAAAACATCTGGGTGAAGCTGGCCTCCAGCGAGACATGACCCTCTTCGTCAAGCTCGTAAATGAGCCCTTCATTCAACTGCCAGCGGTCGTTTTCCACCCAGCCGTAAGCCGCCGTGATCAGGCTGGGAAAACCCTTCTTTTTCACCTCATAGATTAAGATCCCTTCCATCCGCTGGTTTTCCCGGTTCACGCGCCGGATATAAAAATAAGTATTCTCTGTGCCTTTAAAGAAGATATTCTCCTCAAAAAGGGGGTCTTTCTCCCGGGAAAGCAACTTCCGCAATTCCTGTTGAAAACGTTCATTGGCGCCCGGGACCACATAATCATTGAAGAAGAAAACACCGGTGGAAATGAGGAAGGTGAAAATAATCAGTGGGGCGGCAAGCTTGGGGAAGCTAAACCCGCTGGTACGGATGACATCAAGCTCCCGGTCTTTGGCCAACCGTCCCAAGCTGAGCAAAATACCAAAAAGCACCGCCGCTGGAACCGCATCTGTCAGGATCATGGGAATCCGGTAGTAAACCAAGAGCATCACCAGGGAAAAAGAGGTCCTTTTCCCCACCAAAAGATGGTTTAGTTCAAAAAGGAGGTTGCCGATCATCAAGACCAGAAAGCCGGCGGCACAAAATGCTAGCTGTACCAGGTATTCCCGGAGCAAATAACGGTGGACAATCTTCATTCCCTCATTCTCCCGCCTTTTCGTCCTTTCCTCTCAATCTGATTTCTCCGGGGAATTCCCGCGCGCGTCCGCAGGCAGGCTATGTTCCAATCCGGCCAGGCGTTTTTCCAAATCCTTCACTTTCTTAACCAATTCCGGCAACCGGCCGGCGGCAGCCTGGATCCGCATCTCCTGGGCATGGGAACGGGCCGGTTGCCCCGAATAGAAGCCCCCCGGCGGGATGTCCCCGATCACCATTCCCCTAGCGCCAATGACGGTATCCGCGCCAATGGTAACGTGGTCCTTAATCCCGGCCTGGCCGGCCAGGGTCACGCGGTCTCCCAAACGGGCGCTGCCGGCAATCCCAACCTGGGCCACCACCAGGTTGTCCTGGCCAATCTCCACATTATGCGCGATTTGCACCAGATTATCGATCTTCGTTCCCCTTTTGATCCGTGTCACCCCGATTGTTGCCCGGTCGACGGTGACATTGGCCCCGATCTCCACATCATCCTCGATAATTACCCGGCCGATTTGGGGGACTTTAAAATGCCTCCCCTGGTCCGGAACATACCCAAAACCGTCGCTGCCGATGACCGCACCCGCATGGATAATCACTCTCTTCCCCAGCAGCGTGTGGTTTTTAATCACGACATTGGCGTGGATCTCCGTCTCATCGCCAATCTCCGTCTCTTCTTCAATTACTGCTCCCGGATGGATAACCACCCGGTCGCCGATGGTGACATTTTTGCCGATAAAGACCAGCGGGCCGATATAACAGCCTTCCCCGTATTTTACCCCCTCCTCAATCACGGCGGAAGGGTGGATCCCCGCCGGAAAGACCTGTGGCGGGTGGAAAAACTGGAGAATTTTTGCAAAAGCCAGGCGGGGGTTTTCTACTGAAATCCCGGCCAATCCCGGAGGCAGCGGCAGGTCTTTCGGGAAAATAAAAGCCGCCGCCGCGCTCTTTTCCGCCAGTGGCAGGACCTTTGCCCCGCCCACCAGCGTAATTGTGCCCGGCCGGGGGTCCTCAATCCCGGAAACCCCTTTAATCTCCAAATCCCCGTTGCCGATTACTTCCCCGCCGACCAGAGCCGCCAGCCGGCTTAAAGTGACCATGGTCAAGCCCTCCTTCCCCCGGTTCACCTGCAAACCAAAGAAGAACACGAACTTCGGTGGTTACTGGTAATCCCGGCCAAGGCGTTCCGCCTCCTGCCGCAGCCACGCCCGGCCTTCCCGCCAAAGCCGCCGCCTGTACTCGTCCAACTGCTCGTCAACGGCGGCCTGTTGCCCTTTGGCAAAAACCGCCAACTCAGCCTGGAGTTCCCCGGTTTTTGCCTTAATTTCCCGGGTTATCTGTTGTTCTACAACCCGGATCTCTTCCTCGATCCGCTTTTTCTCTTCAGCGGAGAGATCGGGTAACTGGAGGCGAAAACGCAGATCCGCCAGGCGTGCTTTATGTTTCTCCTCGATCTCCCTGTGGTGGACAGCCAGTTTCTCCGCGTATTCCTCTTGCTTTTTGCCGATTGCTTCCTCGGCCATCTGCTGGAGCCGTTTTTTTTCCTGCCGCAGTTTCGCCTCGATCTCCAGGCGGAGAGCTTCCTCCAGCCGTTTGAGCGTTTCTGCGGTTAGTTTATCTTTTTCAGCAAAGATTTCCCGTTGAAAGCCGGCAAACCCATCATCCCCCGCCGGTTCCCCAGGAACCCGCTGCGACTCTCCGGTCTCTACCGCCGGCTGTTTCTGGAAAAAAGAAAAAAAAGCAGTAACCCTCTGCAAAGCCCGGCGGTACGTTTTCCAGTCCGCATCCTGCCTTGACGCGAAAAACTCTTGTAAACTGCCGGACGGTAAAAGATCCTCTCCGATCCCGGGGTTGAAGAAAAGAGTCCCGCCCAGCAAGATCAAGGCGGAAAGAAAGAGAAGAATGATAAGGAGAAAAATGTGCCTGCCTCTAATTTTACATCAGTCCTTTTTTTACTGCACGCCGTAGGGCTGCGGGTTGCGCGCCAACGCCCCGCCTGTGACGGTTTAATCCTCAGCGGCCTGGAGGACCTTTTCGGTCAAGTCAACCCCGCCGTAAAAAACAGCGTTCTTCTCTAAAACCAGGGAAATGCCCTCCTCATCGGCGACGGTTTCCACGATCTCCTCCAGCCAACGGCGGGTTTCATCCATCTTCTGGTAGGCACGGGCCAATAGTTCTTGCCGCTTCTTTTCGATCTCCTTTTCCACCTTGCTAATTTCCTGTTCTATTCTGACGGCATATTTCTGTTCAATCTCTTCCCGCTCTTTGCCTTCCTTCCCCTTGAGTTCCTGTTCTTTTTCCCGCTCCCACCTGGCCACCATATTCCGGAACTCGGTCTCTTTATACTGGGCAAAAGACCGGAGTTCCGTCTCCATCTCGCGGTAGAATTGCTGCGCCTCAATAAACTGGGGTAAAACCTGTTGCAGGTGTTCCATGTCGATATACCCGACATCAGGGCCTTTTTTGGCCTCGCCGGGGAGGCTGATGAAGAGTAATCCGGCAAGGATAAGCACTACTCCAAAGATCCCAAAATCAAATTTTAAAAACCTTTTTTTCTGCATCAAACAGCGGCATGCCCCACGGATGCGGGGTGTTCCGGACGACGGCATTTCCCGCCGCCCGGGACTTGGCCTTCTCTCCTTCCTTTATTTATAATTTTAAAACATCTCTTCGATAAAGAAATGAACCTCCGGGGACCCGGTTTCCGTATTCCACCCGTAATCCAAGCGGAGCTTGCCCAATAGGGGGACGGTGTAACGTACGCCTATGCCGTAGCTGTGGTAGAACTTCTCATAATCAACCGAGCCCACATCATAAAAGGCTACAAGATACAAGGATTCGTTATCCGGCATCTGCTGGCGTAACTCCACATTGGCCAGGAAAAACTTGGTCCCTTCGACATGGCGGTCCCGGTAACCCCGGACAGTTAAGGGGCCGCCCAGATAAAACCGGTCGCTCTCGCCGGGGGTCCCGACGATCGTCCCGCCTTTGATCCGGTAACCGAGGGTTGTTTTCTCCCAGGGCGAATAGAACTGCTTGAACTCTGCCGTATACACGTTAAAATCATATTTCCCGCCCAGCCAGCCGCCATGGACGGCCGTTTCGATACTGGCGCTGTAACCACCGGTGGTATTAAACCCTTTGTAAATAAGCCGGTCATAGGTCATGCCCAAACCGATACTGTTGTTCCAATATTCACCGGGTTCCCGTGAATCGTCCACCTTTTCTATTTGCAACGAAGTATCCACCCGCAGGGTCTTGAGGACAGGCCGGCCTAATTTTACTTCGGCGCCGGTCCGTTTCTCCGCATACTTCTTATCCGAAGAAGGTATTCTCAGATCCGAGTCATACATAGAATACAAGTTGACCCAAAGAAAAGTCTTCTTCTCATCCAACCAGGGCTCGTAAAAGATAAACTTAGTATGCTGGGCAATCCCCGGAGTGCTCGAAATCTCCAGGGCAATTCTCTGCCCCAGTCCAAGCAGGTTCGAATCGCTGATCCCAAAACTCCCGGCCAAGCGGGATAATTTCGGGTCATAGGCCAAACCCATATTCAACCCCACGGTGCTTCCTTCTTTAAATTCCAGGACAACATCGACAACCTCCGGTGACGGGGTGTACTCAAACCGCGGCTGGATATCGGAGAATAGCTGCAGCCTGAATAATTGCTGCAGGTCTTCCCGGAGGAGGTTCAGGTCTAAAACCTCCCCTTCCTGCAGGGAAAGCTCTCTTTTTACCACCTGTTCCTTGGTTTTTTCCAGCCCTTTGATGATAATCTGGCCGACCCGTGCTTCGGTGAGATG
The DNA here is from genome assembly GCA_012727895.1 of Bacillota bacterium. Classification (GTDB taxonomy): domain Bacteria; phylum Bacillota; class UBA4882; order UBA10575; family UBA10575; genus JAAYGG01. Next base: position 19,527 of record JAAYGG010000155.1, read on the forward strand.
AAGCGTGACCACCCCGTCCGGGGTGATGATATCCTCCTCGCTACTAAGAAAAACCAGTTGCAGCCCGGTTTTTTCCTGGAAGTCGTAGGAGGCTTTCTCCAGGTCTTTCATGAGTTTTACGTAGTTAAAAACATCTCCCTCTTTTTGAGTGAAATACGGGATAATCTCTGCCGGATCCGCCTTCTGTAACCCGGTAATTCTGAACTCTTTGATGAGGGGGTTTTCATAGACGTTGATAATTATTTTAATCCCCCCTAAGAGAGGGGCGATATCCGCATCGACCATGCTAAAATAACCAAGGTTTTGGATGGCTTGCAAGTCCTTGCGCACCGCATTTTCATCCAGCTCCTCTCCCAGCCGGATATTGGAGATGGCGCGCAAGATCGTTTCCTCGGCGATCTGGCGGTTACCGGTAACCTCTACCGCCAGAACCACCGGTTGCTCCGCTGCCAGTGCCAGGCCGGCACCGGCAAGGAGAAGAAAGAGTAAGAGCAGGCCCGAGCAGGCCAGCTTCGTCAGTTTCCTCACAAAAATCATCCCCCTCTGTAGCTTAACTGGCTTCTAGTAGGGAATTCGTTATGCAAGACACTTTCCCTTCCTGCCTGCAAAAAAGTTTTCCGGCAGGTATGGTATGCTTTCCCACCGCCGGTTATAACCAGAGATTGTAAAAGATCCGCCACTGCCAGCCCTGGTGTGTTGAATATTCGCCCAGTAGCGAAAGGTTAAGGGTGAGCCGGCCTTCCAGGGTCCAGATCTCTTCCGCCAAAGTACTCAGGTTCCGGCTGTAGGAAAGAAAAACATCACGGCCCAGCGCTTTGCCGACGCTCATCCGCAAGCCGCCGAAGTCCCGATCCTGTTCCAGGCTGAAAAGATCTACCTGGATCAACTCGCGGAACTCGTCAAAGAACGGTCCCAGGATCCCGTCGGTCACCGCCGCGATATTCCCCCTGATGAGCTTGAGTAAGGAGAGGCTTTCCGGGTCCTGCAGTTGTTCGGACCAGTTGAGCAAGGCAAAAATCTCTTCTCTGCTCTTCGCCGGGTTGGAAGAGAGGGTAAAGAAAAGATTATTCCCGGCCCAGCCTTGCGTAGCTAGGGTAATCTGGGTCCCGGTTACGAAGAGCGAGGCTTCCAGTTCAAGGTAGGGCATGACCCCATATTCCGGCCGGAATTCCGCATTGGCCCCGGTCACCTGGAAAGTATCCCCGTAAACATTGATCCAGCCACGGCTGGCGCTGAGTTCGCCGGTAATCTCCGGCGCGGACAACCGGCCGCCCACATGCAAACAGCCGCTTAAGGGGATACTGGCTAGCCCGTACTGGCGGAAATACACGTCCTTTCCGGCTTCCAGGTTGAGATCCAGCCGCAGGTCGAAATTGGCCGGAAGGCCGGGGGAAGAAGCCAGGCTGATGCGGGTCTTCTCTGCCTTGATATCCCCTTTCAGCAGCGGATCGGTTACCGGGCCGGTAAGAGAGAGATCCGCGTCAATCCTCCCGGCAAACATGGCATTGGTGTAGTAGAAGTTATACCCGCCAATTCTGAGATCCAGTTCCTCCGGGCGGATCCCGTTCAAGAAGATCGAACCTTCGCCCCGGAAATCTCCCTGGCCATAACGGCCGGCAAGTTTTTTCAGGTCCATCCGGTCCCTGGTAAATTCTATCTCGATCCCGACACCCGATAGCCTCTCCGGCAATCCGGGGAGGTTACCGCTGGCGTTTGCGGCCTTTACTTGTCCGTCCAGATAATAACGGCCTTTTTCTCCTTTCAGGAGCAGATCCCCGTGGATAATCCCGCCGTCGAGCAAGGGCTCCGGGAGGAAAAGGTTGAAGAGGGCCATCTCCGCTCCGGACAGGATCAACCGCACTTCCGTCTCCCCGTTCCCTTCCGCTACAGCCGGCGGGAGTAAAAGCGGTTTGAACCAGCTATAATCCAGGGGGATCCGGCCGTCCAAAGAGATCCTTTTCTTCCGGAGATCTTCGCCCTGTATATAGAAGCCCGACTCCGCCAGCCGGCCGGTAACGGCAAGCTCGGGGAGGGAGACGCCCCTTAAGATCAGGCCTTTGCCGGAGCCGGTAAATTCACCGGCGACACCCCGGCCATTCATCTCCACCGCCAGCCGGAGATCCACCTCGCCACCGGAAAACTCATTGTAACCGGCCAAAGCGGCCAAGGGGGCCAGGTGAAAACCTTCCATCTCCAGTACAGTCCGGAATTCCTGGCCCGGCCGGTAGAAAGCGGTAACCGCCAATTGTCCCTCCCCACCGGACTCCGTAAGGAACAGGCGGTTCAGGATTACCGTAGAATCCTTGATCTCCAGATCCGCTTCACCGGTTACCGGCAGATCTCCCAGCCGCCCTTTTTCCAACCGGACCGTGGCTGTAACAGCCGGGCTTTCCAGAGGGCCCAAAAGCCGGCAAGTACCGGTGACCTCCCCGGTCACTGCCACCGCCGGCGAGAAGCCTAAAATCCGGAGGAGTTCAGCCATTTCCGCTCTTTCCAGCCACAGCTCCAAAGCAGCTACGGGCCCGTTCTTAAAATCGATCTCTCCGGAAGCCTGCAATTCCTGGGATCCCCGGAGGACCTTCATATTCTTTATTGAGAGAATCTCTTCCTGCCACCGGACCTCACCGGCGGCCTTCTCCAGGAAAAACCCGGCGACAGCCAACTCTTCAGCTTCAACCTTACCGGAGATCACCGGCGAAGCAAAAGTCCCGTTTATCTTGGCGTCCAGTTTGAGAAAGCCGGCCGGTTCCAGGTCTTGCACGGGAATTTCCAAGGCGGACAAGGAGAGACCGTTCGCTGTTACTACCAGATCAAGGCCTTCACCGGTAATGGCCCCATTGATGATTAGTTCCTCTTCACCCTTCCGCAGCCGGGTATCGTTAAGGTAAATCGCCCCGTCCTTCCAGGAAAAACGGATCTCCCCGCGGTCGACCGGGAAACCCCCGAAAAGCAGGTCCTCTGCAGCAAGATAACCGGTGACCACGGCCTGGGAACCGCCGCGGGCCATGATCACCAGATCAACCATCCCTTCAAGCGCCGGGTACTCCTGCACCGGCCGGCCGGTCAACGCCAGCAAAGAAACCAGGTCGTTGCAGCAAAGATCGGCCCCTTCCGCCCTGATCTCATAATCCGGGCCGTCTTCCCAGGTTACTTCCCCGGTGAGCGCCAACCGTCCACTGCCGGTGAGGAAATAAGAGTCGGCGATCCGCAGCCGGCCGCCTTCCATCTCCGCCCGGATCAATAACCGGCCGGGATGGGAAGACCCTTCATGGCAGAGGTCGTGGAGTTCCAGCCAGCCGGCGCCTGCCGGTCCTGCGGCCTTCTTCTCCATGCGCCATGTGCCGGAGAGTCTCCCCGAGAGACCACCGGGGAACTGGGCTGCTGCCGGGCCCAGCCACTCCGGGCGGAGCTCCAGGCTGCGGGAGATCGCCTCCCCATAATAACAGCCGCTCTCCGGTTCCCACCAGCCGGTCAAAACGCCTCGGCCGCCTGTGCTTTCCTCCAGGGTCAACCCGGCGGTGAGCCGGGTACCGTTCCAGAAGTATTCCCCGGTCAGGGCAGCGTATTCCCATTCCCCGATCGTACCGCCGGTTACCGCCAGCCGGCCTTTGCTCTGCAAGCGGGATAAAGGCCCATAAAGAGTAGTTTGGATATCTCCCCGCCCGGTAAGGGCCGGGATCTTTTCTTCCAATTCGCTTCCGGGGAAGAGTTCCCCCAGGGGTATAGCGGCCAGGTCTATTCCCTTGCCGGTGATCTCCAGGTTAACCACGGGTTCCACCGCTTCTTCTGTCAGGCCGCCGAGTTTTCCCGTGACCAGGAATCTACCGCCAAAAGCGCCGAATTCCAGGCGGTCAATGAGAAACCCGTCGCCATCAAGGCAGTATTCCCCGGCCAGCCAGAGATCGTCAAGGCGCCATCCGGTTCCCGGCACCCGTAACCCGGCGCCGGCCAGGCGGATCTCCCCTTTGATTTCAGGCCAGGACAGGCCCCCCCGGATCTGCAGGTTCAGCCCGGCTGTCCCCGCCAGTTCCAACTCGTGCAAAAACGGCCAGATGCTTGTCCATTCCTCCAGGGGAAAATCCTCCGCCGTCAGCTGCAGGTCCACATGGGAGTCTTCCGGCTGGATCCGGCCGGAAAACGCCAGGCTTCCCCCGCGGTAATACCCGCTAAACTCCTGGACATTGATCTTCTCCGGGGAAACGACGAATTCTGTTTTTATCCCTGTCAAAGGTTCCGGGATTCCCGTATACTCAGCGGTCACCCCGGCCATTTTTACCCGGGCATAATCCAAACTCACGCCCTTTTCCTTCTGCCAAAGCAAACGCAGGGAAAAATCGGCCGTCCCTTCGCTTAGAGAAAGCCCTGGCAAAAGCTGAAAACCGGCGTTGACCAGCCCTCCCCATATTTCCGCCGTGGAGTTATTGGAACTGATTTCGTAGTAGCCATGCCGGTCCCGGAAGCAATACTCAAGAAACAACCGGCCCCGGGCCTGGGGGTCAAGGATACTGGAAAAACGCGCGGCAGCGGTGACCTGCGGGTAGCCCCTGAGGTCCACCCGCCCGTTGATCCCGGTAAAATCCCCCCATACCCATTCTCCGGCCACAGCCGGGTTTTTCCCCGGCCTCACTTTAAGATCGCCATCTTTGATTTCAATAATGAACCGTGCCATGGCCGGGGCGGCGCCATTATTATCCTTCTTGATTTTGGGAAACCTAAGGCCGCCCCGTTCCGTGGTGTCCAGCCAGAGAACGGGTTCGGTCAATTCGACGCCCCGGAGGGCTTCAGTTATTTTTCTCTCGAAAAGCAAGGTAAACCAGTTCCAGCGGACCCGCACCCGTTCGGCGGTGAGCAGCGGTTGCCCGTCCAGGGTATAAATTTCTACCCCCACCAGTTCGGGATGGAAAAAAGAAAAGCGCAGCCCCTCGATGTTGACCTGGACCTGCCAGCTCTCTTCCAAAGCCTCTTCGATTTTTTCCGTCAGGTTCGCCAGCGTTTGCTGGTAAACGGAATTAGCCCGCGGCATAAAGAGGAAAAAAAACACCCCGCCTAAAAGCAGGCCTGCGCAGAGAAGAAAGATCAA
>JAAYGG010000002.1 GCA_012727895.1 Bacillota bacterium
CTGAGAGACCGGCCACCGGGATGCCACCAGTTACCGGAAGGGCAGCTACCGGGAGGTCAATTCCCGGCTATGAGCCGTTTTCCGCCGGGTTTGACGGTCCGGTGCGGGGCGCCGCTTCAGCCGAAGAGAGCCTGCCACCGCCCAGGCCGTCCTATTCCTCGTCGCCCGGGGGAAGACTGGCCGTTGCTTTGCTGGTGACCTTCTTTACCCTCCTGGCCGGCCTCTGGTTTCTCTTAACCCCGCGGTTGACCCTGGTGGTCCATCCGGTTGTCAAAGAATGGACCTTTTCCATCCGGGGCGAGATTGGCGCGGGCTTTAGCGAACGGGATCTCCTCAACAACCAGCTTCCCCTCCGCGTCCTGGAACGCCGGGGAGAGGTGGTCTATTCCCGGACGACCAGCGGGAAAAAGGGGGTGGGGTTCCTCCCGGCCCGGGGCCCTGTGGTCTTCATTAACAGCAGTCCCAATCCGGTCCTGGTCCCGAAGGGGGTTGTGGTTGCCACTGAGGCCGGGCAGAGGTACGCCACCACCGCCAATTTGATGGTGCCCGGGAAGACCACCAGGTATGAGGTGGGCGTGGCTACCGGCGAAGAGTACGGCCGGGCCGAGGTGGAAGTGGAGGCTTTGGAGAAGGGCACCGTTGGAAATGTGGAGGCAAAGACCATTATCCGGATTGAGGGACCGCTCGCCAAGACCCTGCAGGTCATCAATTTCCAGCGCTTTACTTCTGGGGAAGACCGCTGGGTAGCAGTGGTTGATGAGAAGGATCTCCTGCGGGCCAGGGAAGAAGCGGAACGGCAGATGAAATTCCAGGTGGAAGAGGATCTCCGGGAGATGAGAAAAGAAGAGAATTACCTTCTCCTCCCGGACCTGGTCTTTACAGAAGTTGAAAGGATCGACGCGGACCCGCCGGTCGGCGGTGAGGGGGAGGCCTTAAACCTTAGACTGAACTACCGGTTGCGCGCGGGGGTTCTAAGCACCTCTTCGCTGTACAAGTGGTTACGCCGTTACCTGCAACAGGCGATCCCTCCCGGTTTTGTCCAACATGGCGAAGGGATCACCATCCGCGATTTGCAGGTGCACGGCCGTGACCTCCGGCATTCGGAATTATATGTGCAGGCGGCGGTGAAAATCCGGGGCCGGATTGACCGGCGCCAGCTGTTCCAGGCCATTGCCGGGAAAACACTGGACGAAGCCCAGTTTGAATTGGCCGGTTTCCCCGAGATCAGCCAGGTTAAATTCAGGAATGCCTCCCGGGTCCAGAGGGTTCCCACCCGCAGTTTTCAAGTCTGGTTTTTGGTGCCGCTGGAGAAATAAGAGGAGAAAGAAGCAGAAACGGACGCGATGGAGAAAAGAAGACTTGGCAATACAGGTTTTTTCGTATCCCCCCTTTGTTTTGGCACCTTGACCTTGGGCCCTTGCCAGAGGAACTTATCCCTGGCGGAAGGGGAAGGGTTGATCAGGTACGCCCTGGATCTGGGGGTTAATTTTTTTGATTCGGCGGAGATTTACGGAACCTACCCCTACCTGGGACGGGCCTTGCGCGGCCGGCAGGCGGATACGGTTGTTGTCGCCAAATCCTATGCCGTAACCGCGGGGGAGATGAAAAAGAGCGTGGAAAAGGCCCGGCGGGAACTGGAGATGGATATGATTCCCATCTTTCTCCTGCATGAACAGGAATCCGCCGCCACGCTCCGCGGGCACCGCGGCGCCCTTGAATATCTGCTGGAAGCCAAAGAAAAAGGGCTGGTCGGTGCGGTCGGCCTTTCCACACACACGGTGGCCGGGGTACGGGCCGGGGCCTTACACCCGGGGATCGAGGTTATCCATCCCCTCTACAACCTTAAGGGCTGGGGGATCCAGGACGGCGGTCCGGAAGAGATGGCCGAGGCAATTGCTTTGGCCGTGGCCATGGGCAAGGGAGTCTATCTCATGAAAGTTTTGGCCGGGGGGCACCTGGCCCGGGAAGCGGAGAAGGCGCTCCGTTTTGCCCTGGAACTCCCAGGGATCAGCGCGGTGGCCATTGGCATGCAGTCAAAGGAGGAAATCGACTTCAATTACCAGATTGTCTGCGGCCAAAGTCCCGCCCCTACCCTCCGGGAGAAGGTCGGCGGCCACCCGCGCCGGTTGTTTATTGAATCCTGGTGTACCGGATGCGGGCGTTGCGTAGAACGCTGCCCCTTCGGGGCTTTGCGGCTAAGCGGCGGCAAAGCCCGGGTGGATCACGGGGCCTGCATGACCTGCGGGTACTGCAGCGAAGCCTGTGAGATCCTGGCCATCAAAGTTCTCTAGATTTTTCCAACCCCATTAGGAGAAAAGAAAACAATGAAACGATGGATGGCACTGGATATAGGAGAAAAACGGATTGGGGTCGCGGTCAGCGACCCGTCGGGCACGATCGCCCAGGGGGTGGCGGTCATCACCAGGACCGGCAAGCAAAATAAGGATCTCCGGCGCCTGGTGGAGCTTTTCCAGGAGTACCAGTGTACCGGGTTGGTGATCGGCCTTCCCCTTCATATGAACGGGCGGGCCGGTGAAGAGGCGGAGAAGATCAAGGAATTCGGGGTTTTGCTGGGTGAAAAATGCGGCGTGACCCCTGTTTTCTGGGATGAACGTCTCACCACGGTTCAGGCGGAGCGGTCCCTTTTGCAAATGGATCTTTCCCGCCGCCGGCGGCGGCAGGTAATCGACCAGGTGGCCGCGGCTATCCTCCTGGAGTCTTTTTTGCGGAGTCATAATCCGCCGGGGGAATAAATATAATAACTGAATCCAAATCCTGATTCCCCCCTTGTAATTTGGGCGGGAATAGGAGAGAATAAAAAAAAGGCCGGTAAAGAGAGGGAGGCAAGAAGATGACCAACGGAACCAACGGACCCGGGCATGATGAATTTTTGGTCCTGGTGGATGAGGAAGGGGAAGAGCACCGTTATTCCCTGGAACGCATCGTTGAACTGGACGAGAAAAAGTATGTGGTGATGATCCCCGAAATCCAGGAGGGCGAAGAGGAAGAAGCCCATGTTTTCCGTTTGGAAGTCGAGAAGGACGGCGAGGAAGTCCTGGTTGACGTGGAAGACGAGGAACTGGATAAGATTCAGGAGTTGTTGGATAAAGAAGCGGCAGGCGAGTAAACTGGCGGGCGCGTGTACCTTTTAACCCCACGGTCATGGGGTTGAGACCCTGCAAGTAGTGGGTTATCCTTAACCCTACGATGTAGGGTTTTTTTCATTGCATCGGGGGATGATCTTCGTTATAATTAATATAGCGAAGAGGTGGTACCGTGTGCAGAAACCAGAGATGTTTTTGATTTGCGCCGGCAAATTCCGCCGTTTCCTTGATTTCTGCCGTGCTAACCTGCATAAGGTGTTGACGAGGATCGTCCCCGGCCCGGTCCGCGAGCGTTGGGGCCGCCTGCTGCAACCCCTCTGCTTGCTGCTGGTGGTCTTTTTTTGTGGCCAGGTTGCCTGGATCTATTATGGCTTGAAGCCTAGTGCCGTCACGGGCCAAGCAATCCGCCTGGATGTTCCCAGGGGTTCTTCTGTCAAAGAGGTAGGCAGGTTATTGGAGAGGGAAGGCTTAATCAGGAATAGCAACAGTTTTGTCTGGTACGTTTATCTGACCGGGAAGGTAAGGGCGATTAAGGCCGGCCGGTATCAGTTAACAGCAGGGATGCCTTTTGCGAAAATCTTCAGCGAACTGCAGCAAGGGCGCCCGGTCTATCACCGGGTTACCATCCCGGAGGGCCTTACCCAGAAAGAGATCACCGAACTCCTGGCCAAAAGGGGATTAATTGATAAAGAGCGTTTTGAAACGCTTTTATCCGACCGGGACTTCCTCTTTACTTACCTTGAGGAATTCAAACCCCGTTCCGCAGAGGGGTTTCTTTTCCCCGACACTTATGATTTTGCCGACGAGGCCAGCGAAGAAGAGATCCTCGGTGTTTTCTTCCGCCGTTTTTTGCAGGTATGGAATGAAATCGCCCCCACACGTACCGGTGGGAACCTCTCTCCCCTGCAAGTGGTAATCCTCGCCTCCATAATCGAACGGGAAGCAAAAAAAGAGGAAGAACGGCCAATTATCGCCGCAGTCTTCCTTAACCGGCTGCGCCTGGGTTACCCGTTGCAATCCTGCGCCACGGTCATGTATGCCCTGGGGGAACGTAAGGCCCGCCTCCTCTATGAGGATTTAAAGGTTGAATCGCCTTATAACACCTATCTTTACCGGGGCCTGCCTCCGGGACCGATTTCCAGCCCGGGCCGGGCTTCGCTCGCTGCAGCCCTGCGCCCGGCGGACACCGATTACCTGTATTTTGTCGCCCGGCCTGACGGGAGCCACAGTTTTTCCCGGACTTACCGGGAACACCTCCGGGCCCAGCGCGAACTGCGCACGCAGAGGTAAGAAAAAGCCTGCCGGATACAATCAGGTTTTATTCTCTTCCACCAACTCAAGGAGGAGCTTTTTCAAGGCCTTTTTTTCTATCCTTGACACGTAAGACCTGGAGATCCCCAACAACTTGGCGATCTCCTTTTGTGTTTTCGTAACGCCGTTTTTTAAACCGTACCGCAGTTCCAGGACCTTTTTTTCCCTGGGGTTTAGGGTGTTTATCTTTTCCAGCAAGCGTTCTTCTTCCAGTTTCATTTCGACGGTTTCCGGGACGAGATTAACCCCGGTGTCCAGAATATCTAAAAGGGTGATTTCGTTCCCTTCTTTATCCGAACCGATCGCTTCCTGCAGGAAAAGATCGCCCCGGTTCTTTTTTAAGGAACGCAGGTGCATAAGGATCTCATTCTCGATACAGCGGGCGGCGTAGGTGGCCAGGCGGGTGTTCCGGTTCCGCTGGTAGGTGTTGATCCCCTTGATCAGCCCGATGGTGCCGATAGAGATCAGGTCATCATTATCCTCCCCCGTATTATCGAATTTTTTGACAATATGCGCCACCAGGCGCAGGTTCCGCTCGATTAAGAGGTTCCTGGCCTCCTGATCCCCCTTTTCCATGCGGATCAGGAGTTTTTCTTCCTCCTTTTCACCAAGCGGCAGGGGAAAGACGTTATTGGTGATGTAGGAGACCAGCCAGACAAATTCTTCTACCAACCCGTTGAGCAGGCCGGTAAGAGGAACCATTTTTTCACCTCCAGGAATGCGTTCCGCAGGCATTTGCGCGGAATTGCCGCTTTATACTTTATGTCCCGCCCCTTTTTTCTGTGCCAGTCCTTTGTTTTTTACGTCCGCCGGTACCGGGATGCACGTATCCGGGAAAACAGGGAAAGATTTCTTCCCGGCGGCAATATCTATAGGTAATAGCGGGGGGAGAAAGCAGGAATGCGCCTTTCGGAATTGAACGGCAAGGAGATTATCAATCTGGTGGACGGGACAAAGGTGGGCGCCTTCTATAAAGTGGAAGCCGTCTGTGATCTTGCTGCCGGCAGGATCCATTCTTTTCTCCTCTCCGAGCGGGGGACCTTGATGCGGAGAGAAAGGGAGATCCCCTGGGAAGCGGTGCGGAAAATCAGTAAAGACCTGCTCCTGGTGGCGTTGGCACCAGAGGTCCCAGGTACGCATGGCAAAAGCGGGCAAAAGACTGCCGGGTTCACGCGCACGCGTGCGCGGAAAAAGAGTCTCCCTTGACAAGGAGCGAAAATTGTAGGAGAATAGATAGTAATACAATTGAAAAAAGGGCAGAGTAGAGGCGCGGACGGTCAAGAGTATCCGGAAGGAGGCGCAAGCCCGCCGGTGAGTTCCGGGGAAAGGGGCCGCCGCCGAAGCCGGTTGCCGGGGCTTAGGCAGCCGGCTGGGACCGCAGTTAAGAGCTGCGGTACTGTCACCCACAGCGGTGGAGAGCTATCTTGCCACCAATGATAGAAACCGAAGGGTTTCGGATGATCAGGGGTTGGCTTGGGCCAACCTTTTTTCATCAGTGACAAGGAGGGGAAGCTTTGGCACCAATCAGAGTACTCGTATCCGGGGCTTACGGCCGCATGGGGCGGGAAGTGGTGAAAGCCGTTTCCGCCCAGAGCGACATGGAACTCGTCGGCGCGGTTGATAAGGAAGGAGTGGGAAAAGATGCCGGCCAGGCGGCGGGGGTAGAGAAAACAGGGGTTTTGATCAGCCCGGATCTCTCCGAAGCAATCAGCAAGACCAACCCGCAGGTAATGGTGGATTTCACCACGCCGTTGGCGGTTATGGAGAATATCAGGTTGGCAGCGGAAGCAGGGGTGGCCGGGGTCATCGGGACCACCGGTTTAACCAAAGAGAACCTGGAGGAGATCGCCCGCCTGGCGGCCAAGGCGGGCCGGGCTTTTCTGGTTGCACCGAACTTTGCCATTGGCGCCATTTTGATGATGCGGTTTGCCGCCGAGGCAGCCAAGTTCTTTCCGGATGTGGAGATCATCGAGTTACACCATGATAAGAAGATCGACGCCCCCTCCGGGACGGCAATAAAAACGGCGGAGGCGATTACCTCCGGCCGTGCCGGGCAGCAACCGCCGGCCCGTCCCAGCCCGTTGGAGAAGGTAAAAGGGGCCAGGGGCGGGGAACTCACCGGGGTGCATATTCACAGTGTCAGGTTGCCGGGGCTTGTGGCCCACCAGGAAGTTATTTTCGGCGGTATGGGACAAACCTTGACGATCCGCCATGATTCATTGGACCGTTCCTCTTTTATGCCCGGTGTCTTGCTGGCTATTAGAAAAGTCGTTAAGGAAAAGGGGTTTTTCAACGGTCTTGAGGCTTTCCTCTGGTAAACGTGCCCCGCACCTCCGGGTCCGGCCGGGAATATACTGCTACTGACAATAATGCTTAAATAATTGCCTGGAGATTCCCGAGAGGAGGATTATTCCCGATGGCAGGAGGCCTTGCGGGCGTCGGTATTGCCGTTGTGGGAGGCGATGAGCGCCAGATTATGGTGGCGCAGGCCTTGGCAAAACGGGCGGCCTGGGTCAAGACCTACGGGTTGGCCAACATCCCGCCGGATGCCGCGCTTTTCCCCGTGGCCTCGCTGGCGGAGGCGATCGACGGGGCCGGCGTGACGGTCTTTCCGATTGGCGGGGTGAGCGCCGAAGGAATAGTCGGTTCCAATGCCGGTGTGGAGATAAGGATTGGCCCGGAGTTTTTTGCCCGCCTGCCCGCTTCCGCAGTGGTGGCAGCCGGATCCTTGCCCCGGCGGCTGAAGGAGGCGGCGGCTGCCCATGGAGTTAAGGTACTGGAGTATGCGGAGAGGGATGAGATCGCCCTCCCCAATGCCATACCGACCGCAGAGGGCGCCATTCAACTGGCAATGGAGCACACCCCCTTCACCATTGATGGTTCCACCTGCCTGGTGCTGGGTTACGGGCGGGTGGCCCGGGCTTTGGTAAAACGGCTACTGGCCTTGGGGGCCCGGGTCATCGTGGCGGCCAGGAACCCACGGCAGCTTGAGGAGGCGGAAACCGCCGGCGCCCTAGGGAAAGCCCTTTCCATGCTGGAAGAGGAGATCCGGAAGGCCGATATCGTCTTCAACACCATTCCGGCGCCGGTCTTGACCGCTGGGATCCTGGAGAAAGCACCTTCCCGGGTTTTAATTATTGACCTGGCTTCCGCGCCTTGGGGGACCGATTTTGACGCCGTCGCGCGGAGGGGGATCAAGGCCTTCCCGGCGCCGGGGCTGCCGGGAAAGGTGGCCCCCTATACCGCAGGGAAAATCCTTGCCACTCACCTTCCAGGCTTAATCGAGGAAGCGTGCGCGCGGCCGGATTGATCCCGGCCGCCGGATTTGGAGGTGCCAGTATGCGGCTTTCCGGGGTGAGAATCGGGTTTGGCTTAACCGGGTCCCATTGTACCATAGAAGAAGTACTGCCGGAGATGGAGAGGTTAAAGCAAGAGGGCGCGGAGATCTTTCCCATCCTCTCACCGGCAGTGGCCGGAACGGATACCAGGTTTAACCGGGCAAAAGAAGTTTTGGCCAAAATCCGGGCCTTGACAGGGAAAGAACCCTGGCTGAAATTGACGGAAGTGGAGCCGATTGGCCCGGAGAAAAAACTCGATATCATGGTGGTGGCGCCCTGTACCGGGACCACCCTCGCCCGGCTGGCCATGGGCCTTTCGGATACGCCGGTAACACTTGCCTGCAAAGCCCATTGGCGCAATGAGCGGCCGGTGGTGGCCGCGATTGCCACCAACGACGGTTTGGGCGGGACTTTCCAGCACCTGGCCGCTTTATTTAACCGGAAATTCTTTTTTATCGTTCCTTTCCGGCAGGATAACCCGGTTGAGAAGCCGAAATCTCTTGTTTCCAAGATGGATTTGCTCCCGGCGACCGTGGAAGCGGCGTTACAGGGCCAACAGTTACAGCCGGTACTGTTGGGAAGCTAAGGAGGGTTTGCCGCTTGCCGGTGATCGCCCTTACCGCCTGGGATAGAGTTGAGATAGGGTAGTTGGATGAAGAGGAATCTGCGAGATCTAAATTGGTTTCTAAATAAGTTAAGACAAACCAAGGCATATAAATCAATCAAGGAAAAAATGGAGAACAGGAGGAAGAACCAGTGAGGGAATATCGTGTTGGTATTGTCGGGGCCGGCGGCGCTGTCGGGCAAGAAATGATCAGGGTTTTGGAGAAAAGCCCGGTACCCATCGCTGAACTGCGCCTTTTCGCGACAGAGCGTTCTGCCGGGCGCCGGGTGATTTTCCGCGGGCAGGAATATGCAATTGAAGTGACAAACCCGGAACGCTTTGCCAGTTTGGATTTTGCCCTCTTCAGTGCCGGCGGGGGCCCCAGCCGGGAACTGGCGCCGGAAGCCGTGAAACGGGGCGTGGTTGTCATCGACAACAGCAGCGCTTGGCGGATGGAACCCGATGTGCCGTTGGTGGTCCCCGAGGTCAACGGGGAGGTTCTCACCGAAAAAGGGCCGTACGCCGGGGCGAAACTGATTGCCAACCCCAACTGCTCCACGATCCAGATGGTGATGGTCTTAAAACCCCTTCACGACGCAGCCCGGATTAAGCGGGTAGTGGTCAGCACCTACCAGGCAGTCTCCGGTTCGGGCCATAAGGCCGTGGTGGAACTGGAAGAGCAGATCAAGGCCTATGTGGAAGGGCGGGAAATGGAGAACAAGGTCTACCCGCACCAGATCGCCTTCAATGTTTTACCGCATATTGATAAATTTGACGAAACCGGGTATACTGCCGAAGAGTGGAAAATGATCCGGGAAACCCAGAAAATCCTGGGCGATGAGACGATCCAGGTCACGGCAACCACGGTCCGGGTTCCAGTCTTCCGGGGCCACAGTGAATCGGTGAACATTGAAACCGAAAGAAAGCTTACGCCTGCCGAGGCAAAGAAGATCCTGGCCGGGGCCCCGGGGGTGGTTTTGGTGGACGAACCCTCCGCAAACCTTTATCCCATGCCCATAACCGCGGCCGGGCGGGATGAGGTTTATGTCGGCCGGATCCGGGAAGACTTCTCTGTAGCCAACGGCCTTAACCTCTGGGTGGTAGCGGACAACCTGCTGAAAGGGGCGGCCACCAACGCGGTACAGATCGCCGTGTACCTGGTGGAGAGGAACCTGATCTAAAGCGGGCGTTGCCCGGGACGCACGGGTTTACACACGGACGGATCTACGCACGGGTTTAGCATATTTCACGCCCAGTGTGGAAGCTTTCTGCCGGGGCTGCTTCTCCGGGGCACCTTAATCTCCAGGGCGCGTTTGACCTTTGCAGAAAGAGGGAAGACCCTTGCGTATTTTAGTGCAGAAATTTGGCGGTACTTCTGTGGCCACGGCAGAAAATCGGAGGCAGGCGGCGACCAGGATCCGGGAGGCGCGGGAGCGGGGCTATCACCCGGTGGTTGTTGTCTCGGCCATGGGCCGGCAGGGAGACCCCTATGCCACCGATACCTTGCTGGTCCGGGCATGCGAGGAAAGGGCGGCGATTGACCGGCGGGAGATGGCTTTACTTCTCAACTGTGGAGAGATTATCTCCGCCGTCTTTATGGTGCAAACCCTGGCCGCCGCCGGCCTGCCGGCTATGGCTTTTACTGGTGGCCAAAGCGGGATCCTGACGGAGGCGAGGTATGAGGATGCGCGGATTTTGGCAATTAACCCGGAGCGCATCATCAAGTGCTTAAAAGAGGAGAAAATTGCCGTTGTCGCCGGTTTTCAGGGCGTAAGCCGGGATGGGGAATTCACCACCCTGGGGAGGGGAGGAAGCGATATTACCGCCGCCGCCCTGGGGGTGGCCCTCCAAGCCGAAGCGGTGGAGATCTTTACCGATGTGGAAGGCGTGATGACCGCCGATCCCCGGCTGGTTCCCCAAGCCCGGCCGGTCCGGGTCATGACCTACAATGACCTTTGTGAAATGGCCCATCAAGGGGCCAAAGTAATCCACCCGCGGGCGGTGGAGATCGCCGGGGCCGGGCGGGTACCCCTCCGGATCCGGTCCACCTTTTCCGGGGGAGAAGGCACATTGGTTACTGATAGACCCAAGAGCGCAGCACCTGGAGAGACAGCGATCACGGGCGACAGAACCGTCACCGGGTTGGCGCATACCGGGGAGATGGCCCGGATTGAGCTGACTTCCGGGGAGGACCTGAACCGGAGTGACCTGGTTTTAGAGGTTTTTCGCCTCCTGGCGGAGGCGGGGATCAGCCTTGATATGATTCAGGTCTCCCCAAAGACCATCTCTTTCATTATCAAAGAAGCCCATTACCGGCAGGCCTTTTCCCTGCTGGCAAAGACCGGGTTGAAAATGGACGCGGCCACAGGCTTTGCCAAAGTGGCAGTGACCGGCGCCGGCATGCGGGGGGTCCCCGGGGTGATGGCCCGGGTGGTGCAAGCCCTGAAGAAAGCCGGGGCGCCCATTTTTCAGACCACGGATTCCCATACCAGCATCGCCTGTCTGGTGAGGGAAGAAGACCTGTCGCGGGTTCTCCTGGCCTTGCACGAGGAGTTTGATCTGGCCGGGGAGGCGGACGGGCAGAAAAACGGAGATTATTAGAAAGACCGCCTTTATCCCGGAAGACCGCCGGATATTCCTTTGCGCCCGGTAGGGAGTGGGCAAAGGGGATTTTAAAGATCTCCGGGATGGTGATATAATTGGAACAACCGGTGCGGATGCCCGCGTTTGTATAAGGAAAAATAATTCCGGATTTATCGCGCGCATGCGTGTGTCCTGGATTGGTGAATACCGGGTGAAGATGATAGGGGGTATAACTTATGGTGGAATTCGGACGGGTTTTGACAGCGATGGTTACTCCTTTTAATGAAGAAGGCAATGTTGATTACGAAGCCGCCGGCAAGTTGGCCAGGAGACTGGTGGAGAACGGGTCGGACGGGATGGTGGTTGCCGGAACAACCGGGGAATCGCCCACCTTGAGCATGGAGGAAAAGCTAAAACTCTTTGCCACCGTTGTGGAAGCGGTGGGGGGTAAGGCGGTAGTCATCGCCGGTACCGGCACCAACAATACCCAACAGAGCGTCGAGTTGACCAAAGAAGCGGAGAAAACAGGGGTTGACGGGATCATGGCGGTGGCCCCTTATTACAACAAACCGCCCCAAGAAGGGCTCTACCGGCATTACCGGGCGATTGCCGAGGCCACTTCTTTACCGGTGATGGTCTATAATGTTCCGGGGAGGACCGCGGTGAATATCTGCCCGTCCACCATGGCCCGCCTGGCTGAGATTGATAATATTATCGCCCTGAAAGAGGCGTCCGGCAATCTCAACCAGGCCGCGGAGATGGTGCGGGTTTTGCCAAAAAACTTCCTGGTTTACAGCGGTGACGACAGCATGACCCTTCCCATCCTTTCCGTGGGGGGAGTCGGTGTGGTGAGCGTCGCCTCTCATCTTGTCGGGCGGCAAATTGCCTCGATGATCAATGATTACCTGCAAGGAGAGGTAGAGAAGGCGGCCCGCGCCCATAATGAACTGTTGCCCCTTTTTAAAGCCTTGTTTTTGACAACCAACCCCATTATGGTGAAGGCCGCTTTGAACCTGTTAGGGGTTAATGTGGGCCCCACCCGCTTGCCCCTGGTGGAGGCAACCGCCGCTGAACTGGATGCCTTAAAGGAGGCCCTGCGCGGGTTGGGCCTCTTGTAAGCGGAGACACCCGGATCTCCCTTTTAGGATTATTCTTAAATTATATGTATACATGAAATTATACCGTATACATGTAGTGATTTTATTGACAACTGCTTGTACTGCATGATATAGTAAGTAAAAAATTATGCTGGATGGGCTACCCCTTCAACTGTCCTTCCCTGCGCAGACCGGATAATTGAAGGGGTATAATTTGCCTTAAGAATACAGCAGAGAACAGGGAAAGAAACGCAGAAGCGCGCGGACGCGCGTCCATATCAGGAAGGAGATTGGAATGTACAAAAACAAAGCAGTACAAGAATGGGTGGAGGAGATGGCCCGGCTCACCAAGCCCGATAAAATCTGCTGGCTTGAGGGGACGGAAGAAGAACGCCAGCGCCTGATGGAAGAGGCCTTGGCGACCGGGGAATTAATCCAGTTAAACCAGGAAAAAATGCCCGGCTGCGTCCTGCACCGTACTGCCGTTAATGATGTGGCCCGCGTCGAGCACCTCACCTTTATCTGTACTCCGACCCGGGAAGAAGCCGGCCCGACCAACAATTGGATGGCGCCGGCCGAAGCCTATAGCAAACTGGGGAAGATCTTTGACGGTTCGATGCGCGGGCGCACCATGTATGTGATCCCCTATCTCATGGGGCCGGCCGGTTCCCCCTTTAGCAAAGTCGGGATTGAACTCACCGACAGCATTTATGTGGTATTGAATATGGGGATTATGACCCGGATGGGCAGGGTGGCCATGGAACACCTGGGCGACGGGGATGATTTCAACCGGGGGTTACATTCCACAGCCGACAGGGATCCCAACCGCCGTTTCATCTGCCATTTCCCGCAGGACAATACGATTTGGAGCGTTGGTTCGGGTTACGGCGGCAATGTTTTGCTGGGCAAAAAGTGTTTGGCCTTACGGATCGCCAGTTATATGGGGCGCCATGAAGGTTGGCTGGCTGAACATATGTTGATCGTGGGTGTGGAAGACCCGGAGGGCAACGTTACTTATCTTGCCGCAGCCTTCCCCAGCGCCTGCGGGAAAACTAACCTGGCGATGTTGAGGCCCCCGGAGACTTTTCCCGGTTACAAAGTGTGGACCGTGGGCGATGACATCGCCTGGATGCGGATTGGCGAAGACGGCCGCCTCTGGGCGGTTAATCCGGAGGCCGGTATTTTCGGGGTGGTCCCCGGTACCAGCTACAAAACGAATCCCAATGCCATGGAGATGATTCAGAAGAACAGCATCTTTACCAACGTGGTTTTGACCCCGGAGGGGACGGTTTGGTGGGAAGGGATGGACGACAACCCGCCAAAGCACGGTTTCGACTGGCAGGGCCGGCCCTGGACCCCGGAGAGCGGGGAACCGGGGGCCCATCCCAATTCCCGCTTTACCGCCCCGATCTGGCAGGCGCCGACATTCTCCCCGGAATGGGATAACCCGCAAGGAGTCCCGATTTCCGCCATTGTTTTTGGCGGGCGCCGGGCCAAGGTTGCCCCGCTGGTCTATGAATCCTTCAATTGGGAGCACGGGGTTTTCGTCGGGGCCACGATGGCTTCGGAGACTACAGCCGCGGCCGCCCATAAAGTCGGGGTGGTCAGGCGGGACCCCATGGCGATGTTGCCCTTCTGCGGTTATAACATGGGGCAATATTTCCACCACTGGCTGGAGATGGGCAGGCGGATGCAAAACCCGCCCCGGATCTTCCATGTGAACTGGTTCCGCCAGAACGGGGATGGCGATTACCTCTGGCCCGGATACGGCGAGAACCTCCGGGTGCTCAAGTGGATTATCGACAGGTGCCACGGGAAGATCGGGGCCCAGGAGACGCCCATCGGTTACGTACCGCATCCCAATGATTTTGACCTGAGCGGGCTGGACCTTACCCCCGCCGTCATCCAGGAGTTGAGCAAGATCGACCGTGAGGCCTGGCAGGAGGAATGGCGGGCCCAAGGCGAATTCCTCAAGAAATTCGGGGACGACTTGCCGGCGGAACTCCGCAGGGAACACCGGGCCTTGGGGGAAAGGATCAAAGGGGAATAGGATACTTTACGCAGAGAAGACAGCCGCCCCGCGGGTGCAAATGCGCAGTATAGGCCGGGGCGGCTTTTTTGTTAGCGCTGGTATGTTTATTGGCGCCGGGATGGCCGGGATGGATGTAAGGGTCTGCTTTCCCGTAGTGAAATTTCTCCTGTTTCCTTCCGGCAGAATCTTTGGTACAATGAGAGAAAAGAGTTAACAGGGAGTTGCGGGTGATGCAGAAGTATCTCGTCGCAATCTTATGGGTTCTGCTTTTGGTTGCGGTGGTTTTTTCTCCCCTCTCCCAGTTGCGGGCGGCCCCCGGCGGAAGCCTGGCGGTGAATTTCTCCGGCAATCCCCTCAGCCTTGATCCGGAGACCGCAATTGTGGAAACGGAGAAAATTCTCCTGGCCAACCTCCATGAGGGCCTGGTGGCATGGGATAACGGGATCCTCGTACCCGCGGCCGCCCGCAGCCTGGAGATTTCCGGGGACGGGCTGGTCTACACCTTCCACCTGCGGGAGAGTTACTGGTCCAACGGGGACC
This sequence comes from Bacillota bacterium, assembly GCA_012727895.1. Classification (GTDB taxonomy): domain Bacteria; phylum Bacillota; class UBA4882; order UBA10575; family UBA10575; genus JAAYGG01. The sequence continues at coordinate 14,610 of JAAYGG010000002.1, forward strand.
CGGTGACGGCCTACGATTTTCTCTCCACCTGGCGGCGGCTGTTGACGCCGGTAAGCAAGTTTCAATACGGTTTTTTATTTGACATTATAGTAAACGCCCGGGCTTACCGCCTTGGCGAAGTGGATTCCTTTGCCGAGGTGGGGATTAGAGCCCTGGATGAGCGGACCCTCCAGGTGGAACTGGTCGAACCGGCCGGGCATTTTCTCGCCTTATTAACCCGGCCTGAATTTTTCCCTGTTCATTCCCTCTTTAATACCATCCTCTCCAGGGAGGAAAGGAGTGCCTACCGCCCGGGTTTCTGCACTAACGGCCCTTATTGCATCAGAGAATGGGAACCCCGGGACTATGCGGTTCTAGCGCCGAACCCCCATTATACCCGGGAACGGGTGCATTTGGAGAGGGTGAAGATTACCTTTTTGGCCCCGGCAGCCGCAATCTCCCTCTACGGAGCGGGTCTTCTCCACCTGATGGAGGAGCCTCCCCTCTCCGAACTCTCCAAATTCGGTTCAGACTTGGTGCAGGTCCCTACCGGCGGTACCGGCTATCTCTACCTGAACCTCCGGCGCCCACCCTTGAATAATCCCTTGGTCCGCGAGGCACTGGCCCTGGCGATCGACCGTGAATATATAGTAGAAAAGATCATGGGGCTAAACGCTATCCCTGCCACCGGCCTGGTTTCCCCGGGGATACCGGACGGGATCACCGGCCAAGACTTCCGGAGTACCGGCGGGGATCTGGTGCCGGCGATGGATATAGAGAAGGCCCGGGCCCTGCTTGCCCGTGCCGGTTACCCGGGAGAGGACGGTTTCCCCCCATTGGAACTGGTGGCGGTGGAGGGGGAAGCCTCTGAGGAAATCGCCCGGACAATTGCGGAAATGTGGGGGATCAATCTGGGAGTGCCCACACGGGTAAAGGTTTTGTCCTGGCCGGAATATGAGGAACTCTGTACAACAGGACGATTTTATGCGGCGCGGGCCGGCTGGATCAGCGATTACCCGGACCCGGCGGCCTTTTTGCATCTCCTCTCTTCCGGCGCTTACGAGAATTTTTCCGCTTACCGGAATGAGGAGTACGACCGTTGGCTGCGGCGGGCCCAGGAAAGCACGGAAGTACAGGAACGGATGGAGATCTGCCAGGCGCTGGAGAGAATGGCCTTGAGCGATTGGCCGGTCATTCCAGTTTATTTTACCGCCAAACCGTATCTTGTCTCCGGGGAATTACAGGAATTAAAGTTTTCTCCCCAAGGGTACCCGTTGTTCAACACCGCCCGTTGGAAATAAACAGGGAGAAAGTGCGGGGGAATGCCCAGTGAAAGAAAGGAAAATGCGGGGTTTATTCGCGCCTGTGTGCATATGGCCAAAAAGCCGGCGGGGATCTGCCGTTTGCGTGCTTTTCCTCCTCTTGGCGGTATTTTTTTCTTTGACCGCCGTGGGAGCGGCCGCTGCCAGCCAGATCCTGGCCGGTAAGGAGGTTGAAATCACCGCCAGCCAGGCGGAGCTGGACACGGAGGCCCGGACTTTTGCTGGCAGCGACGGCGTGGAGATCCGCAGTGAAGAAATGGTGATTAGAGGACGGGAGATCTTCCTTGACCAGGAGGGATGGCTGAAAGTTACCGGCAAGGTGGAACTGGTCCATCCCGACTTTACCATGCAGGGAGATGAATTGATCTATAACTTCCAGACGGAAACCGGGGAAATACAAGAGGTCTCCGGCGAGATGGATAAGACGCTCTTCTGGGGTTCCCGGGCGGAAATTACCGGCGCTTCGGTAACTTTGCAAAACGCGGTAGTTACCCGTTGCAACCTGGCCGTGCCGGATCTGGCGTTTTCCGCCAGCAAGGTCCGGCTGGAGGACGAGCGGATAAAAACAGGCGCCGGCTGGCTGAAAGTGAAAGGCCTCCCCCTCCTGCCCCTGCCGCCGCTGAGCCTTCCCACGAATTATGAGAATTGGCCGGTTATCCGCGGTGGCTATGATGACGACTGGGGGTTGTTCCTTTCCATAAGCCGTCGTACTCCTTTTTTAGAGCGGTTTGCCGTCACCACCGGGGCAAGGTTGGGCACGAGAGGGAGCCTGCAATTAACCGCCGGGCTCCACTGGTTTCCCAGCGAGGCGTTGACCGTGGATACCGATTATACCTGGAACAGCCGGACCGGGGAAAGGGTGGTTTTTTCCCTGGCGCACCAGCAAATCCGGTCGCGCTTTAGAGCCGGTATTACGAACAACCGGGAACCGGGGTCGATCCCGGGCGAGAAATGGATGCAGCTGACTTTCCCCGTGGCGCCGCGGCTCACAGGGGAGCTTTTCCAACGAAAGGCCTACTCCCACGAGATCACCAGTCTTGCATCCCTTGGCCCTCCCAGAGCCGAGAGTTTTGGCGGAAGAGTCAGGAGAAGCTGGTTTTCGGGTTTTTCCACCAGGCATGGGCTGGTTCATGCCCAGGGGAGATGGGGAAAAGAATATCTCGACGGCTGGCAACTGGAAACAGGAGCAACTGTCCGTCTTTTGCGGGCGGGCCCATTGACATTGCGGGCGGATGCCACGTATATGTGGGGAAAAGCAGGGGGTTTGTGGAAGACCCAAAAGCTCGTTCTCGTCCAGGACCTGCACTGCTTTGAAGCGGTGTTGAGCTATGATTTCCTGGAAGAGAAGCATGCTTTGGAGATTGATCTTGTCTGGTAGATTTTGTTTTGAAAAGCAAAGTATGATAAAGAAGGGCGGGGAATAGACTAGGAACAAAGAACCGCGGAAAGCAGATCTGGAGAATCCCCATGGATAACTTGTTAAATGACCTTTCCGGCTCCGAGTGGTTATACTGGACGAGTACCATCTTTCCAACGAACTACCCGCCCGACCCCACCCATTCCCTCCGGAAAAAACACGGGGCGATTAAACCCCCGCAGTTAATGGCCGAGATTATCAGGTTTTTCACAAAGAAGGGCGAAAGCGTGCTGGATCCCTTTGCCGGCACGGGAAGCACCCTGCTGGGAGCGGCTTTGGCCCAAAGAAAAGCCATTGGCATCGAGATCAACCGGGAATGGGTCCGTGTTTACCAGGAGATCCAGAAGAAATTCACGGTCAAAAACGGCGGTTTTCTCCCGGATACGGCCGGGGAACCGATCCGGGGAACGATGATTCACGGCGATTGCCTTAGTGAGCTTAAGAAGTTCCCCGCCGGCTGCCTGGCGGCGATTATCACCGATCCGCCCTACGGTTGCCGGCACCGGGTGCGGTTCAAGGAAGAGACCAATTTTGCCATGTTTGGCCGCGACGACCACAGAGATCTGGGCAACCTGCCGGATTTCGCCAGTTACCTGCAGAAGATGGCGGACTTTGCCGGGGAGGCCTGGCGGGTCCTGCAGCCCCAACGCTACCTGGTTTTACTGGTCGGGGACCGGTATCAAGACGGGGAATATCTGCCGCTCAGTTACAAAGTGGCGGAAAAAATCCGCGAAGCGGGGTTTAAATGGAAAGGATTACGCATCTGGTGGAACCAGGCGACCCAGCGCCCCTTGAAGCCCTATGCCGTGAAAAGATGTTATGTGCCGAATATTATGCACCAAAACATTTTAATCTTTCGCAAACAGTGAATGCCCGGTAAAGGGGAGACGAATGTAGCCAAGTTTTGGCGGGTCTTGGCAAACTTCTGCGGGTATGGTATAATACTTTATGAAGGGGGAATGCGACCTGAGAGGCAGGTGGTGAGACTATGGGCATGGTCTATAAGCTCACAACAGAAGAAGTCTTGAAGGTCTGCCGTGAATGCCAGCATTTTAGTCAACTCCCGGATACAACGATTTGCAATTATACCAAACCGCCTCGCGAACTGAAAGTAGTACGGAAATGTATATTTTGGGATAAGCATTACGGCGGCACATGCCTTTATCGGCCATAATCGAAGAGGCTTAGTATTTGGCGGGCCTGTAGCTCAGCTGGGAGAGCGCTGCGTTCGCATCGCAGAGGTCGAGGGTTCGAATCCCTTCGGGTCCACCATTTTATTTATATTATTCATCTTCTAGAAGTGGAGGGTTTTTGGTGACTCACATTAAAGCAATTATCCATGGTAACCTTCAGAAAACAATCGAAAGCGGAGGGTGCGGGAATTGCGCCAACTCTTGTCAATCGGCATGTAAGACATCGTGTACTGTTGGAAACCAGACCTGCGAGCAACATAAGTAAGTAAACAATTGCCCGGGTCCCGGGCTTGGCAAATTTCCACACCAAAAAGCAGCCGGATACCGGCTGCTTTTTTTATATTTGGGATTAGTATTTTTTACGTCTATGCCTGTACCCGGCATGGCCTTTGCCTTCACAAAGAGACGGCTCCGGCCTTAGGGAAGCTTTTTAAAGACGGAATCAAAAACCTCCACCCCCAGCGTTCCGGCGACAACCGGGCATTTGGCCCGCAGGAGGGCGTAAACGGCCGGGTGTTTCCACTCGCCTTCAATGGTCTCAAAATTGGCGTGGCCTTTGGCTATGACCAGATCGGCCCGGCGGAAGGCCTCCGCGAACTCTGCAGAACACCGTCGCTTTGGCGCGCCCAGATCACCGCAGCCGGTATCGATGATCTCCCCCATACGGTCCATACCGGTTTGGAAAGCGTCGGCCCGTAAAGCATCGTTCATTGCCGGCTCCTTTTTAACCGCGATTGTTACCTGCAAGTCCGGGTAGACCTTTTTGATCTCCTCCAGGAGGATCCGGTCGAAAAGGATCTCCCCGGCATTATCCACCAGATAAAGGAGGGATTTGGCCTCCGCCAGGTCATTCCGGAACTCCTCGTAATCGTTGAGGCGCAACCCCTCTGCCAGCACCTCCCGGATTGTCCCCTCAATATCGATCTCATCAATAATTCCCAGGTCAATCTGGTTTCCGGCCACCGCTAGCAAAAGAGCGGTGTAGATCCGGTCATCACTTTTTGCCAGGACCTCCTGGAGCCGGGGATAGAGTTCCAGCGCCTGCCGGTTGTAAAAGTCCATCTCTTCCCTGTAGGGATCGGAGGCCTCCAATTCCCGGCAGACCAGACGAAAAAGGTCGCTGGAGATCTCCGCCGGCGTGATCTCCGGGTCCATATTCACCATGTACTCCAGGGCTTTATTTATTATCCTCAATTCTGTTTCCGGGTCGTCCGTTATCCGCCTGGTTATCGAGAGCACCTGTTGAAGAGAGCAGATATAACATTCGGATTTTGCTTTCATCTTTTTCACCAACTTTATTGCTGCTTTTATGGTCGCCTATTCATATATATCATATTTAAGGCGGGAGGGCAATAAAAAGGCGCAGTCATTAATCGACTTGGCCCGTTCTCCCCTGCCCCGTCTTTTCCCCCGCAGAGGGAGGAAGAATAAGCGTAAAGAGAGAATGTTTATTCTATAATCAAGACAGGAGTGGAGGAGCAGGTATGGCAGCGGAGTTGGCCCCGGTCAAGGTTGGACAGGAAGTGGTCGTGGATATAAAGGGCTATGCCCATCAGGGTGAAGGGGTGGGCAGGTTTAAGGGGTTCACCGTCTTTGTCCCCGGCGCCTTGGACGGCGAAGAGGTGCTGGTCCGGATTGAGTTGGTGAAAAAGAATTACGCCCGGGGTGAAGCGGTTGAGATCCGCAAACGCTCTCCCCACCGGGTGGAACCCCCCTGCCCGCTTTATGGAGAATGCGGCGGTTGTCAATTACTGCACCTTGATTACCCGGCGCAACTGGAGTTCAAACAGCAACGGGTCAACGCCGCCCTTGAGCGGCTGGGAGGGTTTAAAAACCTTCCCGTTCGCCCCATGATCGGCATGGCGCATCCCTGGGAATACCGGAACAAGGTCCAGTACCCCTTTGCCCTGGAGAACGGCAGGGTCATTGTGGGCTGCTACCAACAGGGAACCCACAATGTGATTGATACCCGGGAGTGCTTGATCCAGCACCCGCTGAACAACAGGATCATGAATGCCGTCCGCGAGTTGGTGGAAGGGATGGGGATCTCTATTTATAACGAACAGACCGGGCAAGGGCTTCTCCGTTATCTCCTGGTGAAAAACGGGTTCCAGTCGGGCCAGGCCATGGTGGTGCTGGTCACCAATGGCCGGACATTCCCGGAAGGGGAAGAACTGGCCCGCATCCTGGCCAGCCGTTTTCCGGAGATTAAAAGCGTGGTGCAGAACGTCAACACCATGAAAGGCAATGTGGTCCTGGGCGAGACCAATATCGTTCTCTACGGAGAAGACGGGATCATCGACCGCCTGGACGATCTGGAGTTTAAGATCTCCGCCACCTCCTTCTTCCAGGTCAACCCGGCGCAGACGGAGATCCTTTATAATAAAGCCGTGGAATACGCGGGTTTAACCGGAAAAGAAAGAGTGGTCGACGCCTACTGCGGCGTGGGCAGTCTTACGCTTTTCCTGGCCCGGCGGGCCCGGGAAGTCTATGGTGTGGAAGTGGTCGCCGAAGCGGTGAACGATGCGGTGGAAAACGCCAAGCGAAACGGCATTGAGAACGTGCGGTTCGTGGCCGGGGAGACGGAAAAAGTCCTGCCGCGGCTGGCCCGGATCGGGTTCGGTTTTGATGTGGCCGTGGTTGATCCGCCCCGCAGCGGCTGCCGGAAAGAGGTGTTGGAAGCCCTGGCCGCCATCAGGCCCAAACGCCTCGTCTACGTCAGTTGCAACCCCAGCACCTTAGCGCGGGACCTGCGGATCTTGGTGGATGAGGGTTACCGGGTCCAGGAGATCCAACCGATTGACATGTTCCCCCATACTTTTCATGTGGAGTGTGTGGCATTGCTGACGAGGGCAAAAAAGTAGCTTGGTTATCCTTCCCGCCTCCGAGGCGGTGTTCGTGCAGTCTACCCGGGCTCCGGCATTGATTTTGGAATGAAAATGATGGGAATGAAAATGGAAGTATTTCAAATCGATAGGGAAAGAGCTTACTTCCCAACGAAAGGTTGGAAACTCTCAACTCCAGAGGAACAAGGTATGGATTCCAGTTTTCTTGCTGATGCAATTAGATATATCGAAAAACATTTTAAGAGCTACTTTAGTTTTATTCTTATAAAAAACGGATATTTGATCTTTGAAGCGCATAATGACCGTCCGTATGAGGAAAAAAGCTCTCAACTGCTAAAAGCTTGTTGTTCATTACTTACGAAAGTATTGGGAAAGCCAGGCGATACCTCAATGATAAACATTCTGATCTGTTTAATTTGCGGTCGGCTGCTAAAAGCATCATATCGATTCTTGCAGGGATTGCCATAGATAGGGGGTATATAAAAAGCATTGAAGATAGAGTACTAGATTATTTGCCTCAGGGCCGCACCCAAATTTCAGATGAACGTTGGAAGGATTTAAAAATAGAGCACTTACTAACAATGAAATCAGGCATACCTCCGATTGAAAGCGGGGGTATTGTCTTAAAAATGATCCTTAGTGATGGTGATTGGGTTAAATTCATATTGGATTTACCTTTAGAATGTGAACCAGGAGAGAAATTTGTTTATAATTCAGCCAATACTCACCTATTATCTGCGATAATAACAAATGCGGCAGGTATGAGTACTCTAGATTTTGCTAAAGAATTTCTCTTCGCGCCATTAGGAATAAAAGAAGTATACTGGGAGAAGGATAGCAAAGGTATTAACTTTGGCGGTGGTAATTTATTCATGTCCCAATACGACCTCGCCAAAATTGGTTATTTATTTCTCAATAACGGGGTTTGGGATAATAAAATGATTGTATCAAAGCAATGGGTCGAGCAGTCTTTGAAAAGCTATCATGAGTGGATTTATGGATTTAACTACGGGTACTTATGGTATTTGAAGAACGAAAAAAATGAAAAAACAGGAGAAGCATATATAACATACTCTGCTTCGGGCGCGGGGGGACAAAAAATATATGTAATTCCAGAATTAGATATTCTCCTCATAGTTACTTCTAGAACAAGTTTGGTAAAAGACAATAGCCATATCCTAAATGATGTGATAGGCAAATTTATTCTACCGTCTGTAGGGTAAGACAGGGGACGGTTCCGTGTCTTGGCTGGGATGGGATTAGTTATTATAATCAACGTACTGAGTTATTGAATCGAAGTGAATTGGAGGGTTCTAAATGGAAATTATAAACATGACCCAACTCAACAAAACCCAGATAACCCAGGCGGCACAAATCTTGACCGACAGTATCCCCATTGGCTGGCCGACACTGCAGGATGCTTTGGCGGAAATAAAAGCGCTTTTGGTCCCGGGAAATACTTTGCTTGCCGCTGTTGAAGACGGTGTTGTGCTTGGCTGGGGTGGTATACTTCCAGCGTATAATGGAAATGTCTTCGAAATACATCCGCTGGCAGTTCGCAGTGATCGGCGAAGGCAGGGTATTGGCAGGGCAATCGTCACAGCGTTAGAGGATGAAGCAAGAAAGAAGGGTGGTTTGACGATACATGCGGGTGCCGACGATGAAAGAGACGATGGCGAAACCTCCTTTGCCAATGTTGACTTATATGATGATTTACCGGGAAAAATTAGAGACTTTTCTCCCGGGACGCATCAATCCGCTTTTTACATGAAACTTGGCTATAAGATTATCGGGGTTATGCCCGATGCCAACGGGATAGGAAAACCCGATATCTTTCTCGGCAAACGTTTATGGTAGTTATAAAAATGAATGGAGAGGCTCTTACCGTTCCATTCATTTTAATTAGTAGCTGGTTAAGGGCGGAGAAAAAAAAGGGCGATAATGCCCTTATTCTTTTTGCCCTGCTTTCATCCGGGTAATGGCTTCCCAAAGGCCAAGGAGGTAAGTGACGCCAAGCGCCCGGTCGTAAAGGCCGTACCCCGGCCGGGCTTTCTCTCCCCAGATCATCCGGCCGTGGTCTGGACGGATATAACCGTCGAAACCACTATCGTGAAAGGCCTTAACAATGGCAAACATATCAAGGCTCCCGCAGAAACTGGGATGGGCGGCTTCGTCAAAATCCTGGGGCGAGAGGCGTTTGACGTTCCTGATATGGGCAAAATGGACCCGGCCCTGGCCGGCAAATTCGCGAATCATGGCCGGAAGATCGTTCTCCGGGTTGGCGCCAAGGGAGCCGGTGCAGAGGGCCAGACCGTTGTAGACACTGTCATGCAAGGCCAGGAGGGTCCGGATCCTTTCCGCATCAGTGATCAGCTTCGGCAGGCCGTAGAGGGGCCATGGCGGGTCGTCCGGGTGGATCGCCATTTTAATCCCAAGTTTTTCAGCATGGGGAATAACGGCATCCAGGAAATATTTTAAATTACCCCAATAGGCCTCCAGGGTTATGCTCTGATAGAATTCGATGTCCGCCGCCATGGCCGCCAGCCGTTCCGGTTCCCAGCCGGGGAGGGAGTAACCCCGGGCTTGGCTGAACATCACATCGGCCATTTTCGCCGGGTTCATCTTCAAGACTTCCTCATGCCGGTAGGACATGACGGTACTGCCGTCCGGCAAAGGGGCGGCCAGATCGCTTCTGGCCCAGTCAATCACCGGCATGAAATTGTAACAGAGGCACTTGATGCCGATGGCGGCCAGGTTCTCCATGGTCCTCAGGTAGTTTTCAATATACCGATCCCGGGCCGGCAGGCCTTTTTTGATATCCTCATGGATATTGACGCTTTCAATCACTTCAACTTCCAGGCCGGCCTTGTTGATCTCCTCTTTTAAAGCGACTAGCCGGTCCAAAGGCCAAACTTCGCCCACGGGAATATCCGTGAGACAGGTGGCGACTCCGGTAACCCCGGGTATCTGTTTAATCTGCTCAAGGGTTACACTGTCATCCCCGCCGGGAAACCAACGCATGATCATCTTCATTCCCTGTTTGCACCCCTATTGAAACGAAAATAGATGTACTATTATTGTACCGGAAATTAAGCCTTATTTCATCATCGAACTTGTAAAAACAAACTCGGCATCAGGCGAGGAAAAGGAAATGGTGATGTCGAATCTTTCTTCAAGTTAAGGCGGAGAGACGGTTCCATCCCTTGAACCGTCCCCTATCTTTCTTTCCCGGGAAGTGA